>JAWLEU010000025.1:0-18143 GCA_041685965.1 Desulfosalsimonas sp.
CGCGCGCGAATTTCGATATTCGAATTTCGGATTTATCAAGTCAAAGCCTCTTTCATTGGTTTGATAGGACCAAGACAATTCGTCACCGAACTTATGAATCAGAGAGAGCACTGAGCCTCATATATGTTTGAGCAGGGCCGTCTCGTCGCAGTCCGGAAATTTGACGCAATGTATGCAGTCCGCCCATATTTTTATCGGCAGTTCTGACTTGTCAATAACTATAAAGCCGAATTTCTTGAAAAAGTCCGGTCTGTAGGTAAGCGTGAAAAGTTTCATTATTTTATAAACCCGGGCTTCTTCAAAGGCGGCTTCCAGAAGCTGTGTGCCTATGTTTTTGCCCGCATGCGATTCAACAACCGCAAGGGATCGTATTTCCGCCAGATCCTCCCAGCAGAACTGCAGCGCGCAGCATCCCACTATCTGCTTGGTTTCCGGATCTTCGCAAACGAAGAAATCCCGCACATGATCGTATAAGCGGCTCAGTGGACGGGCCAGCAGTTGGCCCTTGGCGCCGTAATGCTTGAGCATGGCGTGGATGGGCTTGATGTCTTCTATGGTGGCTTTGCGTATAATCATAGGGCATGTTTACCGGCTGAAGCGATTTAGATCAAGTCTTTTATGCAGGCTTTTTCCCTTGACACGGCAGCAGGTGTTGATATATTTTTCTTAAAATCAAAGGCGCGTAGCTCAGGTGGTAGAGCGCTACCCCGACACGGTAGAAGTCAGCAGTTCAAGTCTGCTCGCGCCTACCATTAAAAACAAGGCCTTGCGGACAGCAACATTTCCGCGGGCCTTTTTTTATGGCCGGGCGGAAAATTTCATCAATGTCGGCAAAGCTTAAAAGCATGTATAAAAAGCTGTCAAACGTATTCAAACAAAAATATAATATGATTTTTCCGGGTGTGTAAAAATGCGTCTTGCTGGAGAGCCATGACCACTCCTTACTGGATAAAGCCGCTGATCAGGATGGCCTATCACCAGAGGTATTTCTGGTCCCGCCTTACGCGGAATCGTCATTTAGGCCCCCTGGTTTACCGCATGCTGTTTGAAAACGATGATATGCTGTATCTGCCCCGGGACCGGGTCTTTGAAATAAACGAGCCGGCGGACGCAGGAGGCGTGCGGAGCATGCCCGTGCCGTCAAAGGTCCTTGAACACTTTATCAGGCAGGCGGGTTTTCTCTGGATGATGGATTTCTGCATATGCAGGGAATCCTCGGGATGCAGCGATTATCCCAAAAACATGGGGTGCCTGTTCATGGGGGAGGCAGCCAGGCATATAAATCCGGGTTTCGGAAGACAGGTCAGCATGGAAGAAGCCCTCAGGCATGCCCGGCGCTGCCGAGAGGCCGGGCTTGTGCACCTGATGGGAAGAAACAAGCTGGATGCTTTATGGCTGGGTACAGGCCCTGCGCAGAAACTGCTTACCGTATGCAACTGCTGCCCGTGCTGCTGTCTGTGGAGGGTGCTGCCGGAGGTGGACGGGCGTATTGGTGAAAAGGTCTCCAGGATGCCGGGGATCAGCGTTGAGGTAACGGATAAATGCGCGGGCTGCGGCCGCTGCACCCGGGGGATCTGCTTTGTTGATGCAATTCGCTTGCGCGGGGAGAAGGCTGAAATTGACCGGGACCTGTGCAGGGGCTGTGGCAGGTGTGCGGCTGCATGCCCTAACAATGCAATTGAGGTCAGGGTTAATGACCCGGCGTTCGTGGAAAACACCATCGAGCGTATCGCAAGTTCGGTGGACGTAAGGTGACTTCTTTTTTGTGATCTTACCCGGGCATTATTTTTTGCGCTTTTTTTTGTCCCCCAGCACTTCGTTGGCTATAACCATTTTCTGTATCTGGGATGTGCCTTCGTAAATGGTCAGAACGCGCGCATCCCTGTAAAACCTCTCCACCGGGAATTCCGTTGTATACCCGTAGCCTCCGTGGATCTGCAGGGCCTGGCCCGTTACACGGTTGGCCATCTCAGAGGCATACAGCTTTGCCATGGAGGCCTCCCTGCTGCATCTTTCTCCGCGGTCCTTTTTGTCCGCCGCGTTATAGACAAGCTGCCGGGCGGCCTCAACATCAGTTGCCATGTCAGCTATCATCCAGCGGATTCCCTGGTTTTCCGCTATGGGGCGGCCGAACTGCACGCGCTGTTTTGCGTAATCAGATGCCTGGTCAAGCGCAGCCTGGCCCAGGCCGAGGGAAAGCGCGGCAATGCCGATCCTGCCGTCGTCCAGTCCCGACATGGCAACAATGAAGCCTTCGCCTTCCTGTCCGAGAAGGTGATCAGCCGGAACCCTGCAGTTTGAAAAAACAAGATCAGTCGTGTCAGAGGCGCACTGGCCCATCTTGTCCTCGAGTCTCCCGGTGGCGAATCCCTCCATTTCCCGGGTGACCAGAAAGGCAGAAATTCCCTTGTGCCCTGCGTCCGGATCGGTCCTTGCAAGCACTATGAACAGCCCCGAGGTGGCGCCTCCCGTGATCCATCGCTTGGTGCCGTTTAAAACGTAAAAATCTCCGTCCCTTTCAGCAGTGGTCTGCATGGAGGCCGGGTCAGAGCCTGCTTCCGGCTCTGAAAGTGCAAAAGAGCAGATTATTTCCCCTGCGGTCATGGGCACAAGATAACGCTTTTTCTGATCCTCAGAGCCGAACCTGAGAAGGCTTCCGCAACAGATGGAGTTGTGCACAGACATTATCACTGCAGTTGATGCGCATGCGTAAGCCACTTCTGTCATGGCCAGAACGTAGGACAGGGTGTCGAGGTCTTCGCCGCCGTATTCTTCGGGAACCAGCATTCCCAAAAGGCCGAGCTCCCCCATTTTTTTCAGGCTTTGAGCGGGGTATTCGTGGTTTTTGTCTCGTTCTGCCGCCAGCGGTTCCAGGTCTCTTCTGGCAAACTCCCTGGCGGTTTTCTGGATCATTTTCTGTTCTTTGGTGAATTGCATTTCAGCACCTTCCGGGTTGATGTTGCAGGTTTTACTGCTGTCTGGAGACGACGGCCTGTTTTTCCTTTGCCGGCAGCATACTTCCTGTTTGCGTTAACTGGAATTTTTACCGGATAATTCCGGGTTTCGCAACTGATTTTTTAAAACACAGAAGGGGTTTTGCGCCGCAGGCACAATGTTTTAAACAATGGCCTGCGGCGCCTGCGGCTCACTGCAGGATCAACTCCACGGACAATTCTTCTTCTGATATGTCTTTTATATTGATGCCGAACGAGTCAAAGGAATGCGTCAGAAGATCGTCGGCAAGCTCCTGGGCGGTGCCTCTGTAATCTACTGCAAGGGAAGCTGATCTAGCGGTCATGTCCGTGGTGTGCAGTCCTGATACTCCTGACTGCTGTTTAATCGCGTTGCGGAGCTTTTCAAGGTGCTCCAGCACAGGATCCCCCGTAACCCTGATTATAAGCTGTTCCGCGGCCTCCGAGTCCTGGAGCCGGATTGAGGCTATGCGGTCCGAAAGCTTCCTTCCGGCCTGAAAGGCGGCGTCTGCCATTGCGTTTCTGCCGGCTTTCTCCGCATCCCGGCTGACCGTAATGGCCTGCTCCCTGATTGTGGTAAGTTTTTCACCGGTCTCCGCATCAATTACGCGCAGATTTACGCCGGCCCTGAAGGTGCGGATATCCTCGCCCATCCGGTTGGCGGTGGCTTCCGCCGTGGCAGTGCCTGTTACAACCAGTTCTGCCCCGAGGCGTCTTGCAACTATGGATGCCTCATAGTCGGCAGGCTCGGCGCCGGGCTCAAGGTTTTTGAGCATTTTTGCTGAACTTGTCCTGTCAGCCGGGGGGTCTATCACTGTAAAGTCATTTTCAAGGAAGATCTGTCGTATCGACGGGGTTGCAGCAGGATTTGAAAACCCCCTGTATCCGCTGCGCCACCAGTAATCAAAATCCAGGTCGTCAAGGTTTTTCTCCGCGATCATGAAAAGAATTGAAGGCAGCTCCGGGGGCGCGGTTTCGATGCCTTCTTCTTTGAGGGCCTGCCTGATTCTGTCGTGTGATACAGTTGCCCGTATCAGAACCTGATGATTGTCTTTTACCCCGGCTTCTTCAAGAATCCGGTAGTCCCGGATGAAATCATCGCTTTTTTCGTCGAGTATTTCCGTCAGGGTTTCGAAGTTCTCCCTGATTGTCTCTTCTGACAAAAGGCCCGTGGCTGCGCTGTGCACGGCAGAACGCATCGCCGAAGATACCGCCTTGTTTCTTGAGTCTGACGCATCACTGGTGTCCTGGCTGCTGCCGAAGGCCACCACGGTACGGTTTTCGGGCCCGGCATTTGCGCCTTGGGCAGCGGCTGCTGAAAAAATCAGGGTAAACATTATGCCGGCAGCAAACACGGCTTTTATGTCTGCACAAAAAAAATTTTTCATGATTTCCTGTATCCTTGTCTGTTTGCCCCTTTAAATTCACTGCTGGGTGTCAAGAACTCCTGTGCAGGGCATAGTCGGCCAGGGTCTCGAGAATATCGCGGGTCTCTGAGGGGGCAAATATTTCAAGCTGTTTTTTTGCCCGGGCCAGATTGTCCGATGCCATCTTTTGAGCATAATCGAGTCCGTTATATTTTTCAAGCAGATCGAGCAGAGCTTTAAAGTCGTTTTCACTGAAGTCTTCATCAGCTATTATCGCTTCCATGAACCTTCTGTCCCCACCCTGCGCCTGACTTAGTGCGTAAATAAGAGGCAGGGTCAGCTTGCCTTCCCTGAGGTCGGTTCCCACTGTTTTTCCAAGCTCAGAGGTTTCAGCTGTATAATCGAGCAGGTCGTCTGCTATCTGGAATACCAGCCCCAGGTGTCTGCCGTAGGCGGTCAGGGCGCTTTTCTCCTGCTGGCCCGCCCCTGCAAGAATGGCACCGGTGCGGCAGGCCCCTTCTATGAGAATTCCGGTTTTGCAGCGGATGATATCCATGTAGTCTTTTTCCGTGATGTGAATGTCGCCCTTTTTGAGCAGTTGGTGGATTTCACCCTGAGACATTTCTTCTGTCATGTTAGAGACCACCTTGATGATCTCGGGATTTTGAGTTTCCGCGGAGATGCATAACGCCCTTGCCAGCAGGAAATCCCCGACCAGCACAGTCACGGGAGCGCCGTAAATGGAGTGGGCTGCCGCTTTGCCGCGGCGCATGGATGCCCCGTCTATGACATCGTCATGCAGCAGGGTGGCTGTGTGAAGAAATTCGAAGGTGGTTGAGAATTTGGGAACAAAAGGGCTTTCATGTCCGCAGATGCGCGATGAAAGCACAATCAGAAGCGGCCTCAGCCGTTTTCCCCCGGAAAATATAAGGTGTCCCGCTGTTTGTTTGACAAGATCCAGGTGGGGGTTCAGGTTTTCCATCAGCGCGGATTCAATCGTTTCCAGATCCGGGTCAACCTTCCGGAGCAGTTTCTGTTTTAAACCGGTCATGCCGGAACTCCTGTAAGATCGTATTCATCGGCGTCAGTAATGCGGATGTTTATGCATTTGCCGATTTCTGCGGTTTGTGTTTCTATAAAGCTCACCCCGTCAACTTCAGGTGCCTGCAGCCTGGTGCGGCCGTAAAAGCGGCCGTCTTCGGCCCTGCCTTCCACGAGCACTTCAACGCGGCTGCCTATTTTTCCCCGGTTTTTATCAAGTGAAATATCAGCCTGACGCTGCATCAAAAGATCATGCCGGTCCTG
The DNA here is from genome assembly GCA_041685965.1 of Desulfosalsimonas sp. Classification (GTDB taxonomy): domain Bacteria; phylum Desulfobacterota; class Desulfobacteria; order Desulfobacterales; family Desulfosalsimonadaceae; genus Desulfosalsimonas. Next base: position 5,645 of record JAWLEU010000025.1, read on the forward strand.
TGCGGTTTGCGGGTCAACATGTCCGTTCAGGCGGTGTGATGCAAGGTCGTCGGCGTCGGAGTAAATAAACACGCCAAGATGATCGAACTCAGCCTGCTCCACGAATTCAAGCATTTCATCAAAATCCGCATCGGTTTCCCCGGGAAACCCCACCAGAACGGTTGTGCGCAGTGCGGCATCAGGCATGGCGCCGCGAATACGATCTATGCATTCCATTAATTTCCGCCTGTCGTATCGTCGTCCCATGCGCTTTAAAACCCTGCTGCTGACGTGCTGGACAGGAATGTCAAAATACCTGCATATATCGGGATGCCCTGCAACCGTCTTCAACAGCCGGTCATCGATCATTTCAGGGTGGCCGTACAAAAAGCGCAGCCTTACACCGTCTGCAGCATAAGCGGTTTTTTCAAGCAAATCTGCCAATGACTGCCCTGTGTCGAGATCCTTGCCCCAGGACGTGGTTTCCTGGCCTGCCAGTATGATTTCTGCAAACCCCTTGTCAGCAAGAAGCCCGGCTTCCCTGGCAACGTCGTCTGCGTGCCTGCTTCTTATCGGCCCCCTGAGCTCGGGGATGATGCAGTAAGTACAGTGCCTGGCGCATCCCTCCATGACCTTTATGTAAGCCACCGGCCATGTATCGTGTACGCGGGCCGTGTCCCAGGACGGAAGTGGCTGGCCGGAAGGCGGGGGCAGAAAACAGGTTCCTGCCGGCAATTTTCCGTTTACTGCCTCTTCAATGTTTTCATATGCACCTGTGCCGAGAAATACATCCACTTCGGGCATTGATTCTGCAGCCTCACTGCCGTATCTCTGGGGAAGGCAGCCGGTTACTACGACTTTGCTGCAGGAGCCCTGTTTTTTTAATTCACAGAGCGTTAGGATCTCGTCCACCGCCTGTTCCGCCGCGGACTCAATAAAGGCGCAGGTATTTATAATTATAACGTCCGCGCTTTCAGGGTTTTCGCACAGGAGGTGTCCGGACCGCGACAGCCTGCCGAGCATGACCTCGCTGTCCACCTGGTTTCTGACGCATCCCAGGCTGGAAAGATATATGTTCATCTGTGAGCCGCTGCCTGTTTATTCGCCCGTAAACACGGGCTTTCTTTTTTCCGAAAAAGCTGCAATCGCCTCCATCAGGTCCCTGGAGGGGATGATGTTGGTGCTGATCGTGGCCACGTATTTCAGTCCTTCTTCAACAGTCCTGCCTGCCCCGTAGTTGAGAACGTCTTTTGATGCCTGCACGGCAAGGGGCGGGTTTTCAGCTATTTGTCCGGCCAGGTCCCGGGCTCCGTGCATCAATGCCTGGTGATCCGCATACACCTCGTTTACAAGAAGCATCTGTTTTGCTTTTTCAGCGTCAAACTGTTTTGCGGTATATGCCAGTTCCCTTGCGTATCCCTGGCCTACTATGTTGGGTATGCGCTGCAGAACCCCCACGTCGGCAACAAAGCCAACAGCTGCTTCCTTGAGGCAGAATCGGGCGTCAGAGGAGCATAGCCTTATGTCGCAGGCTGTTGCCATGTCCAGGCCCGCGCCCACGCAGTGACCGTGGATGGCTGCAATCACGGGCTTTCTGCACCATTCAATGCAGCTTATGGCATCCTGCATGGCGTATATTTTTTTCAGCAGTGCCCACTTTACCCCGCCTTTCTGGCCTTCTTCCATGAGTTCCGGCAGTTCGCCTGCCATGCCCATCAGGTCAATTCCTGCTGAAAAGCATGGACCGCGGCCGGCAATCACCACGGCCCGGATGTCTTTGTCGCTTTCCAGATCCTCGAAGATGGGAATGCTTTCCTTCCAGGCCGGAGGGTTCATGGCGTTTTTCTTGTCAGGCCGGTTCAGATATACCCATGCCACCGGCGGCTGTTTCACCACCTCATAGAATTGATAATCGCTCATCAAAACTCCTGTTGTTTGGGTGTTGAGAATTTATTTCCGCGGCCCGGTCATCGTTTTTGACCTGTAGGCCGGATATCGCATGGTCATAAATCCGAAGCACGCAATCCGAAATTCGAAAGAGCAATGAATACTTCAATTCGCAAATTCCGTCAAAGAGTGAATATTCTTTGACGGGTTAATGGTTTCAAAAATTCGACATTCGGATTTCGGATTTTGATTCTATAATGTGATCTTGTCCATAATGCAACCTTGTAAGCAGTGCTTACTCCCGGATTGACTCAGCGGCTTTCCTTTTCCCTGTCGTGTTTTTCAACACTTCTTTCCATGCAGATTTTACAGTTGGCGGCCGTTTTTGTGCCCTGCCGGTGATTGGCAAAACCCTCGAGCCATTCTGTGTCGGTTCTCGGGCAGGTGTCTATGTATTTGATAAAAGCCACCAGGCGGTCCACTGCGGCCCGGTCCATTGCGTGTTCCATGCGGCAGGCGTTGTCTTCTGCCGTGGTTTCGTCGAGCTGTAACACATGGCTGAGAAAGTTTTTTATAACCATGTGCCTGCGGTTGATTTCCCCTGCCACCTGGCTGCCTTTTTCAGTGAGGGTGATAAAGCTGTACGGCTCGTAATTGATAAGGCCTTTTTCCGAAAGGCTCCGCAGGGCGCCTGTAACGGAGCCGCGCAGCACCCCCCGGTGTTCGGCGATGTCTTTTACCCTGGCCACCTTGTTGGTTTTTTCCAGTTCAAGTATTGTTTCCAGGTAATCCTCCAGGTTTTCGGATAAGTCTATTCCTGTCATGGCAGGCTCCTTTTTTCTCGTTTCAATATTCTGCATACCCGATTTTTGATCAAGAGGCAAACAAAAGATAAATTTATAAAAAAAGATGTTGACAACAAATAAAGTTAGGTATACCAAACAAAACTTAAGTCAGTTTTATTTTGTTTTAAATTTTATTTTTCCGGAGGCAGCGGATTATGCAGAAAATCAACATGCGACAGATGAAACAGCGACAGTCAGGAAAGATCAGCGCAATCCGGGCCAGGGGTGAGCTCGGAAGGCGAATGCGGGATATGGGGCTGGTTCCCGGCACGGTTTTTACTGTAAAGGGAAGGGCTCCCTTGAAAGACCCCGTGGCCCTTCGCATTGCAGGTTTTACGCTGACGCTTAGAAACAGCGAGGCCGATTTTATAGAAGTGGAGGTGGAATAGTCAAAAATGGGCCATACAATTGCATTAGCGGGAAATCCGAATTCAGGAAAGACAACCCTTTTCAACTCGTTGACCGGGGCGCGCCAGCAAGTGGGCAATTACCCGGGTGTAACGGTTGAGAAAAAAACAGGTGTCTACAAAATAAACGGCCTGGAGCTGACCCTTGTGGATCTGCCCGGCACCTATTCCATGACAGCCTATTCTCTGGAAGAGGTTATCGCCCGGGACTTTATAGCCACGGAAAAACCCGCTGTGGTGGTGGATATCGTTGATGCCGCAAACCTGGAGCGAAACCTTTATTTGACCCTGCAGATTATTGAAATGGGCGTTCCGGTCTGCATTGCCCTCAACATGATCGATGTGGCAGAAGGCAGGGGGGTTCGCATAGACGCAGAGCGGCTGTCGGATCTGCTCGGAGTTCCTGTGGTGCCGACTGTGGCCAGAAGCGGCAGGGGCAAAAGGCAACTTATGGAAGCTGCAGCAACTGCCGCAGACATTCCTTCGCGCGCAAAAGGCCCGGATGTTTCCTACGGTGCAGATATTGACAACGCTTTGTCGGAAATGGAGCCCCTGATTTCAGAGGCGGGATTTCTTGTACAATATTATCCTGCCCGCTGGGTGGCTTTAAAATATTTGGAAGCAGACGAACAGATAGTTTCCGCGGGTCAGGCGGCAGACCCGGTGCTTTCTTCAAGGCTAGTACAGATAGCAGACAGGGTGGCAAGCCACCTGAGCGCAACCCTGGACACGGACCCTGAATCAGTGATCGCGGATCAGCGTTTCGGATTTATAAAAAGCATCATCCGGCAGGGCGTGGTGCGGGTTGACAATGAGCAGAACCGGCTTTACCTGTCTGACAAGATCGACAGGGTGCTCATAAACCGGCTGGCAGGTCCGGTGATAATGGCAGGCGTTGTTCTGCTGCTTTATCATTTAACCTTTGCCCTAAGCGAGGTTCCCGCAGCCTGGATGGAGTCGGGGTTCGGCGCACTTCGCGGTCTGGCTGACGCGCATATGGCGGAAGGAATGCTAAAATCCCTTGTGATTTCCGGAATTATTGACGGAGTGGGAGGCGTTCTCGGATTCGTGCCGATTATTCTTTTAATGTTTGTCGGGATAACCATTCTGGAGGATTCGGGATACCTCGCCAGGGTCGCCTTCATGCTTGACCGGGTGTTCAAGGTGTTCGGCCTGCACGGAAGCTCTGTTATGCCTTTTATAGTCTCCGGCGGTATAGCAGGCGGATGCGCGGTGCCCGGAGTAATGGCCGCGCGCACCCTGAAATCGCCAAAGGAGAGGCTGGCTACCCTGCTGACAGTACCGTTTATGAACTGCGGGGCCAAGCTGCCTGTGTTTGCCCTGTTGATCGGCGCTTTTTTTGCGGGCTACAAGGCTTGGGTCATGTTTGCAGTCACTGTTATCTCCTGGGCCGGGGCTCTGCTGGTTGCCAGGCTGCTGCGCATGACCGTGATCCGGGGCGAGCCTACGCCTTTTATCATGGAGCTTCCGCCGTACCGCCTTCCCACCCTGCAGGGCGTAATAATTCATGCCTGGGAGCGGACATGGCAGTATATCCGCAAGGCCGGCACGGTTATCCTGGCAATTTCGGTTCTGCTGTGGGCCATGATGAGCTTTCCGACCCTGCCGGAACAAAGGGCCGAGATGTTCGGCCCGGGCCAGCAAGCCGAACTGGCGCGAGCAGAGCTTCAATATTCAGTCGCAGGCCGCATCGGCACCTCCCTTGAGCCGGCAACCAGTTTGGCCGGGTTTGACTGGCGTACCAATATTGCACTTGTGGGCGGGTTTGCAGCCAAGGAGGTCATTGTTTCAACCATGGGCACGGCCTATTCAATGGGTGAAGTGGATGCTGAAAAAAGCTCCGGGCTTTCTGCCAGGCTTTCAAACTCTGATCACTGGAGTCCGCTTACCGCTTTTGCCCTGATAATATTTGTGATGTTTTATTCCCCCTGCTTTGTTGCCGTGGTCTGCATTGCACGCGAGGCGGGATCATGGAAATGGGCGCTGTTTTCAATGGGGTTTAACACGGTGCTGGCATTTTTACTCGCTGTTGCGGTTTACCAGGCAGGAAGTCTTCTGGGTTTTTGACAGGTAATAAAGGAGAGGGAAATGATACAGGAAATAATAGTATTTATAATCATAGGTGCTGCGCTTGGATTCATGGTTCGAAACATTTACCGGAAATTTACGGCAAAGAACCAGTGCGGCTGCGGGTGCGGCGACTGCGGGCAGAGCAAGGAATGCGACAGCCTTTTTTGACATGTTTTTTAAAACAGGGGTGCGGAAATTTATAATCTTATGGGCGTCCCCCTCAGGTTTATGAAAAAATTAAAGACCGGGTCGCGGTGGCGGCGGATGTTGGCTGCGATCCGGTCTCCTGTGGTGTCTTGCCTTGTGTCGCTTACGAATTTAAACAAAAAGCACCGGGTCTGAAACCTGCGTGCCGCCTGAACAACCGCTGAGCCTTCCATGTCAGAGAGTTCCGCATAAAAAGATATTTTCTGCCGCTCATGCGGATCGATAACAGGTTCATCGCGAGTTGCAACGCGGGCGGTTGGAAACCCTTCCATAACGTCCGGCCGGTGGCAGAAAGGCTCGCCGGTTTTAAAGTGCCTGCGGTCAGTTTCAAATGCCTCCGTGATATGGTGTATGCTCCCCACTGGCATGCCGTGGGTGTTTGCCCCTGCCGCGCCTATGTTTATGATGCACCCCGGTGCTTTGGCTGTACAAAGCCATGCGCATGCAGCGGCAGCGTTTGCTTTGCCCATCCCCGAGACCACAAGGGTCAGGTCCTCTGCGCAGTAAACAGGAAACGGGTCTTTAACGGAGCGCTGCCAGGTTATTTTTTCCACGAATGGCTTTGCTTCTATGTAAGTGGCCATTATCAGGCCTATGGGGAGATGGTTTTTCATTGCGCCGCTTGCTGTTTTGTTTTCGGTTGCCCGGATTTTCTACCAGGAATCAGAAAAAAATGAAAACCATAAATACCGTTTTCGCGCATTTAGCATGCCGTCACTGCCGGAGAAATAGTAATTCCTAACAATCCGGGGCGCACGCGCCATAAGGCCGCAGGCATAGGCAGGGGGCTTGTCACCAAGGTCAATGCCTCAATAGGCACATCCTCGGATATCCGAAGGGTCCGTCGGTTCCGTAGGCCTCCTTTCATTCAATGCCGTATTTTTCAAGCTTGTTATAAAGGGTGCGCCTGGTTATTCCAAGCAGGCGGGCGGCTTCGCTCTTGTTTCCCTCAGCCCTTTCAAGGGCCCGTACGATTGCGGATTTTTCGATTTCATCAAGTGATGATCCGTAATCGCCCGTGCCGGTGTTTTCAGGGGCGGCAGCCTTAATGGTCTGTTCATCCGTCCTTGAAATGTTTAAAGGAAGGTCCTTTTCCGTGATGTATTCGCCGGGAGACAGTATCACCGCTCGCTCCACCATGTTTTCCAGTTCCCGGACGTTGCCCGGCCAGGAGTGCTTCAGCAGACGGTCCATGGCCTGTGGGGTAAAACCCTTGATCTTTTTCCTGTTTTTTTCAGCATAAAGGTTTACGAAATGCTGGGCAAGCGCGGGTATGTCGTCAGTCCGTTCGCAAAGGGGCGGCACGTGTATGTTTACAACGTTTAACCGGTAAAAAAGGTCTTCGCGGAAACCGCCTTGTGCAACCATTTGTGAAAGGTCCTTGTTGGTGGCGGCAATAATCCGCACGTCAACCGAAACCTGCGTTTCCCCGCCCACCCTCTGGATTTCGCCTTCCTGCAGGACACGAAGAAGTTTTGCCTGCATTGCCATGGACATCTCGCCTACTTCATCCAAAAACAGGGTGCCCTTGTCAGCCTGGACAAACCTTCCCTCCCTGCGCTTATCAGCGCCTGTGAATGCACCCTTTTCGTGGCCGAAAAGCTCGGATTCCAGCAGCGTTTCCGTCAAAGCGGCGCAGTTTACGGTCACCATCTGTCCGCTGCTGCGGTTGCTGTTTGAGTGGATTGCCCTTGCTATTAGTTCCTTTCCCGTGCCGCTGGGGCCGGTGACAAGAACCGTTGCCTCTGAAGGGGCAATGGCTGCAACCATTTCCAGCAGTGATTTCATCTCGGGGCTCGTGGCAACTATCTGCCTGGTGTCGGAAAGCGTCCTGAGCTGGTCCTTTAAGCTTTTGTTTTCATCCCTTAACCTTGTGTGTTCCAGCGCCCGCTCGATTGTGAGCTTTAGCTCGTCAAAGTCCAGCGGCTTGGTCAGGTAATCGTATGCCCCTGCTTTCATGGCCTCAACCGCGGAGTCCACCGAGGAGTAGGCGGTCATTATGATAATCGGAATGGCCGGGTTGTAGGACTTTATTTCTATCAGGGCGTCTATGCCGTCCATTATCGCCATGCGGACATCCATCAGAATCAGGTCGAAGGGGGTGTTTTTTGCCATGTCAACCGCGGTCCGTCCGTCTTCTGCCTCGCTTATGCGGTAATGCCAGCTTTTGAGCACTGTCTTTAGCGTGGTCCGGTGCCCTGCGTCGTCATCCACCACCAGAATGCCCGGTTTTTGCCCTTGTTTCATTTTTTATTCCTCTTTATCCGGTTGTTGTCCGGAGACTGCCAGGTAAATGGAAAACACCGTACCCCGGCCGGGTGTGCTGTTTACCGTAATCCTTCCGCCGTGATCTTCTATGATCTTGTGGACAATTGCAAGGCCCAGGCCCGTGCCTGTGGACTTGGTGGTAAAATACGGGTCAAATATCCGGCTGAGATCCTCCCGGGCCATTCCCGGGCCGGTATCCGCGATTTGCACCATGACTGCCCCTTCTGCTGAAAGGCCTGTTTCAGCGGTAATCCTTCCGCCGCCTTCCATGGCCTGGATTGAGTTCAGGTAGAGGTTGAGCAGGCACTGGACGAACCTGTCAGGATCTATGTGGGCAGCAGGCAGATCCTCTGCCTTGTTTGTATTCAGCTCAACTCCCTGAGCCTCTGCATCCTGGCGGATTAGCTTTATGGAGTGATCAATTACGGAATTTATGTCTGACGGCCTGGCATTGATCTGTGATGGGCGGGCGAATTCCAGGAGCTCGTTTATCACGCGGTTTAACCTTTCGGTTTCCTGTACCATTACTTGTGCTGCCTGGCTTGCCTCCGGATCATCAGTGAATCTGTTTTTGAAATAGGTTGCCATGCCCTTGACCGAACTCAGGGGGTTTCTTATTTCATGAGCAATGCCGGCGGCCAGGCCGCCTATTGCAGCAAGTTTTTCCTTTCGCTGCATTTCCTGGCGCAGGGCCTTGATTTCAGTCAGATCCCTGAAAATAATAAGGCCGCCTATAAATACGCCTTCCTCGTTTATAATTCCAGCGGAACTCACGCTCAGCGGGACCTGCCTGCTGTCGCTGAAACTGCACTCCAGTTCTTTCTCCATGATGCGGGCACCGGGGCTTTCCGGATCAACCAGTTTGGACAGGTTTCGGGGAAGTACTTCTCCGGCGGGCCTGCCGCGGATTTCTTCGGAAGTCAGCCCGGTGATTGATTCCGCAGCAGGGTTTGCAAGTATTATGTTTCCCAGGCTGTCTGTCACTATCAACCCCGCGGGCAGTCCTGAGACAACCTCGTCTGCGATCGCGCTGGTATCCTGCAGGCGCCGTCTTGTTGTCCTGTAGCGGCTGGCCACAAGCATGGTGGTAAACCCTGCAAATCCCAGAACCACAACCACGGATGAAATCACCGCAGTGTTCCTGAAATCCTGCTGCCTGGCTTCTATAAAAGGGGTGCGGTCAAACCCTATAAAGATCATCTGCTGGTTTTCCCCGCTGCCGCCCGGCGTGCACCACTGACCGCCCCGCCTGTCTGTACGCATCCCGGGGCCGCCCATTGGTCCCATGGGGTTTGTCTGATGCATTCGTCCTGATCCGCGGCCGTAGGGGTTGAAAAAACCGTAAACCTCGAATGCCGGGGTTCCGGCTTCAGTATGCGTGAGCCTCCATTTTTCTTCCCGGGATGAGGCCGGAAAATCTGCTTCGAGTTGGTTTTCAATGCGCCCGCCTATTCTGTCAGGGTTGCTATGGGCAAGGATGCGCCCGGTGGTGTCTGTTACTGTTATGTAAAGCACATCCGCCTGGTCTGCCATCTCCTCGATTAACTGTTGTACCTGGCGCTCCCCCCAGCCCATGGCACGCATTCCGGTCCTGGTGCCGGCCTCAAATGACTTGATAAGCGCGGAGCCCTTTTCCAGAAGAATCTGGGCCATGTAGCGTTTTTCCCTATTGTAGTTGTTAACTGCCATGGCCACCAGAACTGCGAGCAGTATTGCCGCGGCGCCTACAATCATCCATGGAGAAACGTATGGGGTGATAGTTTTTGTTTTCATGATTTCCTAAAAGACCTGATCGGCGTTTTTAATAAGTTGCATCCAGATTTGATGGCACCATCTGAAAACTTACTTTTTACGAGTGTATCAGATTTAATCTGCATTCTATTTGCATTGCAAATTTTGTGCCCGGTCATGCATGCGTTTTTTTCCTGTAATTGTTAACAATTCGGACGCGGGTCATGCCGGGTGCGGCTATTTTTTTCACACTGTGTGTAAAAGATATATACAATTTCCGGGAAGGTCCAGCAAGATTTCAGACCCCGCGAGCCTCTTGTTTATATTTTTTCTTTTTAAATCAATAAGTTATGCAAAGTCTGCAAACATGGCACGCTGATTGCTACTAAGTTGTCAAAAAGGTTGGTTTTTACATACCGCAAACCCAATAAAGCTTAAAGGAGGAGAAAATGATACACAAAAAGGCATTGATCGTACTGGCATTAATCGCAACCGTCGGACTCATTGCAACTGCTGCATGGGCAGGACCAAGGGGAGGAGGCCCCGGAGGAAACTGGGGCGGAGGTGGCCCCGGTTACTGTGCAAACATGGGTCCCCAGAACCAGGCCTATATGGAAGAAACCGCTGATCTCCGCGACGAGCTTGCCGGAAAGCGCGGCGAGTATCAGGCCCTGATGGCCCGGGAAAACCCGGATTCTGAGCGGGCTTCCGAGCTTCAGAGGGAAATGTCTCAGATAAGAGAGCAGATTCGCTCCAAGGCGCAGAATTACCAGGCCTATTCCGGCAATGACCGCTACGGCAACCGCGGCTATGGTGACCGCGGCCGCGGCGGACGCGGCTGGCACGGCAACTCCGGCGGACGTTGCTGGTAAACAAAGCAGCCGGCGGGAGGTCATTTCTTCCCGCCGGTTTTTTACTCTCTCCTTGCCGCCTGTTAACAATTACCTTCCTGAACCCTGATTTTCAAGACGCCTCTTATATTTTCAATCAATGCGTGCTATGCTTTTCATCCGCGATTCATGAAAAAAATGTCAGGTCACGGCTTAACGGAACCGGAAAAAGGGCTGCAGTATAATTCTGTTGATGAAGAGGGGAAATTGATCCCGCATATAGACCGCTGTATAAATATCCGGGGCAGAAAGGTTGCCCCGGGGCTTTTGATTGCACCAATGGCCGGGCTGACCCATGTTGCCTTCAGGGAGCTGGCTGCTGAATACGGCGGATTCGGGTTGATGTTTACAGAGATGTGCAGTGCAAAGGCACTGCACATGGAAAACCGCAGAGTCTCGCCTGTTTTTCGCTGGCGCGACAGTGAATTGCCGCATCTTTCATGCCAGATTTTCGGCGCGGATCCAGAAGCAATGGCAAGGTCTGCGGCGCGCATAGAGTCAGAGGGTTTTTTCGGGGTGGACATAAACATGGGATGCTCCGTGGCGGCAATATGCAAGCAGGGCGCAGGAGCTGCCCTGCTGAGGGACCATGAAAAAGCCGGACAGATTGTTTCCGCTGTCAGGAGCGCGGTATCTATACCGGTAACCGTGAAATTCAGGACAGGGTGGACGGATTCGGCCGGCCCGGCAGTGGAGCTTGCAGCCAGGCTTGCCGGGGCGGGCGCGGACGCTTTGATTCTTCACCCCCGGGTTGCGCCTGACAGGCGGTCGCGGCCGCCTAAATGGGATCATATTCGTGCTGTGAAACAGGCTGTAAAAGTGCCTGTGTTCGGAAACGGCGAGGTGTTTTCACAAAAAGACTGCGCGAGAATGCTTGAAACCACCGGCTGTGACGGTGTGGCGCTAGGTAGAATGGCTATTGCCAGGCCCTGGGTATTTGCCCGATGGTCCGACGGGTTTTCACCCGGAGACGAAATATATCCCCAATGCGCCCTTCGTATGACAGAACTGCTGGAAAAACATTTTGAACCCGTCTTTGCGCTGCGCCGTTATAAGAAATGGATCGGCTATTTTGCGGCCAATTTTACCTACGGCCACAGGTTTGCATCCACGGTAAGGAGGGCGTCTGATATAGCGGGTGCCCGCAGGGCAGTGGAGGAGTTTTTCTCCGCCAGTCCCCAGAGAAATTCCTCTCCCAATATGAACCTTTTCAGGTAAATCCCGAAGGGGGTATATCTCTGTTAGAGGTTTGTTTTTTCGAAATCGGTATCGAAATCGGTATCGAAATCGGGATCGGAACCGCCCCTCATACCTGTTTTTGTCTTTAGCCAAAAGATAACGGATTCATTGGCCGTCCTTTTTTTACCGGAATTGCTGAAGCAGTCTATGGCTTCTTTACAAGCCGTCCGGAATGTGAGATATTATCTGTTTATTTTAAGTGTAGTTTCATTGCACTGGGTTTAAAAACTTTGTTTTTGCTCTGGTGTATATAATGCTTTGGAATCGCGGCATAATGAGCATAAGGCAGGATTTTGAAAAAAGGGAGGACGCCTTTATATCCCCTTACGGAGTGCGGGCGTCGCAGTCTATGGGGCGCCTGCAGCCCGAGGAGCAGTGCCCGGTGCGCACGGTATTTCAGCAGGACAGGGACAGGATAGTCTTTTCCAACGCTTTCAGGAGATTAAAGCACAAAACACAGGTTTTTTTGTCCCCGCTGGGAGATCATTACCGCACCAGGCTGACCCACACCCTTGAGGTGGCTGAAGTGGCCCGCACCATAAGCCGGGCCCTGTGTTTAAATGAAGACCTTGCCGAAGCAGTTGCCCTGGGCCATGACCTCGGCCACACCCCGTTCGGCCATGCCGGGGAATCAGGCTTAAAGGAGATATTTTCCCCGGATTTCAATCACAGCGATCAGAGCCTTCGTGTGGTCGATGTTTTGGAGAGAAACGGCTCCGGGCTGAACCTCACCCACGAAGTAAGAGACGGAATTTTAAAGCACTCCAAGGGATTCGGCGACATAATTCCCGCAGACCCCGGGGAAATGGCATCCACGGTTGAAGGAAGGATAGTGCGCTTTGCAGACATCATCGCTTACCTGAACCACGACCTGGATGACGCGGTACGAAGCGGTGTGATCTCAAAGTCAAGGATTCCTGAAACCTGCGTGAAAGTACTCGGCAGCACCCATGCT
>JAWLEU010000026.1:0-18021 GCA_041685965.1 Desulfosalsimonas sp.
AATGGCCCGCGGCAACCGCATCATGCCCTCTGGAGGGAATTCGGCCCCGCATAAAGCGGTTTTCGGGTTCAGGGTACCGCTAGCACCCCGCCTATCCCAGCCGGAACAATCACTATAAGGGCTGCAGGCCGCATTTTCAAGAGACAATTTTTCAGATTTGAATTTTCCGGTGAACCTATTGTGTAGCAGCCTGTCATCGAAATCTGATTTTTTCCTAAATATAAATCCGGCCCGGATCCAAGCCTGTCCCGATTTCTCGTTTTTAGCGGAAAAATAAAGGATTCATCAGCCTCTTGTTGTTTCAACGGGTATTGACTGCAAAAATCCCTCTTGTTTGTAGCTGTCCAATGTTTATAGTATGTAAGATTATTAACCTGAAACCCTTACCGGAACCCCGGGGATGGAACAGATCAATCAGTCATACCTGGCCGCCTGCCGCAGCCATCCTTTTATAAAGGCAGTTGAGCAGACCGTTTTAGCTTACGGGATGCTCGGGCGTGGCAGCTCCGTTCTCGTGGCCGTGTCCGGAGGCGCAGACTCGGTTGCCCTGTTGTGCGCCCTATGGGTTCTTGCCCCGGACTACCGGTGGCGGCTCGGGGCGGCGCATTTAAATCACTGTTTAAGGGGCGAGTCCGCCGAGGCGGACGCCGGCTTTGTTGAAGCACTTGCCAAATGCCTGGATGTGTCCTATTATTATAGAAAAGAAACAGGTCTTCATGCTCTGGGCCTGCAAAAAGGTGTCAACCTTGAAGAAGCAGGCAGAAACGCCCGCTACGGTTTTTTCCGTAAGATCGCCGGAGAAGCTGGATTTGACAAAATAGCGGTGGGCCATCATCAGCAGGATACTGCCGAACAGGTTATTTTGAATCTGCTCAGGGGCTCCGGGCCTTCAGGGCTAGGGGGTATCCCGCCGGTGCGGGAAAGGATAATAAGGCCTTTGATCGAAACCCCGAGCGCTGAAATTGAGCGGTTTCTTCAGGAACAAAAAATTTCATATTGCATTGATCAATCCAACATAGACAACAGCTTTACACGCAACCGCGTGAGAAACCACCTTATCCCGGAACTGCAAGCCTTCAATCCCCGGATAGTCGGAACGCTTTCACGTATTTCAAAGGTAATGCGGGATGAAGATGATTGGATTGAGAATCTTGTTACCCAGGTTTACGAGCAGGCAGTCATCCGCCGTGATTCGAAAAACTGCGAAATTCAACTTTCTTTGGGGCAAATCCAATCCCTTCACCGGGCTGCCTGCCGCAGGATAGTGCGCAGAGCTGTATGCGAGGTCAAAGGAGATACAAGACGAATCCAACACAGTCACATCGAGGCAGTGGTTTCCATGGCAACAAAACAGGCCCAGTGCGCAGGGCAAATCCACCTGCCGGGCCGCGTACGCGTAACGCGGAGCCGCGACGAAATCGGGTTCAGAAAAGAAAAAAATTCCTTGCGCTGTTATGCGCGCTCCGGCAGAAACTTGAAAACAATACCTTTTAAATATAGATTGGAAGCAATAAAAACAAACCCGGAATCGATCCTGATAGATGAAATCCGCGCACGGTTTCTGTTTTATCAGTTCAAAATCCATGATATAGAGCGTGTTTTCTACAGGCAACGGCAAACCGGATGGGTGGACATGGACCGGATTGAATTCCCCCTGGTTATACGAAACCCTGCGCCGGGGGACCGTTTTATGCCCCTTGGCATGCAAGGAACCATGAAGGTAAAGGACTTTTTTATCAACAACAAGGTAAAACCTGCCCAAAGAAGCCGCATACCCTTGGTTGAAAGCGGCGGCCGCATAATATGGGTTGCAGGGATGCGCATTGATGAGCGCGTAAAAATCACCGAAGACACGGAAAACGTGTTAAAGATTTGTTTTTCTGAAATTTTTACAGACCAGTCATACCCGGAGGACCTACAAATTGAACGCCTTTAACAAAAACATTGCCCTGTGGATCGTCATCGTGCTGATGATGATCATGCTTTATAATATATTCAACACCCAGCAGCAGACCGAGCAGGAGGTTGGCTATACCCGGTTTCTTGGCATGGTGGAGGATGGAAGAGTAAACAGTGTCCTCATAGAGGGTGACAAACTCACCGCCACCGACTCGGACGGGGACCAGTTTTTGACCTATTCACCACAGGACAACGAACTGATAAAGATCCTGCGCGAAAACGGGGTCTCAATAGAGGCCAAGCCCGAGCAGGAAACTCCCTGGTTCGTATCCGTGCTTGTTTCATGGTTTCCCATGATCCTGCTTATCGCAGTGTGGATCTTTTTTATGCGCCAGATGCAGGGAGGCGGCGGAAAAGCCATGTCATTCGGCAAGTCCGGCGCCCGTATGCTGTCAGAGCAGGGCCAGAAGATCACTTTTGACGACGTGGCCGGGGTGGACGAGGCCAAGGAAGAGGTTTCGGAAATTGTTGATTTTCTCAAGACTCCGAAAAAATTTACAAGACTCGGCGGCCGCATACCAAAAGGAGTCCTCATGGTCGGCGGCCCCGGCACCGGAAAAACTCTGCTGGCGAGGGCAATTGCAGGGGAGGCAGGGGTTCCCTTTTTCAGCATCAGCGGCTCTGACTTTGTGGAAATGTTTGTGGGAGTCGGGGCCTCCAGGGTGCGCGATTTGTTTGTACAGGGCAAGAAAAACGCCCCCTGTTTGATTTTCATCGACGAGATCGACGCGGTGGGCCGGCAAAGAGGCGCGGGCCTGGGCGGCGGACACGATGAGCGCGAGCAGACCTTAAATCAGTTGCTGGTTGAAATGGACGGATTTGAATCCAATGAAGGCGTGATCCTGATAGCCTCAACCAACAGGCCTGACGTGCTTGATCCCGCCCTGCTGAGGCCGGGGCGTTTCGACCGGCAGGTGGTTGTACCCATGCCTGATATAAAGGGCCGCACCCAGATCATCCAGGTTCATCTGAAAAACACGCCGACCGATCAGGACGTGGACCCAGTTGTCCTGGCCAAGGGGACACCCGGTTTTTCAGGTGCGGACCTTGAAAACATGGTCAACGAAGCTGCACTCATAGCCGCCAAAAAAGACAAGGAAAATGTAAACATGGCGGACTTCGAGGATGCCAAGGACAAGATATACATGGGCCTGGAGCGCAAGTCCAAGGTAATGAAGGAGGAAGACAAACGAATCACAGCGTACCACGAAGGCGGCCATGCGCTTGTGGCCCGTTTTTCCCCTGATACCGACTCAATAAACAAGATCACGATTATTCCCCGCGGCAGAGCCGCCGGAGTTACCTGGTTTCTGCCTGAGGAAAGGGATTTCATGTTCAAGGATCAGCTTATGAGCGAACTTGCTGTTGCCATGGGCGGAAGGGCTGCTGAAGAAATCGTTTTCAACCGCATCAGTACGGGCGGTGCCAACGATATCAAAAAAGCCACCGAGCTGTCTCAGAAAATGATCCGCTCGTGGGGCATGAGCGAGACCCTCGGCCCGCTGACATACGGCCAGACAGATGAACCTCTTTTCCTTGGCAGGGAAATAGCCCAGCACAGGGACTATTCCGAGGACACCGCCAGGAAAATTGATTCCGAAGTCGCTGCCCTGGTAACAGAAAGCTACAACCGCGCCAAGCAGATTCTCACAGACAACAGGGATATCTTAAACACCCTGGCAGAGCGCCTGCTTGACAAGGAAACCGTTATGGGAAAGGAACTCGATGAGCTGATCTATGAGATGCGGCCGGGCATAAGTCTGCCATCCGACCCCGCGGGCGCGGAAGAGCCCGGCGAATCATCTGCGCAAAAGGAGCCGGAAACGGCTCAGGAGACAGCTAATCCTGATCGCGAGGAAAACACAGATGACTCATTATAGTATCCCCTGCGGAGAGCGTATCCTTGAGCTCGGGGGAAAAACTGCTGTAATGGGGATTCTTAATGTAACCCCGGATTCCTTTTCAGACGGAGGCAGGTTTTTTGACAAGGAAGCCGCCCTTGCTCAGGCTGAAAAAATGATAGAGCAGGGTGCAGACATCCTTGATATCGGCGGGGAATCCAGCCGGCCGTTTTCAGACCCTGTGGAGGCTGAAGAAGAAATCCGCCGCGTCATCCCTGTCATCGAACACCTTGCCGGAAAAATTTCCGTTCCCATCTCCATTGACACAACCAAGGCCGCGGTTGCACGCCGGGCTCTCGGGGCAGGGGCGAGCATTGTAAACGACATAAGCGCCCTTCGATTTGACCCTGAAATGGGCAGGGCAGCGGCTGAAAACCATGCTGTTGTTGTTTTGATGCACATGAAGGGCTCGCCCAAGACAATGCAGGTTAATCCTTCCTACGATGACCTGATTGGTGAAATCCTATCCTTTCTAACCGATGCCATAGAAAGGGCTGTGTCTGCCGGGGTAAACAGAAACCGCATTATTGCGGATCCCGGAATAGGATTCGGCAAAACCGTGGACCACAACCTGCAGATCATAAACCAGGCAGACAGGTTTCTGGAACTGGAAGTACCGGTCATGCTCGGCCCTTCCAGAAAAGCATTTATCCGTAAAATTCTTTCCTCTTCTTTGGATCATGAGCCTGAGCCTGACAGCCCTGAGATCGAGACCGGAACCCAGGCTGCTGTTGCGGCTGCCGCAATCAGGGGCGTACATATTATCAGGGTACACAACGTTGCAGAGACCCGCACTACCCTGCAGATTGCAGACTCACTGGGCAACCTGGGCCGGACCCTGTCCGGGGAGGCGGAATAAAAGTGATGCTGCTGGTTCTTGATGTCGGAAACACCCAGATCGTGGCCGGGCTTTTTGAAAATGACTCCCTGGTTGCACATTGCCGCATGCACACGGAGCCAAGGCTTACAGAGGATGAATTTCAAATGCACCTGGACCATTTTTTCAGACAGCAGGGCATTGCAATGTCTGAAATAAGCCAGACCGTTATCTCCTGCGTTGTTCCGCCGATGATGAGAACCCTTGATGCTTTCTGCCGCAAATACCTTGACCATTCACCCGACTGGATAGGCCCGGGTACAGTGGACATGCCGATTCTCTACCGCAACCCTGCGGAAGTTGGCGCAGACCGTCTGGTAAACGCTGTGGCCGCCTATGCAAAGTATGCGGCAAGCCTTGTTGTTATCGATTTCGGAACCGCCACCACTTTTGACTGCATTTCGCAAAAGGGCGAATATATCGGCGGGGCCATAGCACCCGGAATAGGAATATCCTCAGAGGCCCTTTTCCAGCGTGCCTCCAAGCTGCCGCGCGTGGAACTTTTCAACCCGCCAGAATCAGCAATAGGCAGGGAAACCGCAGACAGCATGAAATCCGGGCTGCTGTACGGGTATGCTGAGCTTGTTGACGGGATGGTCAGAAGGATCAAAAAGGAAATGCAGCCGGAGCCCCGGGTTATAGCCACCGGCGGGCTGGCCTCGCTGTTCGCTGGAATATCCGGGTCCATCGAAGCCGTGGAGCCTGAGCTGACACTGGAGGGATTAAGGATAATAAGTAAAAAGTTCAGACCTCGGGAATAGCCGGTTTCCGGGGTTCAGATCATCCCCATTTCCAGTTTTATCCGCTTTATCTCAGCCTCAAGAGATTGCTTTTCGGAATCAGACAGGTCGTTTTGCTCCAGCCTGCGCTGCAGTGACATAAGAATCATTTCCGCCCTGTAATCACTGCAGGTATACTGCTGTTTTTCCGACTTGGCGGTATCTTTCTGCTGCATTTTTTCTTTTTTCAATCAGATGCGCCCCAGTTTTTTCAGGCTCTCCTTGTAGACCGTATAAAAAAGGTCGTTTTCGTTAATTCCCCTGGCAAGTATCCTGTCGAAGCTTTTTATGTCCTTTAAATTGATCACTATATTAACGCTTTTTAAAAAAGCCGCCATGTTATCCATTGTGGTGTATCGCTCGGTCAGCAGGGCCACGAAAGTATTGCGCCGCATGTGCATGTTGAGCCTTTGCAGATAGATCAAAACCCCGTTGGAGTCAGGGCTGCTTGAATCAAATGTCTCGTTTAAGACAATCAGGTCGAACTGGTGGTATTTCATCTTCCGGAGGGCCTCGCGTATGCTCTCCGGGGTTGTTACATGATAGTCCATAACCTCCAGGACGTCCTTCACGTGGGCAGCTGTTTCAGGGTCCTGCTCCAGAAGCATCGCAGTATTGCCTTCTTCTTCAAGAAAATCAAAAGGTTTTTCACTGGCATCATAGTCTTCTCCGGATACGGCAAACATGTCCTGCCCGGTCTGATCCGAATCCTGCTGCTCGGTCCATCCGGAGTCCGCCGGCATGCTTTCATCGCTGCCTGCCTTCAGGTCCACGGAAATTTTTTCCCTGCACGACGGGCAGCGCACTGAAAAGCTTTTCCCCTCGGGTATTTTTTCGGCAGGGATATTTATTTTTTTCTCACAGCTTTTGCAGGTAATTTCCATGCTTGCTACCTCTTGTTGTATCTCATGTCGATTTCCAGGTCCTCGATATCGCTTGTGGCCTCTCCCCTGGAACTTTTGACCTGGTCGATGCCCCTTCCGACAACCGATCTTCGAGACGCATAGCCAAGGGCGGTTTCTTCTGAAATGAGGCCTTTTTCAAAAAGCCTGACAATGAAGTTGTCAAAAGTGCTCATTCCGAAGGCGGTGCCGGCTTCCATCACGTCGTAATAGGTCTTTCCCTCTGATTCTCCGTGAAGGATCATATCCTTTACCCGAAGTCCCGTGCGCAGTATTTCAAAAGCAGCCACACGGCCGCCGCCGGCCTTTGGCAGAAGCCTCTGACAGACAACCCACCGAAGGGCGTCAGCCAGGCGTATCCGGATCTGGTTTTCCTCTTCCGTACTGAACATGCCCAATATTCGGTTAATGGTCTGGCCGGCGTCAACCGTATGCAGGGTGGTCAGAACCAGATGGCCCGTTTCGGCTGCAGTCAGGCCGATCTCGACGGTTTCCCTGTCACGCATCTCACCCACCAGAATTACCTTTGGAGCCTGCCTGAGCGCAGCTCGAAGACCGTGGGAGAAGTAATCAAAGTCCCTGCCCAGCTCCCGCTGATTAAATGTCGCCTTCTTGTGGGAGTGGACAAATTCTATCGGGTCTTCCAGGGTAATTATGTGTATGGACTTGTTTCTGTTTATCTCTTCGAGCATGGAGGCCAGAGAAGTGGTTTTACCCGTTCCCGTGGCTCCTGTGACAAACACTATGCCGTCTCTTTCCCTTGCAATGTTGTAGAAGGATTCCGGCAGCCCCATTTCATGAATGGTCGGCACCCTGGTTTCAAGCTGCCGCAGCACAATGGAGCAGTGGCCGGACTGGGAAAACACGTTGACGCGGAAGCGTGCCTTGCCGGGAAGCGTGTAGGACAGATCGCATGAGCCTTCCCTGATAAACGTTTCAATCAGCCTGCGGTCGTTGCCCATGAGATTCAGGGCAAGGATTTCTGTCTGAAAAGGGGTAAGCTGCTTTAAGGGCGGCTTCATCTCCACCGGCACAAGCTCTCCGAACGACTCCACCTGCAGCGGTTTTCCCACGGTGAAATTAAGATCGGAAACACTCTGCTGAGAGTCGAGCATTGTGGTCAGGATATGATCCAGTTCCGGTTTACGCATACCTGTATCCTTTATACTCTGTTTTCACGGGCAATAGCCCTGAAGGGCCGGTGTTATGCCTCTGTGAAGTCCTGGGGCGGATTTTTGAGAAGAGGCCTGAACCTTGACTTCTCGTTTGACTTTGCATAGGCGTCTTCTCCGCTTATCCAGCCCTTGTTGTATAGATCCATGATCGCGTCATCGAGCACCTGCATCCCGTATTTCTTGCCTGTCTGCATGGAGGATGCCAGCTGGTGTGTTTTAGACTCCCGGATGAGGTTTCGCACGGCAGGAGTTGCGATCATTACCTCCAGGGCCGGGCATCTGCCCTTGCGGTCCACGCGCTTGAACAGGACCTGTGCGACCACCGCCCTTATGCCGTCTGAAAGAGTGGACCTTACCTGCGGCTGCTGATCTGCCGGAAACACCTCTATCATACGGTCAACCGTCTTCATTGCGCTTGAGGTATGCAGGGTTGCAAACACAAGATGCCCTGTTGAAGCCGCCTCAATTGCCAGTGAAATGGTTTCCAGATCCCGCATCTCGCCAACAAGAATAATATCAGGGTCCTCGCGCAGGGCCCCGCGAAGCGAGGCGCTGAAGGACTTGGTGTGCTGCCCGACTTCCCGCTGGTTTATAATGCATCCTTTACTTTCGTGGACAAACTCGATGGGATCTTCTATTGTTATGATGTGATCTTTTCGTGATCTGTTGGCCTCATCTATAATTGCCGCAAGAGTGGTGGATTTGCCGCTTCCGGTGGGACCGGTTACCAGCACCAGGCCCCTCGGCAGGGTTGCCAGCCTGGATACCACTGACGGCAGTCCCAGCTGCTCCACTGTCATTATGTTGGTGGGAATCTGCCTGAATACCGCGCCCACGCCGTTTCGCTGCATGAACATGTTTGCCCTGTAGCGGGCCAGCCCGGGAATTTCATACCCGAAATCTATATCCCCGGTTTCTTCAAAGACCTTGATCTTGTCTTCCGGAGTGATTTCATAGACCATGCTTCGCAGATCGTCGTTGTCCAGGGGCTTGTACTTTACCCTTTCGATTTCACCCCTGATCCGGAGAGCCGGCTGCTGGCCGGCGACCAGATGCAGGTCAGAGGCTCCCTGATCGTTCATCAGCTTGAAAAAGGCGTCGATTTTTGCCATAAGACTCCCCCTGCCCCATAAGGCAGATCATTGCTGTTTTTTTACATCAGATTGGCAAGCTGCATAAGGCTCTGGACAAGAAATGCCTGGAGAAAAACCACAGCCAGCAGCACAATAATAGGGGAAAAGTCGATACCGCCCACCACAGCAGGGACGTGCCGTCTGACCCTTGACAGGACGGGCTCTGTTACCTGGTTGATAATCCGCACAATGGGATTGAAAGGATCCGGGCTCACCCAGGACAGAACCGCCCGGGCGATTATTATCCACATGTATACCGTCAGTGCGATATTTAAGACCTTGGCCAGTCCGAAAAGAAAATTTCCGATTATAAACATGCCAGCATGCCGCCTTTTGTCATTTTGTATTGTAAAAAATCAAATACAGAATCGTAAAAACTAAATTTTTAGATCGCGCCGTAAAAAGTTTAATATCAAGGCTTGTGCGATTCCGAAGAATGCAGCGTACTTAGCTGTACGTGAAATTATAAGGAATCGCTCGTAACACAGATATTGGACTTCTAAGGAAGTCCAAGGTCGGGATCGGTTTTTAAAGCGACATTGAGCGTTCCGCTCAGGAGCGAAAAAACTGATCCCGACCGAAGGGCTTCCTTCCCGCAAAAACATCGGGAGAGGTAAAAAGCTTTTTACGGTGCCATCAAATCAAAACTTCGTCCCGTAATTAATTAAATACATTGGCCCGATTAGTCAAGACCTTTCCGGTTTATGCCGTGATTGACAATGTGGATCTTCGCGATTATAAGGAGATTAACAACTCAGACTAACAGGTTTTTTTAAATCCAGCCGCTGTTCCGGGAGACAAAATGAACAACTTTCGCAAAATCGCTTTCATAGGGGCAGGCAACATGGCAGAGGCCATGATAGGAGCCATTCTGCGTGCCGGGCTCAGGCAGCCCGGAGACATTGTTATCAGCGATGCCAGCACTGATCGCCTTGACCAGGTTGCAGTTTCATACGGGGTTACTAGTGCGTCTTCCAACAAGGAGGCCGCAGAAACATGCGGAATTGTTATTCTGGCTGTAAAGCCCCAGATGATTGAATCGGTTTTAAGCCGGCTCGCAGATGCAGGATGTTTTAAAAATCCTCCGCACAGGCGCATTTTTATTTCAGTGGCAGCGGGAATTCTTCTCAGCACTCTTGAGAGCTTCATCTACTCCGGCTGCAGCGCCGGAGAAAAGGCCTTAATGCCTATAATCAGGGTAATGCCCAACACTCCCGCTCTCGTGGGCGCCGGGATGTCAGGAATGTGCGCAAACGAACAGGCAGAAGAAAGCGACATAAAGGAGGCTGAATCCCTGCTTTCCTCCATGGGCGACGCGATAGTGTTTGACGAGGAAAAAATGGACGCGGTAACTGCGGTTTCAGGCTCGGGGCCTGCGTACGGTTTTTACCTTCTGGAGGCAATGACAGAGGCAGGGGAAAAACTCGGCCTTGCCCGTTCCGATGCGTTAAGGCTCGCCCTCGGGGCCGTCTCGGGTGCAGTCCGTCTTGTTGAAGAGTCAGGGAAGGATCCGCAGACACTGCGGTCAAAGGTCACTTCTCCCGGCGGGACAACTGAAGCCGCACTCAGTCTGCTGGAAAGCCACGAAGTAAAGGACCGTATAGTTGATGCGGTCCTTGCAGCCTCCCGTCGTTCCCAACAGCTGAGCCGGCCCGGAAATGCGTAATTTTTTCTTAATCTTAATTCTTGCCCTTTTTTTTGTTTCCTCCACCGGATACAGCCGGGATGCTGATACGGAAATCCTGCGCATAACCCCGATGCCTCATTCTCAACAGATACGCCCCGGGCAGGGGCTTGCCCTTGAACTCAGCATGGATATGGGCGAGAGCTGGCATATAAATTCCGATCAGCCCAACAGCGACTACATGATCCCTTCCCGCCTGGAGCTCGGCGAAGAGGTCCCTTTTTCCATTGTTTCAGTCAGATACCCTGATGCCGCAGAATATGAATTTGACTTCGCGCAGGAGCCTGTCAGCGTATTTGAAGACGGTCTTTTGGTTAAAGCAAGGATACAGGCTGACCCTGATATAAAGCCCGGCGCATATGAAATTCCCCTGGAATTTCACTACCAGGCCTGCAGCCGTGATACCTGCCTTAATCCCGAGACTGCAGAACTTGCAATCCCCGTCACGGTGTCAGGGACGCCTCTTTTTTCTAAACCTGCCGACGGCGCAGAAATTTCTGTCGACAGTGCTGATTCTGCCGGGGCTGCTGCCGGGAGGGGCGGAGATAATTTAGCTGCGAGAATCGAATCTTCCGGCCTTTTGGTTAGCCTTCTGCTCGTTTTTCTTGGCGGCCTTGCGCTGAATCTGACCCCCTGCGTCTATCCCATTATTCCGATTACCATCAGCTATTTCGGAGCGCAGGCCGAAGGCCGGACCTCAAGACTTTTTATAATGGGCCTTGTCTATGTGGCAGGCATGGCTGCAACCTATTCCGCCATAGGTGTTGTCACGGCACTGACCGGCGCTGTTTTCGGCGGGCTCCTTCAGCATCCGGCTGTTTTGATTGGTGTCTCTGTATTTTTTGTTTTAATGGCCCTGAGCATGTTCGGGTTTTATGAATTAAGACTGCCGCAGCACTGGGCGGATGCTGCCGGCGGAGCCAGGACCGGTCTTGCCGGGGCATTGCTGATGGGCCTGACCATGGGCGTTATTGCAGCACCATGCATCGGCCCTCTGGTGCTGGGTCTTGTGGCTTATGTTGCCGCACTTGGCGACCCGTTTCAGGGCTTTTTTCTGTTTTTCTTTCTTTCCCTCGGCCTTGGCACCCCCTATCTTTTTCTCGCCCTGTTTTCCGGCAAGATCAAGAGCCTGCCGAGTTCAGGGGAATGGATGGAAGGGGTGAGGCATATTTTCGGCCTTGTGCTGCTCGGCGCCGCAGTGTATTTTGTCGCCCCGCTGCTGCCCGAACCCCTGGACAGTCATGCATTGCCCGTATTCGGCGTTATATCTGCCCTGCTCCTTGTTTTATTTGATAAGACCGCAAGGAGTGTTGCCTGGTTTAAAATTTTCAGGTATTTTTTCTGCGCAGTCCTGATCGGCGTATCAGTATACTTCATGTTGCCTGCCGAAACTGCTGGCTATGACAGGGAGGAATTTAGCAGGGCCGCCTTTGAGCAGGCTGTGGAAAATAACAAAAAAATGGTTATTGTATTTCATGCTGATTGGTGCATACCCTGCAGGGAACTTGAAAGGCAGACACTGTCGGACCCCGGGGTTGCAAAAAAATTAAAAGAATTCAAGGTTTTTGGAGTGGACATGACTCATGCGGCAGATGCGGAGACAAAAAACGTCTATAACCGGTTTGACGTAAAGGGAGTGCCCACTGTGGTTTTGATAGATTCACAGGGAAACCGGGCCGACAGGATAGCCGGCCTGATAGGGGCCGAAGATTTCAAAAAGACATTGGCCCGGGTTGAATAACAGACCCGCAGACCCTTCCGCATTGTTTTTATGCAGAAGGGCGAGTTTTTAATAAAGAGGTGTGTCAAATGAATAAAAAAATTGTTTACCCCGCGGTCGCGGCCTCGCTGATCGTCCTTTTGCTCGGGCTGGGAGCCGCTTTTTCAGACAGCCGTTCCGATGCGGACGACAGCGGCGATATTAGCTGGTATTCCTACGAGGACGGAGTGGAACAGATAAAAAAAGACGACAAGAAAGGCTATATCCATTTTTATACCGACTGGTGCGGCTACTGCAAAAAGATGGAGGATGAGACTTTTTCCGATAGCGATGTTGCAGACAACCTCAACCACGATTTTGTTGCCATCAAGGTCAACGCAGAAGACGAGCCTGACATTGCAAGACAGTACGGGGCCAGTCAGTTTCCATACAACCACTTCACTGACAGGGAAAACGAAACCATAGGCAATCAGCCCGGATTTATTCCTCCGGATATGATGGTGAATCTTTTGAAATATCTTTCAACAGACGATTATAAAAAAATGCAGTTTGATGAATTTATGGACAGCAGGTAATAACAGGAGAGAAACCCTGATACAAACTGTTTCACTGGATCCTATACAACTGCGGCAAAACCTTGCCCGGGCGCCGGTAGAACATGTGACCCGGCCCGACCCGTTTTATCTGGCCAGCGTGATTCTGCTTCTTTATGAAAAGGGCTCCGAGCCTTACGTGCTTTTGGTATTAAAAACTGAAACCCTGGGATACCCGTGGAGCAACCAGGTAGCGCTGCCGGGCGGCCACATGGATGATCAAGACGCCTCTTCCCTGGATACTGCCCTGCGCGAACTCACTGAAGAACTCGGCATCACCTCCGCTCATCTGGAGGTGGCCGGAACCATGGGACATTTTTTTACCATTCGCCAAACCGTGATTGAATGCTTCGTGGCTGTGTGGGATGGTGAAAATCCGGGGTTCCGGTTTGATGACAGGGAAATTGCCAGGATCATAGAGGTCCCTCTGTCAACCCTGCGCAGAATCCATGAAGACGGAGGTTTTTCAGGAAGAATACCTGATATGGGTGAATTGACATATCCCTATGACGGGGTTGTAATCTGGGGTGTTACCGCGCGTATGATTCACTTTTTGCTGGAACATGTAATATGAAAAATAGCCGTGAAGCTCAATGCCCGGATTCCGATTTTCTGCGCCTTATAAGCCTTGCCGCGGCCCCGAAAAAAAGTACTGAAGCAGAAATCACCAGAAGCACAGGAACCCATATGTGTTCCCGGTATCGTTCATCTCCGGCAGCCACCTCAATTCCTGTCACTCCGAGGGCAATCAGGGCCGCCGTGACCAGGAAGAAAAGCGCGTACAGCGGAACCACAAGATAAAGCGGCTGTTCTTTTCTTCGGAACAAAGGATCTCTGGATATATTCATATGAACATGATTAACCAATATTATTTATTTAATCAAGGAAAGCATGCGTTGGCCGGTGATATGCTCCGCCTTTCACTTGTGTCTGCAGTGCGCCGCGCACCGTTGTTTATTCTTGCAGCTGCGCTTTTGTTTGCATCACTTGCCGGATGCTCCCCTAAAAAGCCGCAGGACAGTTTTGCCACCTGGCAGGACGAGAAGTATCCGGTGGGCACTATTCTTTCTTCTGAGGAAAAACGGCCTGTGACTTTTGAAGAAATGACAAAAGAGCTTTTGCAGGCCGGCGTTGTATACGTGGGAGAGTCACATACAAACGAGGCTCATCACGAAATACAGCTTAGGATTCTGCTGGCTTTGCACATGTTTCGCCCTGATCTTGGTGCCGGCATGGAAATGTTTTCCCGACCCTACCAGCATGTGCTCGACCAATGGACAAAAGGAGAGCTTGACGAAAAGGAATTTATCCGGAAAGTGCACTGGTATGCAAACTGGAAATACGATTACTCTCTTTACCGGGGGCTGCTTGACTATATCAGGCAGAACCGGGTCCCTCTGCACGCCCTTAACATAGCCTTTCATGTTCCGCCTAAAATCGCGGCCGGAGGCATGGATTCCCTTCTTGCCGAAGATGCCGCGCGCCTTCCCGAACAGGTTGACCTTACCAATTCGGAACACAGGGAATATGTGCGCGATATTTTCGAACAACACAGATTCAGCCGGGGCGAACGCAAGTTTGAGCACTTCTATCAGGCACAGTGCGTATGGGAAGATGTAATGGCAGAATCTGTAAGCGATAATTTAGACAGAGGCCCTATGGTGGTTTTTGCAGGGCGTGGCCATGTTGCAAACGCCTACGGGATACCCGACCGGGCATACTCCCGCACCGGTGTTGCCTTTAAAACCGTGCTTCCTGTTTCCGCAGGCAGCACCGTGGACTTTGAAGAGGCTGACTACTTCTGGGTAACACCCCGGTCAAAAAACCCCCCGCATTAATACTTCACTGCCTTTGCCACAATATATAGATTTTTTATTTGACAGATTACTATATATTGTTATATATTAAGATCAGTGATTGGTTCTGCTTCAATTTTCACAGATCCACAACAAGCGCTGATTCTGAAATCCGATTCTACATGACTTAGGAGGAGCCTTAAATGTTTACCCACATCAAGAAGCGCAACGGACGTGTAGCTGAGTTCGATGCATCAAAGATAACCGCAGCCATTGCCAAGGCCGGATACGCTACCGGCGAATACGACGAAGAGATGGCAAAAAAGCTGATGCTGCGGGTTTTGACCCTGGCGCACGAGATGCAGCTTGCCTCACCGCCCGAAGTCGAGGATATACAGGACATAGTCGAAAGGGTGCTACTTGAATCTCCCTTTCACAAGTCAGCCAAGGCCTATATTCTCTACAGGGAACAGCACGCACAGATCCGCAACATTACAACACGCGCCAACGTGGAGCTCGTGGAAAACTATGTTCAGCAGATGGACTGGAAAATCCGGGAAAACAGCAACATGAGCTTCTCACTTCAGGGCCTGAACAATTACATATCCTCTGATGTTACCGCGGAATACTGGCTAAACCGCATCTACCCCCCGGAAATCCGCCGCGCCCATAAAAGCGGGGACCTTCATATCCATGATCTTAGCCTTCTTTCAGTCTACTGCGTCGGCTGGGACCTGCAGGATCTTTTGCGCGTTGGCTTCAAGGGTGTTCCCGGCAAGGTTGAAAGCGCTCCTCCCAAGCACCTGCGCTCCGCGCTCGGCCAGGTGGTAAACTTTTTCTATACCCTGCAGGGCGAGGCTGCAGGTGCTCAGGCCGTATCCAATTTCGACACGCTTCTTGCTCCGTTCATACGCCGGGACCAGCTTTCCTACAAGGAGGTCAAGCAGGCCCTCCAGGAATTCGTATTCAACATCAACATACCCACGCGCGTGGGTTTTCAGACGCCGTTTACCAATATCACCCTGGACCTCAACGTGCCCGGCAACCTGAAGGATTCACCCGTGATAGTAGGCGGAGAATATCAGGAGGAGACCTATGGCGAATTCCAGGAGGAAATGGACACCCTGAACCAGGCCTTTGCCGAGGTCATGATGGAGGGTGACGCCAAGGGCAGGGTGTTTACCTTCCCCATACCAACCTACAACATTACACCGGATTTTGACTGGGACAATCCGAAGCTTGACTATGTCTGGAAGATGACCGGCAAATACGGGATTCCTTATTTTTCAAATTTTGTAAACTCTGACATGTCCCCCGAAGACGCCCGGTCCATGTGCTGCCGCCTCAGGCTGGATAACAGAGAGCTCAAAAAAAGGGGAGGGGGGCTTTTCGGTGCCAACCCGCTTACCGGCTCCATAGGGGTTGTGACTGTGAATCTGCCCAGAATTGGATATCTCGCCGAAAACAAGGAGGATTTCTATGCGAGGCTCAAGGAGCAGGCAGATATTGCAGCACAGAGTCTTGCCATTAAGCGAAAGATCCTGGAAAAATTCACGGAGCAAAGTCTTTATCCGTACTCAAGATTCTATCTGAGCGCAATCAAGGAACAGAGC
The DNA here is from genome assembly GCA_041685965.1 of Desulfosalsimonas sp. Classification (GTDB taxonomy): domain Bacteria; phylum Desulfobacterota; class Desulfobacteria; order Desulfobacterales; family Desulfosalsimonadaceae; genus Desulfosalsimonas. The sequence goes on from JAWLEU010000026.1 coordinate 16,133, forward strand.
GGCGCCTACTGGACCAACCATTTTTCCACAATCGGAATCATCGGCATGAACGAAGCCTGCATAAACCTGATCGGCAGTGACATAGGAACTCCCGAGGGGCAGGAATTCGCCAGGGATACGCTCGACTATATGCGCGACCTTATAGAGAAGGCACAGGAGGAGACAGGCGAACATTTCAATCTTGAGGCCACCCCCGGCGAGGGAACAGCCTACAGGCTGGCTCTTCTCGACAAAAACTCTTATCCTGATATGATCTGCGCAAACGAAACAGAGTATCAAAACGGAGCAGACCCATTTTATACCAACTCCAGCCAGCTTCCTGTCAATTATACTGACGACCTGTTTGAGGCACTTGAACTGCAGGATGATCTGCAGACCAAGTATACCGGGGGCACTGTTTTTCATATATTTCTCGGTGAACAGATCCATCATTACGAGTCCGCAAAGAACCTGGTGCGCAAGGTCACGAACAACTTCCGCATGCCTTATTTTACCATTTCCCCCACTTTCAGTGTTTGCACCAATCACGGTTATATCAGCGGATATTATGAGGAATGTCCGAAATGCGGCGAGGCTGCCGAAATCTATTCCCGCGTGGTCGGCTATCTCCGGCCCGTGCATCAGTGGAATAACGGCAAGCAGCGTGAATTCGACCTGCGACGTACATTTCAGGTGTCTTCATGATATATAAAGGTTTAATCAGGCCATGAAAATAGGCGGCCTGCAGAAATACTCCCTGGTAGACTATCCTCCCCTGGTAAGCTGTGTAATATTCACGGCCGGGTGCAACTTTCGCTGCCCCTACTGCCACAACCCGGCGCTTGTTACACCAGACAAAGCCTCCCGGCTGCTTACCAGGGACGAGGTCACATCTTTTATTATGCGTAGAAGGAGGTTTCTTGACGGAGTGGTTATATCCGGAGGGGAGCCCACTATCCAGCCGGATCTTGAGGAGCTTTGTTTTGAAATCAAGTCAACCGGGCTCTCCCTTAAAATCGACACAAACGGCAGCAGGCCTGATGTATTAGTAACACTGATAAAAAACGATCTCGTAGATTATATAGCAATGGATGTTAAAACCTCGCCTGAACACTATCCTCTCCTTGTCGCAGACTCTGTAAGACCTTCCGTGATCCGTGACTCAATAAGTATAATACTTCAATCGGGTCTTTCTCACGAATTTCGCACCACCTGCGTCAGGCCTTTTACGGATGAACCGGTCATTAATTCAATTGCACACCTGATCCGGGGTGCTGACCTGCACGCCATTCAGCGACCTCGTTCGCAAGACGTTTTATCCCCCGGGTTTTTTGCCGACGGTGAGAGCCGCTTTTATTCGGAAGAAGAACTTGAGGCTTTCCGATCTATTTTCGGGTGCTCAGTCAAGCAGGCGGTTATCAGGTAGCAGGACCTGAGGTGAAAAGTTTGCTTGACATTTCGTATCTTTAACGGATAGCCTTCCGGGTTACTAAAAGTACTATTCCGGGCCGGAAAACCTGATATAGAACTTCATGAGAAGGCTTTACCGGAAGTGTTTCACGTGAAACATTTCAGAGAACTTACCCCTTAATACGATGATATTTGCACAATAGAAACTCGTCCTTATTATAAATAAGCTGAAAATCCTTCGGACTGTAAAAAAGCACGGAGTTTACCAAAAGCTTTAAAGAGGTATTGCAGGAGCACCAGGGTCGGATTACTTAGGCCTTTACGGTCACAGACATGAAAAGGGGTTTATTTTGAGCGTACTTGGTTTATTAAAAGCGGCAGCGGTTCTGGTCGCAGCCGGAATTTTAGGCAACTGGTTCCTTGCAGAAGTAAAAAAGGCAAAGATTGAAAACCAGCCGTGGTACAAGCCATACCTGTCCCCGCCGGGACTTCTGATTATC
>JAWLEU010000027.1:0-17692 GCA_041685965.1 Desulfosalsimonas sp.
TCACGGCACAGAAATCGTGCATCAGGGGCGCGCCCAAAAGGGAAGCCCCTGCGCACAGGGCCGGGATACCGGGCACCACCCGCACGGGGATCTCTCCTGTGCCGGATCCCACTGCGATGCCTTTTTGAGCGCAAATCTGGAATACCAGCCCGGCCATGGCGTAGACGCCGGGATCTCCGCTGCAGATAAGAGAACAAGTCCTTCCTTCCTGAACTGTTTCAACAGCCTGCGTAACCCGGTCCACTTCTTTTGTCATGCCCGTGGAAATCACGGTCCTGTTTTCTATAAGGGGCCTGATAAGATCCACGTAGGTATAATAGCCGCAGATAACCTCTGAGCGCTCTATGGCGTCTACTGCGGCCCCTGACATGTGGGCCAGGTCTCCCGGGCCTATGCCGACTATAAAAAGGGCAGCACAGCCACCGCCACTGTCGTGTTCGCTGTTTTCTGCTTGGCCACTGCAATGGGCCCGTTTTGTGCTGCTTTTATGGCTGCTGCTTCGCATATGTTTTTGACTCCCATGTGTTTTTCCACCATCTCAGACGGGGTGGGCACGTTTTTTATAGCGGCAAGTTCTTCTTTGCTGTAGCCGGCGAGGGGGCGTGCAAAATGCCCGGCGGTTTGCTTCATTGCCGGCTCTGCTGCTTTCTGTGTGATTGTTGCAAACAGCCTGATGCTCTTTGCTGAAAGCCGGTTTTCCGCAAGCACCCTGTAAACTGCACTGCGCAGCTCCTCTGCCGGGGTGCCGCTGTTGCATCCCATACCGACCGCAAGCGAGGCAGGCCTGAGTATCAGCACGTTTTCAGGAAACTCTTTTGTTTCGTGATGTATGTATATGCCGGGGCTGCCCTCAAATACGGGTTCCCCTAAGGTTTCGGTGTATTTTTCAAGCCGGGTGTCCAGTATTTTATAGGGATCAAAGCGCGGCACCCTTTCACCTGCGATCAGGGCAGTGCTCACTGCCTTGACCGCCCCGGGATTTTCGATTTGCAGTCCGTGTTCACCGGCAAGAACATCTATTGCCGGGACTCCGGCCCGGTCGGTGGCTGTTGTAATAACCGGGCACGCACCCGTAATCCCGGAAATTTTTTCAGCAAGAGTGTTTGCCCCTCCCAGGTGCCCTGAAAGCAGGCTTACGCAGAACTTTCCGGAGTCGTCAATTGCCACAACCCCGGGGTCGGTGTGCTTGGAACTGATCAAGGGCGCGATCATGCGCACTGCAATCCCTGCAGACATTACAAAGACATGCCCGCCATGGGCTGCAAACTGCTTTTCAACAGCCTTGGCCAGGCTGTCAAAGCTGTGTGCTCCCTGCACATCTCCTGCGCTTTTTCCTGCATAAACCGTTGCGCCGGGAATCTGCCCTGAGATAAGGGCTGCAATTTCAACCCCTCTCCGGGTTACCGCCCAGACTGCCACGGAAGTTTTTTTGTTATTCTGATTCACTGCCGTTTCTGTATCCGTGGGTAAAGGTTCTGTCATAGAGTTTGGAGGCTGCAAATTCGCTGTTTTTCTGGGCTTCAATTCCGGAGCCTGCGATTACCAGCGCCTGGCGTGTGATATCTGCGTTTTTCATGCTTTGTGCAAGATTTCCCGCCTCTGTCCACAGTATTTTTTCATCCCTGTGGGATGCCTTGTACACGACCGCCACCGGTGCCTGAGGCCCGTAGCTTTCTGCAAGTACCTCCTGGAGTTTTTCAGCCATGCCCGCAGACAGGTAAATTGCCATGCTCGCACCGTGGGCTGCCAGTGATGCCAGGTTTTCCCGTTCAGGCACCGGGGTTCGCCCCTCCATGCGGGTCAAAATCAGGCTCTGGGTGATCTGGGGCAGTGTGTATTCCATTTTAAGTGCGGCTGCGGCGGCAAACGCGGCTGTTACCCCGGGTACGATTTCGCATGAAACGCCTTTTTGCTCCAGGGCTCTTAACTGTTCCGCAATTGCCCCGTACAGGGACGGATCTCCGGAATGCAGGCGCACCACTTTTTTACCTTCAAAATGGGCGCGTGCCATCAGGTCCACTATGGTTTCCAGGTCCATTTTTGCGCTGTTTTCCAGGCGAACCTCCTGACCGGTCCATGCCAGGACGGCATCCGGCACAAGTGAGCCTGCATATATCACAAGATCCGAGTTTTCCAGCGCCCGCATGCCCTTTACCGTTATAAGTTCCGGATCCCCGGGCCCCGCACCCACAAATTGCACCGGATATGTCTTCATATTAAATCTCTCCTTACACCCATAACTCATCACTCATCACTCATCACTCATAACTCATAACTCATAACCGTCTTGTTCCTGTTACCACAAACACCGGGTTCTGCGCTGCCAGTCGCTTGCCTGCATCCATGGCCGAAGACCTGCTGATCTGGACCTGGGTTACATCGGTTTCAAACCCGAGTTCCTCAAATACCTCCAGGCAGCTTGCCAGGTTTTCCAGGACCACGACGTTTACAACCATTATTCCTTTTGGTGCAAGCCGCTTCCCTGCCTTTCGCGCTATTTCTGCAAGATTTTTTCCCCCGCCGCCTATGAAAACGCGGTCAGGGTCAGGAAGTTCGTCAATGGCTGAAGGCAGGGTTTTTTCAAGCACCTCCACTCTTCCCGGCGCGTATTTTGCTGTGTTTTCAACAATGTCTGCCGCACGCTCCGGGTCTTTTTCCACTGCCAGTATCCTGCCCCTGGTCACAAAGACGGATGCCTCTATTGCCACTGATCCGCTTGCAGCCCCCAGGTCCCAGAAAACATGGTCCGGCTGCAGGCGCAGTTTGGATAAGACAACCGCCCTTACCTCAGATTTTGTAATCATGCCCTGCCTGTGTGCATAGATCTCCTCAGGCCCCCCAAGCATCGGAGTTTGCCCTTCGTCCTCCGCCCTCAGTTTTTCGTCTTCAGCCCTCTGCCCTCCGTCTTCCGCCTTCCGTCTTCCGACCGGTTCAGGTTCAAGTATTACAGAGTTGGGTTCAAGCCACGTCTCACCAGCAGCCTCTTCAATGGGTAATTTCCTTATGCGCTCGTCTTCCATTCCCAGGCGTTCGGCTACCAGGAAATCCACCTTGCCTGAAAAACACTGCATTGTCATCTGAGCCACCCGGCCGGGGGTGTTTTCAGGATCGGTGAGCACAAACACCGGCCGCCCGGAAAAAAGCGCTTCAGCAAGGGCTGAACCGGGGTTTCTTGCGTGCATGCTCACGGCGCAGGCATTCTGCCAGGACCGGCTGATACGGGAAAACGCCGCAGCCATGGAGGAAATGTTGGGATAAACCGCGACGTTTTTTTCTCCGAAATGTCTGATCAGAGTTGAGCCTATGCCGTAAAAAAGCGGGTCTCCGCTGGCAAGCACCACAATGCGGCCTGATTGAGAAAAGGCTTCAATGTCTTTTATCACCGAGGACATGGGAGAGTCTATTTTACGCCTGTGTGCAGGGTGATCCGGAAACCACCCCAGGTGTCGCTCAGAGCCCACCAGGGCATACGCCCCCCTGATGACCTCCAGATGCTTTTCAGAAAGATCCGCCCTGCACATTCCCATGCCGACCACGTGTATGAGATTTTTCATCAGGCAGCCTCCGGATTTGAGGTGTCTGTTGTCACGCCCCCTTCGTAATCGAAAATAACCGCGCGTACATCTATGGGGCTGCCCGCGAATTTTTCCGCGGACCATATCATGCGCTCTGCAACGTCTTTAAAAACTTCAGGGCAGTTTTCGCGGATAATGAAAAAGGCCTGTCTTGCAGTGTTCGAAGCTGCCACTTTTTCCGCAAGTCCCTTGTTATCGCAGCAGGCGCGCACCCAGGCGGACAGTTGATCAAGGCCCATGCGCGATTTTGCAGCATGCGTGTGCGGCGCGCCCTGGGCCATTTTCACGGCCTTTCCGAAAAACACGGCCAGCACAACACGAGAAAATCCGTTTTTAACCGCCAGTTTCATGGATTTTTCAAAATAGTCGCCTATCTGGACAAATGCCTGCTCCGGCTTATCCGGAAACAATTTTTGGGAGTATCTTTCGCTTCTGCGGCCGGTTGTGCAGATCACCGTACCTGTTTTGCATGCAGCAGCCACTGACATGCCGGAGGCGATGGTTGCAACGTAGGCTTCATGGCTCATGGGCTTTACAACTCCGGTTGTGCCGAGAATGGATATTCCGCCTTTGATCCCGAGCCTTGCGTTCAGGGTGCGCGCGGCGATTTCCTCGCCTCGCGGCACAAATATTTCTATTTCAGCCCCGCGCGGATCTGAAAACGAATCCAGGGCCTGTTTTACGGATTGGGTGATCATTTTTTCCGGCCCCGGATTTATGGCGGCATTTCCGGGTAAAATCTCCAGGCCCGGGCGCGTGACAGTGCCCACGCCGTGTCCGCCCGTGATGATCAGATTACGGGTTTTTTCAGTCAGCCTCACCCGTGCTCCGATTTCAGCACCATTGGTAACATCCGGGTCGTCGCCCGCGTCCTTTATCACCGAGGCTGCAGCAGTGGCAGCACCGGTTATTGAACAGTCAGACACTGCAATCTTTAATATGTCTCCGGTCAGAAGAGAAATATCAACCACGGAGGGCGCATGCTTGTCTATTATCGCAAGTACTGCCGCCTTTGCAGCAGCAGCCGCCGCACACCCGGTTGTAAACCCTGATCGCAGCTTCCTGTTGTCTGAATCCGAGCCTTTCACCTTCAACCTTGTACCTTTCACCTTTCACCTTGAACTTCATTTTCACGCCACAATATAATAAACCGCGGTCACCGCAATCAGGCTTGCCACTCTGAAAGATTGTCCCATAAGAAGAAGCTCAAGGCCTGTTTTCGGCTGGAAAATGCCCATGTAGCGCGGCAGTTGATGACGAAGAGCACGTATTGGAAACGCTATTACGTTACCCGCAATCAGGGCGATAACTGTCTGTTTTACGGTTATCACGCCCTGGTCGAGAAGTGCGCCTGCTGCAGCGAATCCCGATGTGAATTCCGCGGCAAAGCTCAAAATAACCACTGAAAAAGCCTCCACAGGAAGGTTTTCCAGGGTCACCGCGCGGGCGGTCCATGTGCGCAGCGCCTCAAACGCCCCGAGGCCCGCGGCAAAATACACTGCAGTGTAAATCGGCACCACGTATGTGAGAATACCCGCATATCTTGAAGGAAGCTGGCTGCGTATGGCAGCCCAGGCACCTTTTTTTTCAGCCTCTGTACCTCTGAAAACCTCAGTGTCTTCATCTTTGCTCTGCGGGGGAGCGGCAAACACGCGTCCCCAGAGTACAAATATCACGGTGCGCATAAGTGTGGCAGCGAACGTGAGTCCGAAGTAGATCAGGCCCGCTGTCTTTGTCAGCGGCACCACTATGAAAAACGTGGTCGGCAGGTGAAGAAAATAAGCAGGCAGCTGGTTTATGAAATTTGTCAGAAACATCTGGTGTCTGGTGATTTTTTTATCATTGTAAAAATCAACCAGCATGGAATTTGCAGCCACCCCTGAAAAAAAAGCGGTGGAAAACGCGGCACTGCAGCGCCTGCCTAAGTTTGCATAGGAAAACATCGGTCCTGCAACCGCACCAAGGCGCCTGGTCCATCCCCTTGCCTCGATTATCTGTGCTGCAGCCAGTCCTATGCCTATGAAAATGCACAGCCGGACAAGGGGTACAAACAGGCGGTTCCAGGCAACAGCAGGTGTTATGGAGTCAATCGCCGCCATCCCCGCCGCGGCAATCACCGCTGAGACCGTGAGAGAAACCGCAAATCTTCTGTATTTTGAGGTTTTGCCTCGTTTATTCATGTCCGTTCCGGCTTCCTGAAAAAATCAGGGTCCAGTAGTCAGGGGGAGAGTCTTCAAACTCGCCTATGTCTTTTACGATCCGCTCCCTGGGCAGTCCGCAGGCTACAACCCCCGCGCTTTTTTCCCGCCAGCCCCTTTCATCAATTGCCCGGGTAATGTCCGCGGCGTTTTTGTAGGCTTTCACAAACACCACATTGTCTGCGTACTCTCCCATATCCCTTAGTTTTCCGCCTCCGTTGCACCCTGATACTATCAGAAGGGATTCCTCCCCCTCTGCCAGGGGGCGCTGCAGACGCGCGGCTGCCGCATTGTATGAGGTAATTCCCGGAATCGCAACAGTTTGCGCCTCAGGCTGAATCCGCCTTAAATGCCGGGCGAGGTAGGAGTAGGTGGAGTAGGTCAGGCAGTCGCCCAGGGTTAAAAATGCCGCGTTTTTTCCTTCAGCCAGGGTTTGTGCAACTATTTCCGCGTTTTTTTCCCAGGCTTCTTCCAGCACGCGGGTGTTTTTGCTCATGGGAAAACCCAGGTTTCTTATTTCTGAGTCTTCCGGTATATGGGGCTTTGCAATTGAAACCGCCAGGCTGTAGTCGTTCTTGGTGGAGCTTGCAGTGTATACAACGTCCACCATGGACAGGGTTTTTATCGCCTTGATGGTGATAAGGTCCGGGTCACCCGGTCCAACGCCTATACCGTAAAGTGTGCCTGATTTTTTTTCCATGTTATGCTCCTTTTTCCCCTGCCATGACCAGAAGGGCGTTGACAGCTGCCGCGGCCACGGCTGATCCGCCTTTTCTTCCCATGTTTGTTATATGCGGCAGATCCAGTTCCGCCAAAATTTCCTTGGATTCGGCCGCGTTTACAAATCCCACGGGAAAGCCCACCACCAGGGCGGGCCGTGCGCTGCCCTGACGTATGAGTTCGATCAAGCGCAACAGCGCGGTGGGCGCGTTTCCCACTGCATAAATCCCGCCCTGCATGTCGTCTGCTGCAGCATCCACTGCTGCAGCTGCCCGGGTGGTGCCTTGTTTTTCAGCCCTTTTTTTCACCCCCGGGTCCTCCATTAAGCATTCGACCCTGCATCCGAAACCTGCTGCGTCTTTTTTGCGGATTCCGGCCCGGACCATGTTGGTGTCCGTGATAATTGCCCGCCCGTCCAGAATGGCGCTGATGCCTGCGGATACTGCCTCAGGATGGATCAGCACGCTTTTAAGGTAGTCGAAATCAGCGCTGGTGTGTATCATGCGCGAGACTATTCGCCACTGATCCGGTGCAAACCCGTGGGAGCCTGCTTCCTGCTCTATTATCCGGAAACTTTGCCTTTCAATCTCATGAGGATTCATGGGGATTTTTTCCTTTTGTTTTGAATTCTGCACATGCGGCGGCAAAGTGCCTGCCGGTCTCAGGGCTGCTTTTAAAATGCAGGTGCACGTAGCTGCCAAGGCACCTTCCTGCAAGCCAGCCTGATGCATTACGTTCTGTGCCTGCCCTGTCTGCTGCCTCGTAAACGTCTTTTGCGGTTTTTTCTGCGTCTGGATCTTTTATGAGGGAGTAATGAAACTCATGGCCCCGGATTACACTGCCGGCAGGGCCCAGGGGGGTGTTTTCCTCAAGCCGGATCTCCCGGTAGCCAAGGGAGGACAAACGTTTTTGCATGCATGTTTCAAAGCCATATATCCCGGCCATCTCAAAGATGTTTCCTCCGGTGTCTTCAAGGCTTCGGCACAAATACATGAATCCGCCGCATTCTGCATATACCGGCATGCCTGAGGCACACATTTTCTGAACAGATCTGCGCATGGTAGTGTTTTTTGAAAGTGCGCGGCCGTAGAGCTCGGGGTATCCGCCGCCCAGGTAAAGGCCGTGGATGTTGTCGGGCGGCTCTTGATCATTGACGGGCGAGAAAAAAACGATTTCGCACCCGTTCTGCCTTAACGTGTCCAGGTTTTCCTCGTAATAAAAACAGAATGCAGCGTCTTTTGCCACTGCCACCCGCACCGAGGGCTCCGGACGGGCAGGGGAGGCCGCCTTTTTTACAGGGACGCTGTCAAGCAGATCAATCAGTCGGTCCAGGTCAATGTTTTCCGAAACAATGGATGCAAGGGCATTTATCCTCTCATCTGTCATTACCCGGTCTTGTGCAGTAAAAAGCCCGAGATGCCTTTCCGGAATCGATGCCTGCGCATTTCTCGGGATTCCCCCCAGAAGGGGTATTTCCGGCAGTTCCTGCATGGCTTCTTTAAGGTAGTGCATGTGCTTTGGACTTGCAGCATTGTTTGCCACAACCCCGCAGATTTTAAGCTCAGGGTCGAATTCTGAAAAACCCTTTACCAGGGCTGCAAAGCTTCTGGCCATGCTTGCCGCATCCACCACCAAAAGAACCGGAAGGCCCAGCCATTTTGCCATCTGTGCAGTGGAGCCGGCCTCGGATGACCCGGAAAAACCGTCGTATAATCCCATGACCCCTTCCACAACCGCCATATCAGCCCCGTATGCAGCCCCGGCAAAAATTTCCAGGTTCACTGAGCGCTCAAGCATCCATCCGTCCAGGTTGCGCCCCGGCCTGTCTGTTATCGCTGCGTGCAGGCCGGAATCTATAAAATCAGGGCCGATCTTGAAGGCGGCAGTGTCAATGCCTCTTTTTTTAAGCGCAGCCAGCAGGCCCAGCGCAACGGTGGTCTTGCCGCTGCCGCTTGCGGGAGCAGCCACCACCAGGCCCTTGATTGATTTTGCATTCATTTGTTTTTCTGTTTCGAGCATTTTGTCATTTAGTTAGGATTTCTTTATTCGGATCTTTTATAGACTTCCGGGTACAGTATTTCCCCTATCGTTTTGATGCCTTCGAGCAGACGCAGGGTAGGGCGCGACACTATCTGCTCGTCGACTATGTAAATTTCACCCTCCTTAACCGCCTTTATCACCCCGTATCCAGGCTCGCCTGAAATATCTTCGGCATCAACATTGTTCATCGGCCCCTGCTGGGCAAGATACACGTCTATTTCAGGGCCTTTTTCCATGATCCGCTCCTTGCCGAACTCGGCTATATTGGTTCCTCGAACCTGGCGGACATCTTGGGCGGCGTTTATGCCGCCGGCGCATTCCAGTGCGAAAACGGGCATGGAGCCGGGTGTGAAAGTCTTGAACCTGTCATGGATTGCCTCGAAATAGACTGTTTTTTTATCATCGACTTTTTCTGCAACCAGCCGCGCCTGTGCCACTCCTTTTTCGAACTTTTCAATCATTGCCGAGGCTTTTTCCTGGCGGCCGGTAAGCTGCCCGAGTATGCGCCAGTAGGTTTTCATTTCCTCCACGTTGCCCGGCTGAAGGGACACAACTGTTATTCCGAATTTTTCCAGCCTCTTCATTAAGGGCTCATAGCCCCGGTCTATCATGGGGCGCACCAGCACCAGGTCGGGCCGGGCGGCCAGAAATTTTTCCGGGCCGTCATGGGGTGAAAACCGCTGTTTTTCTCTTGCCCGGGGCGGATAGTCCGGATGTCTTCCCACCCCGATGATTTCATCTTCAAGGCCCAGGGAAAAAAGATTTTCAGTGTGTGCGCCGTAGAGCGAGATAATGCGGGAAAACTGCTTTTCCGCTTCTATTTTTCTTCCGGCGCAGTCGAGCACGCCCCCGTTGTCAGCAAGAGCCATTTCGCAGGTTTCTGCCCCGGCATTAGATGCCTGAAAAACAAGCACTACAACAACTATTATGTATAAAACTATATTTTTACCTGACAAAGGTCACCTGCGGTGCGTTTATGGCCGAATCTGCCCTGACGCGGGCGTTTACTCCGAATACCTGTTTTAAAATGCCGGGCTCCAGTGTGTTTTCCAGGGACCCGCCTGCGGCAATCCTGCCCCGTTCCATCAATATCAGCCTGTCTGCATATCGCAGGGCAAGGTTTATGTCATGCATTACAGCAACCACGGTTGCTCCGTTTTTTTTCACCCGCTCATGGGCCGTGTCCAGCAGGAGCAGGGCGTGGCGGATATCCAGGTTTGCGCAGGGCTCGTCTAACAAAAGCACCCGGGTCTGCTGGGCAAGGGCGCGGGCAAAAACTACCCGCTGTTTCTCGCCGCCTGAAAGTTCGGTCATGAACCTGTCTGCCAGCTCATCGGCCCCGCAGGAAGAAAGAGCGGACGCCACGCACTTCATGTCTTCTGCCGCGGGCGCTGAAAACCTCGGAAGATGAGGGTAGCGCGCCATTGCAACCACTTCTTTGGCTGTGTAGGGAAAATTTACCCTGTATTCCTGGGGAACCAGCGCCACCTGCCTGGCAAGTGCCCTGCTGGAATAGGTTTCCAGGGGGCGGCCGTTTAAGACAATGCTTCCTGAATCCGCTTTTTTGTGCCTGCACATGAGATCCATGAGCGTGGTCTTGCCGCAGCCGTTCGGACCCAGCACCGCATAGAAGCACCCGGGCTCGAGAAAGAGGCTCACCCTGTCAACAGCCTTCCTGTCGCCGTAGGAATATGAGAGCTCATTTATTTCAAAAACCATGGCCCATTGCCCCCATCTGGCGCCTGCGGAACACCCAGCAGAAAAACGGCCCTCCAATAAGCGCGGTTAACACTCCTATGGGCAGTTCGTTTGGCAGCACAGCCCTTGTGACCGTGTCTGCGGCAAGCAAAAGTATTGCCCCGCAAAGCAGGGATAAAGGTATCAGGCGCCTGTGGTCGGGGCCGCATACCCCCCTTACAAGATGCGGCACCAAAAGCCCCACAAAACCGATTATCCCGGAAATTGATACGCATATCGCGGCCATGAGGCTCACGCAGACAAGCAGGGCGGGCGAAACCCTGTGTACCGGGGTTCCCATGGATGCCGCCGTGCGTGTGCCGAGCGATATAAGGTTTAAGTCCCTGGCAAAAAACAGGCACACCCCGGTTGCCAGGCAGGTTACCGCGACCAGCAGGACCACGTCCGCCCAGGTCTTTGATGCCAGGCTTCCCATGAGCCAGAAGATAATAACAGAAACCCTCTCGTCTGCCAGGTACTTGAGAAAGCTTATGCCCGCAGAAAGTATGGAGGCAACTATAATGCCCGAAAGAATCAGGTTGTTGGAAGAATAGCCCCCTGCGGAAGATGCCAGATACATCACGATCATAAGCGTTGAAACAGCCCCGATAAATGCAAACACAGGCACTGAATAGGCTCCGAAAAACACGGGGCTGATCAGAAGGGCGATGCTTGCGCCGAATGCCGCACCCGCAGAAACCCCGAGAGTGTAAGGATCTGCAAGCGGGTTTAAAAGGATGCCCTGGTAAACCGCACCTGATACTCCCAGGGCACCGCCCACAAGGGCTGCCACAAGTATGCGCGGCAGGCGCACCTCGAGAACCGCCGCACGGGAAATTTCGTCTATGCCTGAGGCAAGTTCGGGCATTCCTGCGGCCGCGGATCCGGCTATACGCAACACGTCCGAAAAGCCCACCCTCACGTGACCCATGCCTGCTGCGACCGCTGCCAGTAAAACAAGGACCGCCGCCAGAACAACCAGTTGCGGCCATAGCGGAAGAAACCTCAGTTTATTCGATTCTCCAGATTCCACGTCCATATTCTTCCAATATTAAACCACCTTCCACCTTGCGCCTTGCGCCTTGAACCTTGAAACTCTACATAGCTTTTTCCAAATGCTCCACCCAGATATCAACAAAAGCGTCATGTTCGGCAAAACCCTTTAAAACCGGCTTTGCCCTGATGCCCGCATCTGAAAAAAGTGTTTTCCAGGAATCTTCTCCCGGTCCGGCCATATCGTTTTTTGCGTGATCCCCTGCAACAGACATAAAGGGAAGAAGCCAGGCGGATGATATCTGTCTTTCTTTCAACTGCTCGACTATTGTTTCAGAACCCGGATAGCCTTCCACTGTTCCTATGTATATGTTTTCATCCTCGGTCTGCAGCCTCCACATAAGGGCTGCATAAGCCGAATTTGCAGGGTGGTGGGTTCCGTGTCCCAGAAGCACCACCGCCTCGTCGCTTTTTCTTTCATCAGGGATAAACCCGCGTATTGCTTCTGCCGCCTTTTCCATGTCTTCAGGTCCGTTTAAAAGCGGCCCGCCTATGTTTATATCCTTTATGCTGTTTGCTTCGTCTTCAAATTTACGTACTGTTTTTACAAGATCGTGGTATTCAAATCCTGCTGTGGTGTGAAGCGACTGGACTGCAACACTGCTAAACCCTTGTTCGTCCATCTCCTTTAAGGCCTGCATGGGCGAATTTACCCGGTTTCCTTGTTTTTCCATCTTCTCCCGGATAATCTCCGAGGTATATGCCCATTTGACAGGCGTGTCAGGAAAGGCCTCCCTGACATTTTCTTCAATGTTGTCAAATGCCGAGCGCGCCTCGTCAAAAGTGGTGCCGAAGGTTACCAGCAGAATGCCTTTTTCGGGGTTTTCCGATTCCTTACTATCTGCAGCCGGGCCGGAACTTGCAGCAAGCAGCATCAAGACGATAAAAATCAGAACAATCTTAAAGCATTTGAATTTCATTTTTCTCCCTCACTTTTTTTCTTTAACCTTTAACCTTTAACCTTTAACCTTATACTTGCACCTAAAACAAAAAAAGCCCTCCCAAGCCTTGTCGGCTTAAGAGGGCTGCACCCGTCTTTCTTGACCCCTTAAACTTTCATGCCGGCGATATCCGCGCCTTTTGCCATGAAACATTTCAGCAGGGCAGGTCTTCTGGCTCCCGGATCAGCCTACTTGCCGCGCCTTCCCATCTTGAGCCGCTTTTTGTTTAACCTGAGGTGTTTACAAGAAAAAATGCGGGTTTTAAGACAGTGGCATCATGCGGCTTTCGTCCCCGGCTACAGCGGCGGGTCCGCTCCCGACTCGTTCACGGGATTCCCTTTTGGCCCTACAGGGCCACCCTGCTGAATAATATTTAAACTATCTTATTGATTTGAACCGGTTTTGTCAAGTTCGTTTTCCGTGTTTTGCGCGGCCTCATATGCGGGCAGGGAGATGGTAAAAGTAGTTCCTTCGCCTGCCTTGCTTTTAGCCTTTATGTCTCCGCCGTGGTCCTTTATAAACCCGTAGCAAACCGAAAGCCCCAGACCAACCCCCTTGACCGTGTCCTTTGTGGTAAAAAAGGAGTCAAATATACGGTTAATGTTTTCCTCCTTTATTCCCTGGCCGGTGTCTGTGATTTCTATATATACGGTTTTTGCCTTGTGCCATGTTTTGAAGGTGAGAGTGCCGCCTTCGGGCATTGCGTCCCTGGCGTTTGATATCATGTTTAAAAACACCTGGCGCATCTGGTTTCTGGAGGCGTATACTTCAGGAATGTCGTCTGCCAGCTCGCTTTTGATCTTGATGCTGTTTTCCCTGAGCTGTTTGTCATGCAGCATCAAAAGTTCGTCAATAATGGTGTTGATATTCACCGGGGCTTTTTCTTCCTCGTCAGGCTTTGAAAACGAAAGCATCTTGCGCAGCATTTCAGCCAGGCGCACGGTTTCTGAAAGCGACATATCAAGCAGCTTGCGCCGCTTGTTTTCCGGCGGGATTTCGGTCTTAAGCAGTTCCAGTGTGTTCATGATTCCGAAGAGGGGGTTGTTTAGCTCGTGGGCGATTTGGGATGTGAGCCTGCCCATGGCCGCAAGTTTTTCGGACTGCAGCAGCTGTTCCTGGGTGCTTTGCAGGGTGCGCTCCATTTCGATGCGCTCGGTCATGTCCACAAAAGACCCGACAGTTGCAACCTCGTTGCCCTCGTCGTCGTATATCATTGCTGCAGACAGGCTGCCGTCAATTATTTCTCCGTCCTTGCGCACGTAGAGCATGGGGTGGGATCGCAGCATGCCCACGCCTCCGTGCTCAGGGCTGCGGATCATTTTCATTAGCCTGTAGGCAAGCCCTTCAGGGTAAATTTTTGTGATATGCAACTTTCCGATTGTTTCAGAGGCTGTATATCCCAGGGTTTCTTCAGCGGCACGGTTCCAGATGAATATGTTGCCCTTCAGGTCTGCAGCCATTATTGGACTCGGGGAGCTCTGGATGATCTTGTTCATAAAGTCATGAGCTTCCCTGAGCTTTTTCTCCATCATGTAGCGCTCTGTCTGATCCACGGTTATGCCCTCGTAACCAAGCACGTTTCCCTGGTGATCGTATCTTACGTGGCTGGTTAGCAAAACCGTGATGGGGGTGCCGTCCTTTCTTTTGAATTCCACCTCGTAGTCCACCACCCGGCCGTCCCGTTCGATCATTTTCTGGAACTTGCGCCTGTCTGAAGGACGCACATAAAGATCCCGGGTAATGTCTATATTCAAAAGATCTTCTTTGCTCTCGTAATCCAGCATTTGAAGGAAGGCCTGGTTGGCATCTAAAAACCTGCCTTCCTTGCTGCTTATATAAACACCCACTCCGACATTTTCGAAAAGGTTCTGGTATCTTTCCTCTGATGCTGCAAGCTGGGCCTCCCGCTGCTTTTGTTCCGTGATATCCTTGAATATGGATAGCTTGGAGACTGATCCGTCGGGGTTTTTCAGCGGCAGCTCTGTCAGTCCGAACGTCTTGTCAGCCCTAGGCACGTAGAGTTCCCAGTAAAGCCTGTTGCCGTTAAACACCTCGGGCGCGCGGCACCACGGGCAAAGGGCGTCGCTCTTGTTTATCAGCCGGTGGCATTTTTTTCCTATGCCTTCGCCGAAAAGCTCGATCATGCGCCGGTTCATATACTCCACGTTATAGTTTTGATCGATTACGTAAATACCGTCCTCAATGGTTTCGAGGATGGCATTGAGCATGCGTTTTTCCCTGTCCATGATATTGGCCCCCGACCTGGAATTGAATGTGCAGGTAAATGTTTTTATTTAAAATATATGAGATCTGCAGTTAAAGTCAACACGGAAAGCAACCAGCCCCGGCCCACCCACCAACCTCCCGCCTTTCACCTTGAACCTCCTTTTTTTATATTTTAGAGTAACACGAAATATCCTCTGTCTGATATTTATATTTTGAGGAGGTAAAGACCATGATTATTGACGCCCATGCGCACTGCGGGATAATAGACAGGTTTCCGCCCCAGTCATTTGAGGATTACCTGGCTGCTGTCAGGGGCAGCCACATTGAAGGCGTGGTTATGTTTTCGCCGGTAATAGAGATCTATGACCGCAATGATCCTGATTTTGTTGATGACAAGGCCTGGCGGCAGAAAAGAAGGCAATCAAACCAGTACTTGCTGAGCCTGCAGAATCCCGAAATTAAAGTTTTTCCGTTTTTTTTCATCTGGAACGATTTTGCGGTGGACCAGCTCGATGACCGCCATTGCGGAATCAAGTGGCACAGGCACTCAGACGAGCCCCAATACCTATATGATGATCCCGCCTGCAGCCGTGCAATAGAGGAAATCAGGCGCAGGGATCTGCCGGTGGTGTTTGAAGAAGAGCTTTCAAATACAATCCGGTTTGTAAATGAAAAGGCCCGGGGCGTAAAGGTTATTATTCCCCACCTAGGCTTGTTAAACGGCGGCTACCGGGCAATAAAAGATAAAGGTCTCTGGGAAAACCCGCTTGTGTACACCGATACCAGCCTTGCTTCCAGGGGCGAAATCATGGACTACATTGAATGCTTCGGAAGCGAGCGCATCATGTTCGGCTCTGATTTCCCTTTCGGCGATCCAAAGCAAGAGCTTTCCAAGGTTATGGACCTGCCTGTGCCCAAAACAGTCAGGGATGCACTTGTCGGAAAAAATATAAGCAGGCTGGTGGGCTGAGGGCAGGGGGCAGGCTTGAAGCCTGCCCCCCGTATGGAAAAAAGAAGTTTTATTCGTTAATTGCCCCTGCCATCAAGTCCCCCACCATCTTGTTGAACCGCGACGGGTTTTCCACCTTGCCGCCTTCCGCGATCACGGCTAGATCGTATAGCAGCCGGCTGTAGTCCTTGACCGATTCCTCGTCTCCGTTGTTTTCGTAAATGCTGCGGATCTTTTCCATGACAGGGTGGCCGGTGTTTAACTCAAGAATCCTTTTGTTTTCAGGCACGGGCTGGCCGGACGCCCTCAAAAGCTTTTCCATGTATGCGCTTATGTCGTAGGAGTCTCCTGAAAGACAGGAAACAGAGTTTTTCAGGTGCGAAGAGGGCTTGACGGACTTTACCTTGTCGTCGAGGTTCTCCTGGATCTTTTTGAAAAGCTCGGAATAGGCCTCTGATTGCTCCTCTTCTTTTTCGTCGATTTCAAGGTCTCCTTTTTCCGCGCTTTTAAGCGGCTTTCCCTCGTATTCCGTGACGCTCTGGACAACGAATTCGTCAACAGGGTCTGTCATCAGCAGCACCTCGTAGTCCTTTTCCCTCAGGGCCTCAAGGTGCGGGCTGTTTAACATGGCGCTTATGTTGTCGCCGGTAATGTAGTATATGCTGTTCTGGTCAGGCTTCATGTCCCTTACGTAATCCGCCAGTGAGCGCCACTTGTCTTCGGATTTAGTGGTCTTGTACCGGATCAGTCCCGTGAGCCTGTCGCGGTTTTCAAAGTCCATGTAAACGCCTTCCTTTAAAACCTGGCCGAACTGGTCGTAGAATTTTTCGTATGTTTCCCCGTCCATCTGCTCGAGTTTTTCCAGGATCTTTTTCACAAGGTTTTTCCTGATGTTTTGTACCAGAACGTCTTGCTGGAGCAGCTCGCGGCTGATGTTGAGGTTAAGGTCAGGCGCGTCAACCACCCCGCGGATAAACCGCAGGTACTCAGGCAAAAGCTCTTTGCAGTTTTCCATTATGAACACCCGTCTGCTGTAGAGCTGCACCCCGTGCTGGCGCTCAGGGTGAAAAAGGTCCATGGGCGCCTGTGAGGGAATATAGAGAAGTGCGGTGTACTCGGTAAACCCCTCGAGCTTTATGTGCATGCGGTCCAGGGGCGGATTCCAGTCGTGGCTGATATGGGAATAAAAATCCTTGTATTCCTCTTCGGTGATTTCGTTTTTGTTCTTGGCCCAGATGGCCTTCATGGAGTTTAGTGTTTCCTCCCGGACCACCTTTTTCTTTTCGGCTCCCTCGACCGGCTTTCCCTCGGAATCGGTTTCCTGTTCCTCGCGCTCCACGTCCATGACAATGGGGTAGCGGACAAAATCCGAATGGCGTTTTACAATCCTGCGGATGGTCCACTCCTCGGTAAAGTCTTGCTCCTCCTGGACCTTTGGAGAAAGCTTGAGGATTACGTCCGTGCCCCTGCCTGCTTTTTCGGTGTCTTCAATGGTGTAGGTGCCGTCTCCTGCGGACTCCCACCTGGTGGCTGTTTCCTCACCCGCGGCCCTGGTTATGACGCTTACCTTGTCTGCCACAATAAAGGCGCTGTAAAAACCTACCCCGAACTGGCCTATGAGTTCAGGGCTCAGCACATCTTCGGACTTTGATTTTTCGAGTGCCTCCAGAAATGCTGCAGTGCCGCTTTTGGCGATTGTCCCCAGGTTCTCCTTGACATCGTCCTTTGTCATGCCGATTCCGTTGTCTGAAACCGTCAGGGTTTGGTTTTCCTTGTCAGGAGTGATCTTGATCTTAAATTCCGTGTCATCGCCCAGGATGTCCGGGTTTGTCTGTGCCTCGAAGCTGATTTTGTCAATTGCGTCAGACGCGTTGGAAATCAGCTCGCGCAGGAAAATTTCCTTGTTTGAATAAAGGGAATTGATAATGATATTGAGCAGCTGGTTTACTTCTGTCTGAAATTCGTAGGTTTCTGTCTTTGGTGTCATGGTCCGCTCCTGTTTATTTTATGTTAATGTTTGTTAAAGGATTGCCAGGGAAAGATTTTATGCAGAACTACTTTTTTGCACATATAATTAGGCTTGTTTTGGATTTGTCAACCCATGATCCAGCTCTATGAAAACATGGACCCTGATTCAGCAGAGCTTTGCGGGCTTGTTCTCAGGGCGTCAAACATACCCTACAGGATAAGGCGCGAAGGCCGGGGCTGGGGCATATGGGTGCAGGCCCGGGATTACGTCAGGGCCAGGGATGC
>JAWLEU010000028.1:0-17655 GCA_041685965.1 Desulfosalsimonas sp.
CGATATTGACAGTGGTGTAATTTCGCCCGGCGGAGTCGGATATGACATAAACTGCGGGGTAAGGCTGGCTGCAACAGGCCTGGAGGAATCAGAGGTAAGACCTAAACTCGAGCACCTGGCAGCCGCGCTGCAGCGTGATGTTCCCTCCGGGGTGGGCTCAACCGGACCTCTTAAGCTGTCTGACGCCAGGCTGAAAAAAATGCTTGCACAGGGCAGCCCGTGGGCGATTGACCAGGGCTACGGCGAGCCATCTGACGCGGAAAAAACCGAGGACGGCGGCTGCATGCATGAGGCCGATCCTGCGGCAGTAAGCAGCAGGGCCCTGGACCGCGGACGCAAACAACTGGGAACTCTTGGATCAGGCAATCACTTCATGGAAATAGGTGTTGTTGACACTGTCTATGACCCTGCAACAGCGGATGCCTTCGGCATAAGGACAGGACAGGTCACCCTGCTTATCCATACCGGCTCCAGAGGGCTTGGGCATCAGATCTGCGACGATTTCCTTGCCGCAATGACAAAAAAGGTACACCAGACCGGAATCAAGCTGCCTGACCGTCAGCTTGCCTGCATGCCTGTCAAGTCTCCTGAAGGCAGGGCATATTACGGGGCAATGGCTTGCGCGGCCAACTTTGCCTGGGCCAACCGCCAGATTCTAATGAATATTGCGGCAGATTCGTTTATGAACACCCTGGGCATAAGCCCCCGCGCCCTTGCAATGCGGCAGGTATACGACGTATGCCACAACATCGCAAAGATTGAAACCCACACCATAGAAGGCGGGAAACAAAAGCTGTGCGTTCACCGGAAAGGAGCCACCAGGGCTTTTGCCCCCGGGCACCCGGCGCTAAGCGATACATACCGGCATACGGGCCAGCCCATACTTATTCCCGGCGACATGGGCACCGCCTCTTATGTCATGGTGGGCACCCGGCAGGCCATGGACGAAACCTTCGGGTCCACATGCCACGGCGCGGGAAGGGTGCTGAGCCGCAAGGCTGCAAAAAAGGCGGCAAAGGGAAGATCCCTGCGGCAGGAGCTTGAAAAAAAGGGCATAATTGTCCGGGCTTCCAGCGGCGGAACAATGGCAGAGGAAATGCCTGACGCGTACAAGGATGTCTCGGAAGTTGTCGGGGTCGTACACGGCTCGGGGATTTCAAAAAAGGTGGCAAAACTGAGGCCGATTGCAGTGGTCAAGGGATGAAAAATGTTTTTGCTATTTGAATTTCCATTAACAACTCAAATCCATGGAGGAAAGAACTGAAGTGAATCCGTCAATATTCAGGGAATACGATATCCGGGCAGTTGCTGACAGGGATATAACAGATGACGAGGTCTATGCGCTGGCAAGGGCCATAGGAACCTACATGAGGCGCAACCACTGCAAAAAGATCGCCGTGGGCCGCGACTGCCGGCTGACTTCCGACCGATACGCGGAAAACATGATAAGAGGCCTTACTGAAACCGGATGCGAGGTAATAAATATAGGCCTCTGCCCGACCCCCGTGCTTTACTTTTCCATCAGGCAGTTTGATACAGACGGGGGGGTAATGGTTACAGCCAGCCACAATCCCCCGGAATACAACGGATTTAAAATATGCCTGGGAACCGACCCTGTACACGGGGCCCAGATACAAAAAATAAGGGAAATCGCTGAAAAAGGCGATTTTATATCAGCAGATGCGGATGTCTCTGAGGCGGATGCAATCACCCCGTACCTAAATTACTTAAAAAACAACATCTCCATTGAAAACACCCTCAGGGTTGGAATTGACGCCGGCAACGGAACCGCCGGGCCGGTGGCGGTGCCCCTTCTCAAAAGCCTGGGCTGCGAGGTCCATGATATATACTGCGAACCGGACGGCAGATTTCCCAACCACGAGGCTGACCCTACCGTGATTGACAACCTTAAGGATCTCATAGAACTGGTAAAACAAAACGGCCTTGACGCGGGAATCGGTTATGACGGCGACGGTGACCGTATAGGTGTCGTGGATGACAAGGGAAAAGCAGTATACGGCGATCAGCTCATGATAATATTCGCCAGGGAAATACTGAGCAGAAAACCGGGCTCAGTATTTATCTCCGAGGTCAAGTGCTCAAAGACAATGTATGATGATATAGAAAAACACGGTGGCAGGCCTGTTATGTGGAAAACAGGCCATTCTCTTATAAAGGAAAAGATGAAAGAAATGCAGGCTGCCCTGGCAGGGGAAATGAGCGGGCACATGTTTTTTTCAGACAGGTATTTCGGCTTTGATGATGCTGTATACGCCTCATGCCGTCTTCTAGAAATCCTTTCAAAAACAGGGGCCACCATTGACCAGCTGCTCGAAGGCGTCCCGGAGACACACAACACCCCGGAGATCCGCGTTGAATGCCCGGATGAGATAAAATTCAGGGTGGTGGACAGGGCCAGAGACATTCTGTCTGAAAAATATGAAGTAATTGATATTGACGGGGTAAGAATAGTTTTTGACGATGGATGGGGCCTGGTGCGGGCATCAAATACCCAGCCGGCCCTTGTGATGCGGTTTGAAGCGCTGTCTGCCAAACGCAGGGATGACATCCGCGAAATTGTGGAAAATACGATTGAACAGATCCAGAGCAGCCTGAAATGAATCCGGCTTTTAAACTGATCCCTGATGACGACCCCAGGCAGGCCTTGAGGCTCAGGCGGTATTTCCTGGCCCTGGGAACCTATTTTCTTTGGCTTTTTCTGATCTTATACTGCCACATACTTGATTTTATTCGCCTGACGCCGAGGGAAACTGCGTTTATCTACGGGATCTTCCTTCTTGCCAACCTAATGTTCTACGTGCTGATCCGCACCGGAATAAACCAAAAGTTCAACGATCCCAGCATGACCCTGGCCCAGATGGTAACAGGCACCATTGCGGCCATGACCATCATCTACTTTACAGACCGGATACGGCCGCTGATGATTTTCATATATTTCGTCACCTTTATATTCGGAATATTCAGGTTCAACATACGCCAGTACTTCGGCTTTGCACTTTTTTCCCTGGGAAGCTACGGACTGGTGGTGGGGCTGCTTTTCTACAAACATCCTGCAACAGTGGATCCTGCAATCGAAATTCTGCAGTTTATCATTTTCGCAGCAGTGCTTTTCTGGTTCTCATTTATCTGCGGCTACATAAGCACTCTTAGAAACCGGCTTTCAACCGCTAACAAGGAACTTACCAGTGCGCTTGAAACAATTGAAATAATTGCCGTCCAGGACGATCTCACCAAAACCTATAACCGCAGACAGATGTTTTGCGAGTTAAACAGGAACAAAAACATAGCAGACCGTACAGGAGTGCAGATTGCAATCATTCTTTTTGACCTAGACAACTTCAAGTGGGTAAACGACACATACGGACACCAGACAGGCGACTACATCCTAAAACACTTGATCCGCGAACTGCGCAGTGAGCTGAGGCAGACAGACGTTATTGCCAGATACGGGGGAGAAGAATTCCTTGTAATCATGCTTGACTCAAATATAGAAGGAGCACGTGAATTCGCCGAGAGGCTGCGCAAAAAAGCAGAGAGCATAAAATACTCTGGATTTTCGGATTCATTTAAGGTAACGATTTCCATCGGGATGACCATGTATTGCCCTTCCGAAAGCGTAGACGAAATGATTAAACGAGCAGACAACGCCCTTTACCTGGCAAAAGCAGAAGGACGCAACCGGGCAGTGGCGCAGCTGCCTGAAACAGCAAAAAAAACAACTAAAAAAGGAGCCCCGGAGGTTTAAAATGAAGGTACTCATAAGCGACAACCTGGGCGAAGCCGGCATCCGGATCCTTGAAAATGCAGGGTTTGAAGTGGATGTTAAAACCGGGCTTTCCCCTGAGGAACTCAAATCTGTTATCCCCCCTTACCATGCCCTGGTAATACGCAGTTCAACACAAGTGACCGCTGAACTGCTGGATGCTGCGGAAAACCTCAAGGTTGTGGGCCGCGCGGGCATAGGCCTGGACAATGTGGATACTGCAGCAGCCACCCGCAGAGGCGTGGTTGTCATGAACACCCCAGGGGGCAACGTGGTCACAACCGCAGAACACACTCTGGCACTTATGCTTTCTCTGACCAGAAACATTCCCCAGGGTACGGCATCCCTTAAGGCCGGCCGGTGGGAGAAAAAAAAGCTGATGGGCCGCGAGATCTGCGATAAAACCCTGGGCGTAATAGGTTTCGGCAAAATAGGCTCTGTGGTTGCCGACCGGGCCCGGGGCCTGAAAATGCGGGTTATGGTCTACGACCCGGTTGTCCAGCCTGACAACATTGAAAAGCAGGGATTTGAATGCGTGGACCTTGAAAAACTATATTCAGAATCAGATTATATAACTGTACATGTACCGAAAAACAAAAACACCGCCGCCATGATAGACAAAGAAGCCATATCACGCATGAAAGACGGCGTGATGATTATTAACTGCGCGCGGGGCGGCATAGTTGACGAAGATGCCCTTTACGACAGCCTTGCCAGCGGGAAGGTGGCAGGGGCTGCCCTTGACGTATTCTGCCAGGAGCCACCGCCCACGGATCTCCCCCTTCTCGGCCTTGAGAACGTGGTGGTCACTCCGCACCTTGGGGCATCAACCTTTGAGGCCCAGACCAATGTGGCAGTGACAGTGGCAAATCAAATAATAGAATACCTCAAAAACAACAACGTTGTAAACGCTGTCAATGTCCCGTCCATATCCGGCCGCGCCCTTGAACAGCTCAGCCCGTTTATCGAGCTTGCCGAGAAAATGGGGCAGCTCCAGGCCCAGCTTGTCACGGGGCAGCTCAAAGAAATCGAGGTGCAGTACAACGGAGAGTTTTTCGGATACGACATGAATCCTGTGACTTCGGCCTTTATAAAGGGCCTTCTGGCCTACCGGCTCGGCGAGGAGGTAAATGCGGTCAACGCATATTACCTGGCCAGGGAGTGGGGAATCAAGATCTCCGAATCCAGCACTGCTGAACCTACAGAGTTTCTCCACCTTATAACCACCAAAATAACGGGAACGGAAAAAATCTCCACTGTTGCCGGAACTGTATTCGGCAAAA
This sequence comes from Desulfosalsimonas sp., assembly GCA_041685965.1. GTDB lineage: Bacteria > Desulfobacterota > Desulfobacteria > Desulfobacterales > Desulfosalsimonadaceae > Desulfosalsimonas. The sequence goes on from JAWLEU010000028.1 coordinate 5,068, forward strand.
GCGACGCCAGGATTGTAAAGCTCGATGACTTCAGAATAGAAATAATCCCCAAGGGCCATCTGGCGCTTATCCAGAACCGCGATGAGCCAGGCGCCATAGGAAGCATAGGCATGACCCTGGGCGAACACAACATAAACATATCCAGGATGCAGGTGGGACAGGAAGTAGACGGTGAGCACAACATCATCCTGCTTCGCACGGATACCCCGATACCGGAAGAGACCGCGGAAGCCGTGCGGTCCCTGACAAAAGTAAAATCAGTCAACACCCTGGAGCTGTAAAAGCAAATCCGGATATCAAAATCCGAAACCGATCCGGATTTTCGGTTTCAGTCTTTTGAATTCAAACCAATAAGGGGGTGGAACAATATTATGCAAAACGGCACAAAAAATGATGAAACCGGTTGTTCCCAATACTTGATGCCGGAAATCAATTTCACAACCTTTATTCTGTCGCTTAACTCCTCTGCACTGGTCCATCTGGGCCAGCATGCAGATCCCACCACCGGTGCCACAGCCAAAAACCTGCCGGTGGCAAAGCAGACCATAGACGTTATAGCAATGCTTGGACAAAAGACCGAGGGCAACCTGACCCAGGAGGAAGAGCGCTTGTTGACAAACGTTTTATATGAATTACGGTTGCTTTATGTAAAAGAAACCGAAGGCAAATAATCCGGAAACCGCCGGATATTGCCCGGACAAACTTCAAGGAGGCTGAAAAAATGAGATTCTACCGCAAACCAATTGCGTGGCTGGCCGCCGTGGTTGCAGCCGCGGCAATTCTTGCAGGCGGGCCGATGGTTGCTCCGGACAATTATGCAACTTCAGCGGCCGGATCCAGACCAGAAAAGACCGCAGGGGCTCCGGCCGACTTTACGGAACTTGCTGAAAATGCCGGGCCCGCCGTGGTCAACATCAGGACCGAAAAAACCGTGGAAGGCCAGGATCAGATGTTCCGCCATTTCTTCGGCCCCAGGGGCCGGGACGGACAGAACCCCCGCAGTCCTGGCGGGCAGCATCCTTTTGACGAGTTCTTCGATCGTTTCTTCGGGCAGCAGGATCCCAGGGAATTTAAACAAAGGAGCCTGGGTTCAGGCTTTATCATGGACAGCAGCGGCCATATAGTTACAAACAACCATGTGATTGAAAACGCGGATGAAATCCAGGTCAAACTGAAAAGCGGCAGGGAATACGATGCAGAAATCATCGGCACAGATCCAAACACGGATCTGGCCTTGATCAAGATAGAGACAGACGATGAACTGCCGGTTTTAGAACTCGGCGATTCTGACGCAATGCAAATAGGACAATGGGTGCTGGCAATCGGCAACCCATTCGGCCTGGACCACACCGTAACAGCGGGTATAATAAGCGCCAAGGGCCGGGCAATAGGAGCAGGACCCTATGACAATTTCATCCAGACAGACGCTTCCATCAACCCGGGCAACAGCGGAGGGCCTCTTTTAAACATGGAAGGCGAGGTCATAGGCATCAACACGGCCATAGTTGCCGGAGGAACCGGGATAGGCTTTGCGATTCCCTCGGGCATGGCAAGAGATATAATCTCTCAGCTGAAAAAAAGCGGCGAGGTAACCCGGGGCTGGCTAGGTGTGGGCATCCAGGAACTCGATGACGACCTTAAAGAATACTATGACACTGACACCGGTGTACTTGTAAGCCAGGTATTTGAAGGCGATCCCGCAGACGAGGCGGGCATAGAGTCCAATGATATAATCGTCTCTGTAAACGGCAGCAAAGTTGACTCCCCCCGTGAGCTGTCCCGTACGATAGCGGAAATAAGGCCCGGCGAGAAAGCAGAAATAAAATTCATCCGCGACGGAGAAACCCGGACCGCGGAGGTCACCCTATCGAAAAGGGATGAAGAGGAAATGGCAAAAAGAGACCGGCAGCCGGAGGAACCCGAAACCGGCGGGCTCGGCATTACGGTATCGGACATAACCCGTGACATTGCCAGACAGCTTGAACTCAACGATACCAGCGGCGCTGTGGTAACAGAGGTTGAAACCGGCAGCAAAGCTGCTCAGGCGGGATTCAGACAGGGCGATATCGTAAAAGAAGTAAACCACAATCCTGTAAAATCCGCAAAGGAGTTTCAGCAGTACGTAGCCGGAGCAGACGAGGGTGATACACTGCAGTTTTACGTAATCCGCCCGCGCCAGGGAATTATCATCATAAAAATGACCAAGTAAGTGCAAATACATGCACCTGCGAAAATAAACCTTTACCTCGATGTAGTCGGCAGGCGTTCGGACGGTTATCATGAACTGGTTTCTTTGATGTGCTTAATCGGGATTCATGATACCGTCCGATTTTCTTTTGCCCCTGCTGATCAGCCCGATGGTATTGCAGTTAAATGCAGCCACCCCGGCGTTCCCCCGGGCAGAAGCAACCTGGCCTACCGCGCAGCCTCTGAATTTTTCGCGGAAACCGGCCTTAACCCGCCCAGGGTTGCCATATCAATAGAAAAACAAATCCCTGTGGGGGCCGGGCTGGGCGGCGGCAGCAGCAACGCCGCAGCAGTACTCTGCGGTCTGAACAGGTATTTCGGCTGCCCGGTTTCCGCAGAAAGGCTAATGGAGCTGGGGTGCTTTCTGGGCGCGGATGTACCGTTTTTTATATTTGGCCGCCCTGCGGTTGCAACAGGAATAGGAGAAAAACTCTCGGAATTCCGCGGGCTGCCCTCCATGCCCGTTGTTGTGATATATCCCGGCCAGCCGCTGTCCACGGCTGAGGTGTATAAAAAGTTGAATTTGGCATTGACAAAATCCGAAAAAATAAATAAAAAATTTATCTTTAAACCGGGCTGGGTCGCCGAAGATGTATCAAAGCAGCTGTTCAATGCGCTTGAAAAAACAGCAGAGGAGCTCTGCCCGGAAATCGGAGAGGCAAAAAAAGCCCTTCTTTCATCCGGTGCCACCGGCGCTATCATGACCGGAAGCGGCTCTTCGGTTTTCGGGATTTATGCTGATACCCGCACTGCTGAAAGCGCATGCCGCAGATTATCAGGGCAAGGCCGGTGGCGGGTTTTTCGTACGCAGCTGCTGACATAGCACTGTGTATCTGCCGCTGGCACGCAGACCTACATGCTGCTGGGGCGTCGTCAAGCGGTAAGACACAGGATTTTGGTTCCTGCATTCGGAGGTTCGAATCCTCCCGCCCCAGCCATCTTGTAAAAGGCTTCAACAAGAACCTCAACCTCCAAGGAGAGACCATGGAAGTGGACACCAACGGGTACATTGTATTTGCCGGATCTTCACATCCGGAACTCTCGGAGGCAATCTGCAGTTACTTAAACAGCCCTCTCGGCAATGCCAAGGTAAAGCGTTTCAGCGACGGAGAGGTACAGATAGAGGTCGATGACAATGTAAGGGCAAAGGATGTCTTTGTTGTCCAGTCCACCTGCAATCCTGTAAACGACAACCTGATTGAGCTGCTGCTGATGATAGACGCTTTCAAACGCTCGTCAGCAAAAAGGATTACTGCGGTAATACCCTATTTCGGTTACGCCAGGCAGGACAAAAAAGTCGCACCAAGGGTTCCGATCAGTGCAAAGCTAGTGGCAGATCTTCTTACCACGGCAGGGGCCAACCGGGTGATTACCATGGACCTGCATGCCGGGCAGATCCAGGGCTTTTTTGACATACCCGTGGACAACCTTTTTGCAGCACCCGTATTAATCGAGTACATGCGCAAAAACTTTTCAGATGACCTTGTTATTATCTCGCCTGATGCAGGGGGCGTTGAGCGTGCAAGAGCATTTGCAAAACGGCTTAACGCCGGGCTGGCCATCATAGACAAGCGGCGGTCATCGCCCAACCAGGCCAAGGCAATGGCGGTCATAGGCAACGTTGATGGGAAAAAGGCCATTATACTCGATGACATGGTGGACACTGCAGGCACTCTGACAGAAGCGGCAAATGCAATTGAGGCAAACGGCGCCAGCGAGGTACATGCCTGCTGCACCCACGCGGTTCTCTCCGGGCCCGCGGTTGACCGGATCAATGATTCAGCCATCAAGTCCCTTGTTGTAGCAGATACCATCCCCCTTACCGGCAAGCCCAAGACATGCGAAAAAATCGTGGTACTCAGCATTGCCCGGCTATTTGGTGAGGCGATTTACAGAAGCCACACCGGCGATTCAGTAACATCTTTGTTCATCTGACAATACTGCAAAAGAAAATATACTGGAGGATAAGACTTGGATATCGTAAAACTAAACGCAAAACCACGCGGCAATACAGGCAAGGGCGCAGCCCGCGCATTAAGGCGCGAAGGCCGCATACCGGCTGTTTTATACGGAGCCGGCATCGACAGCCAGCCGCTGTCTGTAAGCATTCAGGAACTCGAAAGGATGTTTAACAGCCCTGAATTTACCCGGGGGCTGATTAATCTTGCAACCGGAGAAGTCGGCAAATCCCAGCGCACAGTTATGATCAAGGAATTCCAGCGCGATCCCGTAAAAGAGCACTACCTCCACATTGATTTCTACGAGGTCAAGATGGACCAGAAAATTGCCACCATGGTACCCGTTACAACCACCGGGACATCAAAGGGGGTTGAAGACGGAGGAATTCTGCAGATCATAAGGCGAGAACTAGAAGTCTACTGCCTGCCGGCAAATATCCCCGAACAGATCGAACTCGACATCTCAGAGCTCGATGTGGGGGATTCTGTTCATGTAAGCGAGATCCCGCTGTCTTCAGGCGTGGAGATACCCTACGAAGCCGATTTTACAATTCTTACTGTGGTAAGCCCCAAGATGGAGGCACCAGAGGAAGGAGCCGAAGGCGAAGAAGAAGCTGAAGAAGGCGAAGAAGAAGGCGGTGAGGCTGCAGCGGACGAAGAATCCGAATCTTCCGAAGAGTAATGGAGTCTTGGTCCTGGCTTATTGCCGGCCTGGGCAACCCCGGCAGAAAATACCTGAAAACCAGGCACAATGTAGGATTCATGGCTGCAGAAAAGGTTGCGGATGGATGCAGTATTCCGATTGACCGGAAAAAATTCAGCACCGACTTCGGAATGGGCGGATGCGCAGAGACACGCATAGTTATTGCCAAACCCCAGGCCTACATGAACCGCAGCGGCCCTCCCATTCAACAACTGGCAGGATATTTCGGTATTCCTGCCGAATACGTTCTTGTAATACATGATGATATAGATATAAACAAAGGACAAATCAAAATCAAAGCGAAAGGAGGTCACGGAGGACACAACGGAGTCAAATCCATCATGGAAGCCTTCGGGTCCGGCAATTTTCCCAGGCTTAGAATCGGCATCGGAAGGCCTGAGCCGCCGAGGGATGTTACAGATTATGTGCTCGGCAGGTTCACGGCGGAAGAAAAAAAAAATTTTGTACCTGTGATGCAGAAGGCCGAAGATGCCGTAATCACCATGATAAGAAGGGGTTTGACTGAAGCAATGAATCGATTCAATCAAAGGTAAACTGTTTAGGGTGTCTTATTTATTAACCTAAAGTCTTAGGGAGGTAGGCATGGAAGTTCTACTGGAGAATGTTCCGCTAACTTGCACCATCATCGGAGTGATTGGGATTCTGTATTCCCTTATCGTTGCCGGTCTCATCAAAAGCGCCCCCACCGGCTCTGAAAAAATGGTGGAAATCGCAAATGCGGTTCAGGAAGGAGCCATCGCATATCTGCACAGGCAGTTGAAAAGCATGGCAATCGTTGGTGTTGTGATCTTTATCATCCTTTATCTAAGCCAGTTTTATTCCGACACCATAGGAACGAGCACCGCAATCGGCTTTGCGGTTGGTGCAATCGCTTCCTACCTTGCAGGCTACATCGGAATGCGGGTTTCAGTAATTGCAAACATCCGTACCGCCGAAGCAGCAAAAAACGGGCTTGCCGCAGGCCTGAAAATGGCGTTCCGAGGAGGCTCTGTCACTGGAATGCTGGTTGCAAGCCTGGCGCTCACTGCAATAGCGGGATTTTATTATGTGATGACCATGGGCGCTGAGGCAGGAGAGGTTCACTCGATTGCCCCGCTTGTGGCACTGGGATTCGGCGGCAGCCTTGTTTCAATCTTTGCACGTCTCGGCGGCGGTATCTTCACCAAGGGAGCTGACGTCGGTGCAGACCTGGTGGGCAAGGTCGAAGCCGGAATTCCGGAAGACGACCCGAGAAACCCCGCCACCATAGCAGACAACGTCGGCGACAACGTCGGCGACTGCGCAGGCATGGCAGCAGACCTGTTTGAAACCTACGCAGTTACAGTTGTGGCAGCAATGCTTCTTGGAAGCCTGTTTTTCGAAGGAGAGGCCATGGCTGTTAACTATCCCATGATCCTGGGGGCCATCTCCATTATCGCCTCTATCATTGCCACCACCTTTGTACGCATGGGCAAGAACGAATACATCATGGGCGCACTTTACAAAGGTATGTTCGGCGCAGCCATACTTGCTGCAATCGCGTTTTACATCTTCACTGTTACCGCGATTGACGACATAGGAGGCATCCCGGCCATGAACCTGTTTTATGCGTCACTGGTCGGGCTTGTGCTAACTGTTCTCATTGTTATAATCACGGAGTACTATACCGGTACCTACGGCCCGGTTAAAGGTATTGCAGAGGCCTCAACAACCGGCCACGGCACCAACATTATTGCCGGTCTTGCAGTCAGTCTTCAGTCAACTGCACTTCCTGTGCTTGCAATCTGTGTGGGCATCGGAATTGCTTACGGACTGGCCGACCTCTATGGCATTGCAATTGCAGCAGTGGCCATGCTGTCGATGACCGGAATGGTTATCGCCATTGACGCATACGGCCCGATCACGGACAATGCCGGCGGTATTGCCGAAATGGCTGAGATGGACGAAAGCGTTCGTGCTGTTACAGATCCTCTTGATGCAGTGGGCAACACCACAAAGGCAGTTACAAAGGGATATGCAATCGGTTCTGCCGGCCTTGCAGCACTGGTGCTCTTTTCCTGCTACGTCCAGGAATTCGTCATCCAGGCCGGAACCGAGGAAGCAGCTGCTGAACTGGCGTTCGAATTAAGCGACCCCTACATTATCATCGGTCTGTTTATCGGAGGCCTGCTGCCCTTCCTGTTCACCTCGATCGCAATGAACGCTGTCGGCCGTGCCGGCAGCGCGGTTGTTGACGAAGTCCGCAGACAGTTCAGGGAGATCCCGGGCATCATGGAGGGTACTTCAAAGCCGGACTACGGCAGGTGCGTTGACATTGTCACCAAGTTCGCCCTCAAGGAAATGATGGTACCTGCGCTGCTGCCGGTTATCACCCCGATCCTGGTGGGTCTGTTCCTCGGAAAGATCGCACTTGGAGGCGTGCTCATCGGAAGTATCGTCACCGGTCTGTTCGTGGCGATTTCAATGTGCACCGGCGGCGCCGCCTGGGACAACGCCAAGAAATACATTGAAGACGGTTATTTCGGCGGCAAGGGCAGCGATGCTCACAAGGCAGCCGTTACCGGCGACACTGTCGGCGACCCCTACAAGGACACAGCCGGCCCTGCAGTAAACCCGATGATCAAGGTCCTCAACGTGGTAGCACTGCTGATGGTGCCGTTTTTGCTGTAATTCCATAAACTGTTATAATCTTTAACCAAAGGGCCGGTGGAAATCACCGGCCCTTTTTTTGTTGATCTCACCTTAAAAAAATGTTAGGTGTTATTTTTTAGGAATAAACTTTGCATTAGGTTTGGGTGATAAAAATGGCTGAAAAAGCACAATCCCAAAAAACCCCCGGGGGGTTCCAGGTAGGAGATCTGGCGGTATACCCCGCCCACGGGGTCGGACAAATCGAATCCATCGAGAGCCGGGTAATCAACGGGGATACTCATGATTTCTATATCATGAAGATCATCGACAACGGCATGGTGATCATGATCCCGACCTCAAACGTTAAATCCGTTGGTTTGCGCTCTGTTATCGGCAAGGGCGAAATCCCTGAGGTCTATTCAGTGCTGGCTGATCAGCACCACGACATCCAGGACAATCAGACCTGGAACCGGCGGTACAAGGAATACATGGACAGGCTCAAGACCGGCTCGCCCTATGACGTTGCGGCAGTTTTCCGGGATCTTTACCTTCTTAAGCTTACCAAGGATCTTTCGTTCGGGGAACGCAAACTCCTGGACACCGCCAAGGCTCTTCTGATTCGGGAAATCTGCACCGCAAAAAACCAGGATGAAGAAAAGGTTTGGGCTGAAATCGAGTCCCTTTTCAGCAGCAACGGCAACGGCGCAGACAAGGATGAATGACGGCTGTCGGGAATCCTGAATCAATCACATGGACTGCCGGTCCGGAGGATGACGGTATAAGGCTGGACCTTGCCGTAGCATCAACTGTGCCTGGTTGCTCACGAAACACCGCGGTCCGCCTGATAAAACAAGGCCGGGTACTTGTCAATGAATCCGAAAAAAAGCCCGGTTACAGGATAGCCGAAGGAGACGCCATCTCATCTTCAGCCGTCGCGCCGGCGCAATCCTGCCAGCTTGAGGCCGAGCCGCTCGATATTGACGTTGTATTCAAGGACCGCTCTGTTATAGTTATCAACAAGCCTCCAGGACTCGTTGTACACCCCGCAGCAGGCAATTTCTCGGGCACTCTTGCCCACGGTCTTGTCTATCATTTCCCGGAGTTACACAGCGTATGTGAAGAGCCGGGAAGGCCGGGCATCATCCACCGCCTTGACAAGGAAACATCAGGCTTGATGGTAATTGCCAGGAACCCTGAATCATGGAAAAACCTTGCCGCCCAGTTCAAAGCCCGCAGTGTTGAAAAAACCTATATAGCATTTGTTCACGGCAGCCCTGACACAGATGAAGGAAGGATAACCCTGCCTATCCGCAGGCACCCGGTTTACAGAAAAAAAATGACAACAGAAACCGTCAGCGGCGAAAAAACAAGGCATGCAGATACACTGTGGAAAGCGTCGGAACGCTGGAGATCATTTGCAATGCTGGAATGCACAATAAAAACAGGCAGGACCCACCAGATCCGCGTACACCTTTCTTCCACAGGGCATCCTGTAATAGGAGACAGGGTTTATGGGTACAAACACCCCGGCCGCCGGCACAAGTCAGATCCCGTACTGGCGGGGCTGATTGCCTCGGCACCCAGGCAGATGCTCCATGCTGCGAAAATCGCCTTCAGCCACCCTGAGAGCGGCAGACGCATCTTTTTTTCTGCCCCCCTCCCCGGAGACATGACCGAGCTCCGCGAATCGATTCTAAAGCATATGGGAACGCAGATTTCAAATCCTGAAAACTTCCCTACTGCTCCGGGACATGATCCCGTTTTTTAAGCGACAGTGTACACCGGCGGCTCTTTTTGTCAAACCTCATGACTATTTCTTCATCCTGTTTTTTCTCAGAGGCCAGCTTCCCATATCTCTCCCGTATCCGCTGTACAAAGCCTTCCCTGCTTTCAGGGGCCGGATCGTCCCCCAGCGATGAAAGCTTTTGCTTCTGGATCTCCCAGAGCCTGTCCACCGAATAGATTCTGTCGTGTTCCTGGGATGACCGTCCGGATTCAGCCGGGCTGCCGGGATGGCCAGGTGAAGTTTTTTCGCTGATTTCCTCCTGCCTTCTTGCGGCATCCGCGTTGTCCCAGAGCTGGCGCCAGGCCCGGCTGTAATAATAGATCTTCCACTGAAGATTATCGAGCATGGTCTCAAGGCGTTTTGTAGAAACCGAGGGATTGATCCTGTATCTCTGGACTTTTTCTATAAGCTCCTGATGACGTGGATGCTGTTTGTTTTTCCGGTCTGAAAGATATGCCCGGATCCTTGCATCCATTTCATCAGCCTGGCGCCTAAGCGAAATGAGCTCGTTTTCGATCTGTTTTCTCTTCTGATCAGGGCTCACAGCCATATTCCACCTCCGTGCAATCATTTGGAGCAGGGTCTGAACAAGCATACAACTTCTAACCTCTAAATAGCAGCATACAGAAATTTTGTAAAGAAACAGCAGCAACCGGTCCTCAAACGCGAAAGCCGCAGGCGAATTAATCGCCCGCGGCTTTCGTATTACAGGGGGGGAGGGTATAATTTAGTTATGCAGCGTTCTGATCGCTATCAGGATCATAACATAATCTGCAGCAATTCAGGCAACGTACGGCTTCGCTGATCGCTTCCGTTTCAGGCAGAACATGGTCAACCTCAAGGAAATTAGAACACCTCTCTCTGACCGGCATCTCAGGCATCTCGGCCCTTTTGCTCTTTTTAATCCCGGGTACGCTCTCAAACAATGATTCAGGAATGTGCCTTTCGGAGAGCAGGGCTCCTGGCTCGGGCTTGACCTCCCTGCCCTTCAAAAACATGTCTATTGCCCTGGCGGCCCTTCTGCCGCCTCCGATGGCATCCACAACAAGAGCGGGCCCGGTTGCCCCGTCTCCTGCTGCAAAGATATAGGGAACATTGGAGCGGCATGTACCAGGATCCACGTCAATTGTGCCCCAACGGGTAATATTGAGCTCGTCCATGCGGGTTCCGGGGGTGCGGAAGGTGGTGTCAGTGGACTGTCCGATGGCCGTGATTATAGTGTCAACATCGAGAACTGTTTCCGACCCCTCCACGGGCACAGGTCTCCTGCGTCCACTGGCATCAGGTTCGCCCAGCTCCATCTTTAAATATTCAAGGCCTTTTACCCTGTCCTGGTCATCTCCGAGCACCTTGTTGGGGGCTGCAAGGAAAACGGATTCAATTCCCTCGTGCCCGGCTGCCACGATTTCAACTTCATTGGCGGGCATTTCCTTGCGGGTGCGGCGATATACAATGTAGACCTTCTCAAGCCCCAGGCGTACAAGCGTTCTTGCACAGTCAATGGCCGTGTTGCCGCCTCCTATCACAGCGGCACGTTTACCCACCTCGACCGGCTGCTGGTTGCCGATACGGGAAAGAAAATCTATTCCGGTATAACAGCCTTTTAAATCCTCGCCGGGAATATTTAGCTTATAGTCCTTCCAGGATCCTACGCCCATGAAAATTGCATCAAATCCTGCTCCGACCAGCGAACCCAGGTCAAAGTCCACACCCATCTTTACGTTGCTGTGATGCTCAATCCCCAGATTCAGTATGCCCTGGATTTCCCAATCAAGAACTGCCTTGGGAAGCCTGTACTCGGGTATTCCGTATCTTAGCATGCCCCCGAGTTTAGGCATAGCTTCAAAGATGTTGACACTGTGCCCTACCCTCCGGAGAAAATACGCACAGCTAAGGCCGGCTGGACCGCCGCCGATAACTGCCACCTTTTTTCCTGTATCAGGAGCCCGTGAAATGTGCAGTCTTTTGCCTGAATTCATCTCCATGTCGGCCACAAACCGCTTTAGCTGGTTAATGGAAACCGGTTCCGGGTCTTCAATGGACCTTCTGCAGTATTCTTCGCAGGGGTGGGGACACACCCTGCCGCATGCAAGCAACAGAGGATTGCGCTCTCTGATTGTATCAACTGCAGACTCGTATTCGCCCTGCTTAATATGGTCTATGTAACGGGGGATATCGATCTCCGCGGGGCAAGTCTGCTGACAGGGCGAAAGTGCGTCTTCTTCGGTGTTAAGATGCAGAAGGCGCTGTGACATGGTCTTTACCTCGAGAATTGACTTGGGGCAGACTGTCTCGCAGGCCCCGCAGCCGACGCACTTATCCTTGTCAACAATAGGATATCCGTTCGGTCCGATTTCCAGTGCGTCGAACTTGCATGCCCGCACACAGTCTCCAAAGCCGAGACAACCGATGCCGCAGTCCCTCTTGCCGCCGTAAAGGGCGTTTACTGCGCTGCACCGGTTCAGTCCCTGATAAAAAAACCTGTCCGTGGCCCGGTCTCCGCCCTGGCAATTGTTGTAAGATTTGTAAGCTTCTGCGGTGCCGGCTTCCGACCCCATTATCGCTGCGATTTCAGCAACATTATCAGGGCCGATCAGAATGCATACGTTAGGCGGTGCCTCTCCGTTGACAACAGCCTCGGCTGCTGCAGAACATCCGGTATAGCCGCATCCGCCGCAGTTAGCCCCTGCCATCAGGTCTTCCACCTTGGCAATCCGCGGGTCTTCATATACGTAGAATATCCTTGAAGCCACGCTCAATGCTACTCCGCATGTGCCTCCAAGACCAAGGGTAAACAGTATTGCTTCTATCACCTTATGCCTCTTTTATTTATATGTAAGCTTTTATAGAGTTGAGTATTTACTATAATCACTTATCGGCTCTAAACAAGCCCCCTGAAGCCGATGAATGCAAGGGCCAGCATACCGGCCGTAACAAGCCCGATCGAGGTGTCCTGCAGGGGTTTGGGCACCCTGCCTAGCACCACACGCTCGCGAACACCGGCAAAAAGAATCAGGGCAATCCCGAAGCCAAAAGCATAGGCAATCGAGGAAACCAGAGCCTCAATAAAAATATATTCCTCCTGAATATTTATCAGGCAGACACCCATGACCGCGCAGTTGGTGGTAATCAGCGGGAGAAAAATTCCAAGACCCGCATAAAGAGCGGGGATGCTCTTTTTGAGAAACATCTCCACAAACTGCACCAGCGATGCGATCACAAGAATAAACGCAATTGTCCTCAGAAATTCTATGCCAAGTGTC
>JAWLEU010000029.1:0-17548 GCA_041685965.1 Desulfosalsimonas sp.
GACCCCCACGCAGTCATAGAGGGCCTGATCATAGGAGCTTATGCCCTTGGCGCGCAAAACGGATATCTCTACGTGAGAGCTGAATACCCACTGGCCATCGATCACCTGGAAAAAGCCATGCAACAGGCACGGCAGCTCGGACTGCTGGGTGAAAACATCCTTAACACCGGATTTTCCTTTGATGCGCGGATCAACCGCGGAGCAGGGGCATTTGTTTGCGGCGAGTCAACCGCGCTTTTCACATCAATAGAGGGAAAGCCCGGCAACCCAAGGCCCAAGTACGTGCGCTCCGTGGAAGAAGGCCTCTGGGGCAGGCCAACGGTATTAAACAACGTGGAGACATGGGCCAATGTTCCCATGATCATAGAAAAAGGCTCCGATTGGTACAGCAGCATCGGAGTGTCCCACAGTACCGGCACCAAGGTTTTCTCCCTGGTGGGCAAGGTAAACAACGTGGGCCTGGTTGAAGTGCCCATGGGTATTCCCCTGGCAAAGATCATAGAGGAAATCGGGGGAGGAGTGCCCGGCGGGGAACCCTTTAAGGCGGTTCAAACCGGAGGCCCTTCAGGCGGGTGCATCCCCTATTCCTTAAAAGACACCCCCGTTGATTTTGACTCCCTGAAAGACGTAGGCTCAATGATGGGCTCCGGCGGAATGATCGTAATGGACAGCAGGGACTGCGTAGTGGATGTGAGCCGATACTTTCTGCGTTTTCTCGAAGAAGAGTCATGCGGCAAATGCATCCCCTGCAGACTCGGACTCCTCCGGATGCGAAGGATTCTCGATGACTTCTCCTCCGGTAAGGGAAGCCAGCAGGACATTGAAGACCTCTTCAGCCTGTCCGGGGCAATCCAGGACGGCTCATTGTGCGCACTGGGCGGAAGCGCACCCAACCCGGTCCTTACAACACTGCGCTATTTCCGGGAGGAATACGACAACCATATTGACAACAACAAATGCCCTGCCGGCGTGTGCAGGGATCTTATCACCTATTACATAGATCCTGACAAGTGCACGGGATGCATGGCCTGCGCCCGGGTTTGCCCGCAGGAATGCATCAGCGGGGAGAAAAAAGAGCCCCACGAAATTGATACAAGCAGGTGCATCCGCTGTGGCAACTGCATGGAAACCTGCAAGTTCGATGCAGTCTATGTGGATTAACCTGTTTTCAAAACGTTTGAACAAGGAGCCATAGAATATGATTACTTTCCGGATAGACAACCAGACGGTGGAGGCAAACCCCGGCTGGACCGTGCTTGAAACGGCAAGGCATTACGGCTTTGAAATTCCGACACTGTGCCATCACGAGGCAGTGACGCCCAGCGGGGCCTGCCGGCTGTGCATGGTGGAGCTCAGAGACGGAGACTGGTCAAAGCTGGTTGCATCCTGCATTTACCCGGCAACCGACGGGATCAACGTTTTCACTGATACAGAGCGGGTACGCAACGTACGCAGATGGATACTTGAGATGCTTTTGTCGGAATGCCCGGCAAGCAGCTATATAAAGGAAATAGCCGCTAAACACGGGGTAAAGCAGACCAGGTTCCCGGTTGAAAACCCGGAAGAGCAATGCATGCTATGCGGCCTCTGCACCCGGGTATGTAAGGAAGTGGTCGGACTGGCTGCCATTTCAACGGTGGACCGGGGGGTGCACAAAAAAGTGGGAGCGCCATTTCTGCGCCCCACTGAAGTCTGTGTGGCATGCGGCTGCTGCGTGACCATCTGTCCCACTGATGCCATGCAGTCACGAATAGACTCGGTGCGCCGCGTGCAGGCAATGCCGCATGCCGCGGGCGCATCCAAATAGACAAGGAGGCAGGATCATGACAACAAATACAAAAACAGGCGTTTTTATCTGCCGCTGCGGGGAAAAAATCGCGCCCTTTATCGATCTGGACGCACTTGCCGGTCATGTCGGCAAAGACGGAAACGTGGCTCACTGTGAAATCCTGCCATACCCCTGTCTTAATCCAGGCCTTGACCGGATAACCTCCGCGGTCAGCGAAAAGAATTTAAACAGGCTGGTAATAGCAGGATGTGAAAGCCGGCTTATGCTCAAAAAGTTTGAAAAAGCCTTTGAGCCCATGGAACTGCTCAAGGGGCAGATCGACATGGTAAACATCAGGGGCCATATAGCTTCAGGAAACGACCTGTCCCCTGAAAAACGTGCGGACAAGGCTGCCAAACTCATAAAAGCAGCCGCCGCTGAAATGGCTGCAGTGACCCCTACCATACAGCAGCGGGCCTTTCTGGAAGGACCGGTGATGATTGTCGGCGGAGGGCCAGCCTCCTGGACAGCGGCCCAGGAGCTTTCCAGGCAGGGTCTCGATTTTATGATAGCCCCGGACATCGGCGATCCTGAAACCATGTTTGAAGACCTGCACCGGCAGTACCCCGGAGAATGGAAAAATTATCCGCGCCTGGAAAAAATCCGGCAGGAAGTACTTCAAAGTCCCCACTGCACAATGCTTCCTCCGGGAGAACTCGTAGGGCTTGCAGGAGTTACCGGAGACTACAAGCTTACATTTTCAGAAGCTGACGGAAGCCAAAGGCTTTATAACGCAGGTGCAATAATAGCCTGCCTGGATGCCAGGCTTGAACCGCCGGCCATGGAATTGGGATATGACGGTGAAACGGTTATAATCCAGTCCGAGTTCGACGACTACATGGAAGAAAAAGGCATATTCGAGGACCAGGTGGTTTTCTGGGTCAGTGATTTCGAGGCTGGAGACCCGGAATTTGCCCAGCTGTCAGCGCTTTCCGCATGGGCCATGGCAAAAAAAGTCCGCGAATCCTACCCGAGATCCCAGGCCGTCATCCTGTACAACGAGCAGATGGAGGTGCCGCTTACAGGGCCTGAGCGGGCTCTTTCAAGAAAACTCGGGGTTTTCTGGGTGCCTTATGACAAAACCATACCGCCCACCGTCCAGGACGGATACATAACAATAGGCAATGTCAACGACCGCGTGGAATACGACATTCCCTGGGACGTAATGGTGATTTCACCCGAGCGAAAGGTTTCCGGAACTGTCCTTGAAACCGCTGAGACCCTGGGCCTGCATCACGAACAAAGCCGGTTTTTAACCGGCCATCACGCCCGGGTTAGGCCCGAACAGGTCGGCCGCGAGGAAACCTACCTGGCAGGAAGCGCAAGATTCCCGTGCGACCTGCATGAAGCTCTTGCCCAGGGTTACAGGGCCGGCAGAAAGACAGCGGACCTGTTTAGCAAATCCATGGCCGGAGAGCTTTTCCTGCCGCGCATTGTGTGCGCAGTTGATCCTGACAAGTGCGTGGGCTGCGGCCTGTGCCAGGAACTTTGCGACTGCGGCGGCATAGGGGTCGAAGAGGCCACCGGCGGCGGACTCCCCCGGGTGGTTGACCCGCTTGTGTGCACCGGCGGAGGAACTTGTGCCGCTGCATGCCCGTACAAAGCCCTTGTACTGCAGAACAACACTACGGATCAGCGCGAAGCCAGGATAAGCTCACTTGCCTCGCAAATGGGCCCTGATGAAATCATCGCCATGGGATGCGCCTGGGGAGGGCTGCCTGCTGCTGACAATGCAGGGAAAAAAGAACTTTTCCACGACCCCAGGGCCCATCTTGTGGGTGTGCCGTGCGTGGGTCAGCTCGACCCGGGTATTTTCGCCCGTGCTTTTCTTGACGGAGCACCGGGATTGATTCTTGTGGGATGCAACCCGGAAGAATGCCATCACTCCTACGGTGTGGATCATGCCTGGAGCCGGGTGAACCTGATGAAAAAACTGCTGACCCTGTGCGGATTCGACAGGCGCCGCATAGCATTGGCTCACGCCGACTTAAACAGGCCGGAAGAATTCGTGAAAACAGTTAACAGTTTTGCAAATGCTACGGCAGCTTTAGGGCCGATTGAAAGGACACCCGCAAATATAAGCCGGCTGCAGAGCATGTACGAGGTGGTTTCAAACAACAGCCGCATCCGGCATCTGCTTTGCGTAACCCTTCGGCAGAACAGTGAAACCGAATACAAGGGCAACCAGAGACATGCCCTCGACTTTGACAGAGACTTTTCAGCCGCCCTGAGAGAAGAGTTTCTCCGGACCCGGGTTCTGCAGCTTCTGAAAACAGAGCAGCGGCCCCTGAGACTAAAAGAGCTGACCAGCGCGCTTATGGAAAACCGCGAGCAGGTGGGACAACAGCTCTGGTCAATGGTACACGAAGGCCTCATCCAACGTTCGCATCAGAATCACGAGGCTCTGTTTATGGCAGGCTGACGAAAAAAACCGGAATGTGGATGCGGATCTGCGCTGTCTGAAAAACAGGTGCGGTTTCCAATCCGGACCGGCCTCAGCTGTAGATATCTGTTGACTGGATATTTTTCGCCTGGAGCCGGTCCTTGATTATCCTTGCCAGTTCCGACATGTAGCGGTAGCCCAGCTCGAAGTCCTCTTCAAAAAGCTGCTGGAGCTCATCGCTGCGCCATGAAAGGGCCTTGACTTCTGTAAGGGCCTTGGCGCATGTCATATGGGTCCTGCCGGGGGTAAAAATCGCTGCAGACACACCGAAAGTGTTGGAAGGGCCTACTTCCACCACCCAGGTATGCTGATAGGGGTGCTTGGCAATGGCAAGCCCGACACGGCCCGACAGCAATGCATAGATCCTGTCTGCGGGATCCACAACGTGATAAAAAAAATGTCCCTTGCGCTGGCTTTCCAAAGAGGCAATGTCGCGCATGCGCTCCAGCCTTTTTTCATCAAGGGGCTGGAGCATGTTGATCTTTTTCAGATCCGCAATCTCAATCATGTTGACCCCCTTTTCCGGAAAGGTTTCTCATATTTAAATAATGGCAGGGTTCGAATGAT
Organism: Desulfosalsimonas sp.; assembly: GCA_041685965.1. GTDB lineage: Bacteria > Desulfobacterota > Desulfobacteria > Desulfobacterales > Desulfosalsimonadaceae > Desulfosalsimonas. Next base: position 4,839 of record JAWLEU010000029.1, read on the forward strand.
GTGTCAAGCTGCAAGCAACAGGGATACGCGGAAATTCAGACAGGATGTGTACGCCGGGTTTGACCCGAGCTTTTCCTTGACTCTTGCGGCCAAGCGTCATAGTTTTAAGAGTTTGGGTTGTTTGTATTTGATTATACTGTTATTCCGGAGGGTTTTGTATGGCTTTTACTTTTTTTCTCTATGCCTCTTTGATAATATTTTTACTGGGGCTTTTATACAGGGCTGCAGCCTGGTTTCAACGGGAGGCCGGGTTTTCATCTGCAGGGCCGGGTGCCTCCAAAAGGATCTCAGGCGCTCTTGCAGGCATGGTTTCGGTTGTTTTCAGCACAAAACTCTTTACCCTGCTCCGGGTTTTTGTCACCGACATACTGCTGCAGAGAAAGATCCTGAAAGAAAGCTTTCTGCGGTGGGCAATGCACATGCTCATCTTCTGGGGTTTTATCCTGCTATTTTTCATGCACGCCATGGGCCAGATAATAACAGATGCCCTTTTCAGCGGATATGAACCAACTCTTAATCCCTATTTTTTCCTCAGGGACTTATTCGGCTTCATGGTCCTTGCAGGGGTCGTGATCGCGGTTTTAAGGCGTTTTGCCCTCAGGGTCCCGCGGCTGATAACCACGGGCATGGATATATACGCAATTGCAATAGTGGCGGTCATCATACTGTCCGGGTTCTGCCTGGCTGCCTTAAAGATCACCTCGGAGACAGAATACACGAACATGGTGGAGGAATACGCCGGCATTGAGGGCGAGCAGGCACGGGCGCTTGAAAGCTACTGGGTAAGCGAGCAGGGCCTTGTCTCCTCAGAAATCACCGGACCTTTCAAAGACGATGTAACAGAGCAAGGAAAGCAGCTGCACGAAAGTTATTGCGCCTACTGCCACGCTGACGCGCAATCAGCTTTTACAAGCTATACAATCGGCAAAACAATCAGCCCTGTTGCCCCGCCCCTGGACCGGGCGGGTTTTGTGACAATATTGTGGTACATCCATTTCCTGTCGTGTTTTGCAGGGCTTGCCTACCTGCCTTTCAGCAAAATGCTGCACATGTTTTCAACCCCGGCTGCCATCCTGGCAAACGCGGTGATGGACGAGGAAAAATCAAGCCCTGAAAACATTGCCACCCGGCAGGTTATAGAGCTTGACGCCTGCACCCACTGCTGTACATGCAGTCTTTACTGCTCGGCAATGATGGGACACAAGGCAAGAAACAATTTATATGTCCTGCCCTCGGAAAAAATAGCCCCTCTCAAAGCCCTGGCAGCAGGCAAAACACTTGGTCAAGAAGAAACCAGGGCCATACTCGAGGGAATCTATCTGTGCACGAACTGCGACAGATGCACGGTTGTCTGCCCCTCGGGCATAAACCTCAGGCAGCTCTGGGTAAACGCAAGGGAAAAACTCCTTCAGCAGGGTCATACAGAACCGATGATTCTTTCACAGCTCTCTTTTCTAAGGGGCTTGAAGCGCAAACAGCTGCCCGGCGACGTCTACTCCCGTCCTCTGCAAAAGGCGGAGCAGGAGGTCTGCAAAAAATTTGAGTCCATGCTCGACCCCGGACACGACATTGACCTTGCCCGGCCTGCGCAGGAAAGCGGCGGAAAACTTTTTCCCGAAACCACGTTTTCGGCCTGCTTCGGATGCCAGACCTGCACCACTGTATGCCCGGTGGTTGAAAACTATGAAAACCCGCAGGAAAAACTCGGGCTTTTGCCCCACCAGATCATGTGCTGCCTCGGGCTGGGGTTGAACGACACCGCCCTTGCAGCGAAAATGATATGGGACTGCGTGACCTGCTACCAGTGCCAGCAGCACTGCCCGCAGAACGTAAAAGTCACAGACATTCTCTACGAGCTAAAATACTCGGCAGTGGACTCTATGAATGATGAAAACGAAAAAAGAGGTTTAATCAGATCATGATGCGCTACAGTCTTTTTATAGGCTGCCAGATCCCGTCCCGGGTCAGGCAGTATGAAACCGCGGCCAGGGCGGTTTTGGAAAAAACCGGAATTGACCTGGCAGACATAAGGCAGTTTAACTGCTGCGGCTATCCCATGCGCAATATTGACAAAAAGGCATTTCTTCTTTCAGCGGTCAGAAACCTGGCCCTTTCCGAGGACCGGGGCCTTGACATGCTGGTTTTGTGCAACTGCTGCTACGGTACACTCAAAAAGGCAGAGCACACGATGAAGGAAAGCGGGCCGCTTCAGGACGAAATCCTGGAAACACTCGGGCAGGAAGGCCTGTCCTATGAAGGAAAGACAGCGATCCGCCATTACCTGTCAGTTCTCTACCATGAGATAGGCACCAAAGCCCTGAAAAACAAAGCTGTAAAAACCTTCAAGGAACTAAATCTCGCGGTCCAGTACGGCTGTCACCTGCTCAGGCCCGACGATATCACCGGATTCGACGACCCGGCAAACCCTTCGGTTTTTGATGAGCTCGTGGCGGTTACAGGGGGAAAAAGCGTTGACTGGACAAACAGGCTCGAATGCTGCGGCGCGCCCCTTATGGGAATCAATGACGAACTGTCCATGGATCTTGCCGGCAGCAAGATAAAACAGGCGGCAAAAGCAGGAGCCGGCTTTTTCTGCACTTCGTGCCCGTACTGCCAGATCCAGTTCGACACGGTGCAGGAAATGATGGCCGCGGAAAACCGGGTTACGCAAAAACTGCCCTCAATTGTTTTTCCCCAGCTGCTCGGCCTTTCAATGGGTATGGACCCGAAGCTGCTGGCCCTGGATGCAAACAGGATCGACATAAGCATGATAGAATCATATTTAAACGAGGAGTAAATAATGCCACAGGAAGACAACGGCGCTGTGCTGGTTGTGGGTGGAGGCATCACCGGAATGCAGGCATCACTGGATCTTGCGGACTCCGGCTACTACGTCTACCTTGTGGAAAGGTCAAGTTCAATCGGCGGGATGATGTCGCAGCTGGACAAGACGTTTCCCACCAACGACTGCGCCATGTGAATTATCTCGCCCAAACTGGTCGAGGTCGGCCGGCACATAAACATAGAGCTTTTGACCCTCTCAGAGGTAAACAGCGTCTCCGGAGAGGAAGGAAACTTCGAGGTAAGCATAACTCAGCATCCGCGCTACGTGGATCTCGACAAATGCATTGCCTGCGGACTCTGCGCTGAAAAATGCCCCAAAAAAGTCCCCAACGAATACGACGGGGGGCTTTCCAGGCGCAAGGCCGCATACGTGCAGTATGCCCAGGCGGTGCCGCTTAAATACGCAATTGACCCTGAGCACTGCCTCAAGCTGACAAAGGGCAAGTGCGGTATATGCCAGAAAAAATGCCCCACTGACGCCATAGACTTCGAGGACACGGAAAAAAAGATCTCGCTTAATGTGGGCGCAGTTGTGCTTTCCCAGGGCAGCGAGACCTTCAACCCGTCTGTTAACGACACATTCGGGTACAAAAAACACCCGAACATTGTCACCAGCCTGGAATTTGAAAGAATACTTTCTGCCTCAGGCCCTTACGGCGGACACCTGGTAAGGCCCTCTGATCACCAGGAGCCGGAAAAGATTGCCTGGCTGCAGTGCGTGGGCTCCAGGAATGAACACATAGGCGCCCGGGGATACTGCTCTGCAGTCTGCTGCACATACGCGGTCAAGGAAGCCATGCTGGCAAAGGAGCACAGCAAATCAGGGCTTGACGCTGCGGTGTTTTATATTGACATCCGCACAAACGGAAAGGACTTTGAAAAGTATTACAACCGGGCAAAGGATGAAATGGGCGTTCGGTTCGTCAAAAGCCGGGTCACGGAAGCCCCTTACGTTGAAGAAACAGGAAAGCACCTGATCCGCTACGTTGATGAATCCGGAAAAAGGCTCGAAGAAGAATTCGACATGGTGGTTCTTTCCGTGGGCCTGGGAGCCACCCGGCAGGGGGCCGAACTGGCGGGAAAACTGGGTGTCGGGCTCAACAGGTACAATTTTGCCGGCACTAACAGCTTTAACCCTGTTGCCTCCTCTGTCCCCGGCATTTACGTTTGCGGCGCATTCCAGGGGCCCAAAGACATCCCATCCTCGGTTATCGACTCAAGTGCGGCAGCAGGGGTTGTTGGCTCAAGGCTTTCTTCCGCGAGATGGACCCGGACAAATAAAAAACCCGAGCCAAAGGAAAAAGACGTGGCAGGGGACCCGCCCAGGATAGGAATATTTGTCTGCTGCTGCGGCACCAATATAGCCGGGGTGGTGGATGTTCCCCAGGTGGTCGAATTTGCAAAAAACCTGCCCGGAGTGGTCTATGCCGAGCAGAACATGTTTTCCTGCGCCCAGGACACCCAGGACAAGATGGCGCAGGTAATACAGGAGCAGGACCTAAACCGCGTCGTGGTGGCTGCATGTACGCCCAAAACCCACGAGCCGCTTTTCCAGGAGACCCTTCAGAGCGCGGGAATAAACAAGTACCTTTTTGAAATGGTAAACATAAGAAACCAGTGCTCCTGGGTGCACAAGAACAACCCTGAAAAAGCCACTGAAAAGGCTATGGACCTGGTGAAAATGTCTGCTGCAAAAGCAGCCAGGATGGAGCCGCTAAAGGAGCCCACCCTGGAGATAAACCAGAGGGCCATGGTTATAGGCGGAGGCATTGCGGGCATGACAGCCGCTGAGAACCTGTCTTCGCAGGGATATGAAGTCGATCTCGTGGAACGAGAAGGCGTGCTGGGGGGAAATGCCCGGCATATAGCAGAAACCTGGAGGGGCGAGAACGTGCAGGGCTTTATCTCGCAAATCAAGGATAAAATCGAAAACGACTCAAATATTTCCATTCACCTGAATTCAGCCATAAAAAACGTTGAAGGTTTTGTGGGCGATTTCAGGACCACCATAGATACCGGCGGGCAGGAGGACACCCTTGAGCACGGGGTGGCAATAATCGCCTCCGGCGCGTCTGAATTAAAGCCTGAAGGTCAGTTTCTCTACGGAGAAGATGACCGGGTGGTAACCGGGCTTGAACTCCAGCGGCGCATTGCGCAAAAAGACGAATCCCTGGAACGTGTCAATAGCGTAGCATTCATACAGTGCGTGGGCTCAAGGATTCCTGAAAGGCCTTATTGCTCCAAAATCTGCTGCACCCAGTCCATAAAAAACGCGCTTGAGCTAAAGAAAAAAAGGCCTGAAACAGACGTATTTGTCATCTACAGGGACATGCGCCCATACGGCTTAAGAGAGGACCTTTACCGGGAGGCACGGGAAAAAGGGGTCAAGTTCATAAGATACGACTTTGACAAGGGAATAGAAACAGACAGGGAAAACGGTCGTGTCAATGTCAGGTTCACTGACCTTGTATTGGGGAGAAAGATGACGATTTCCCCTGACATGCTCGTTCTTGCCTCTGCAATAGTGCGGGAGAAAAACGATCCCCTGGCAAGGTTTTTCAAGGTCACATTAAACGACGACGGGTTTTACACTGAAGCCCACCTGAAGCTGAGGCCGGTTGATTTTTCCACTGACGGGGTTTTTCTGTGCGGCCTGGCGCACGCGCCAAAGCCCATAGACGAGTCAATCGCCCAGGCGCAGGCTGCGGCAGCCAGGGCTGTAACCCTTCTTTCCGCAAAAACAATCCCGGTGAGCGGAACAGTGGCCAGGGTGGATCCCTCCATTTGCTCTGCCTGCGGGGTATGCGTGTCAATATGCCCCTATTCCGCCCCCCGTTTTAACGAAAAAACCGACAAGGCGGAAATCGAGCCTGCACTGTGCAAGGGCTGCGGCCTTTGCGTGGCTTCATGCAGGTCAGGCGCAATAGAACTCAAGGGATTCGGAAACAACCAGATAATGTCAATGATCGAGGCGTCCCTGGCAAACTGACCCAAATAAAATCGGTATCGGGATCGGGATCGGGATCGGGATCGAAATAAAAAACGGCCCATCATCTGTCGAGACCCGAAACCCGGTCCCGATACCGAGACCCGATATGACTGCCTACCATCCCCAGGTTAGATAATCGTGGATCGAATCCGCGGATGTTCTGCCCGCGCCCATGGCAAGGATAACCGTGGCCTGGCCGGTAACTATGTCTCCGCCGGCCCACACGCCTTTCTTGGTTGTTTTGCCGGTTTTGGGGTCAGTGACTATATACCCCCTTGAATTAAGTCCAATTTCCGGATCAGAGTGCGTCAGAAGCGGATTTGCTCCGGCACCCACAGCCACGACAGCCAGGTCGCAGTCCAGCAGATACTCCGAGCCCTCAACAGGCACCGGTTTTCTCCTGCCTGACTCGTCTGGCTCTCCCAGCTCCATCTTCATGCACTCCATCTGTGCCACCCGCCCGTTTTCCCCGCCGATAAAACGCATGGGATTGGTCAGAAGATGAAATTCAATTCCTTCTTCTTCTGCGTGGTGAATCTCGGCAGCCCTTGCAGGCATCTCCTGCCTGGAGCGGCGGTAAACAACGCGCACGCGCTCGGCTCCCAGCCGCATAGCAGTCCTGGCAGAGTCCATGGCCACGTTGCCCGCGCCTATGACAACCACGTTTTTGCCCTTTGCAAGCGGAGTGTCATATTCGGGAAAACGATATGCCTTCATGAGGTTGGCCCTGGTCAGGTATTCATTGGCCGAATAAATACCGATAAGGTTTTCGCCCTCAATGTTCAAGAACCTGGGCAGACCAGCACCAACGCCGATATAGACCGCATCGTATCCTTCCCCGAAAAGTTCATCCAGGCTTACTGTCCTTCCAACAACATTGTTGCATTCAATGCGAAGACCCAGCTTTTCAAGCCCGCCCACTTCACAGGCGACAATATCCTTGGGCAGGCGGAACTCCGGGATGCCGTAAACCAGAACTCCCCCCGGCTCGTGGAAAGCCTCTAAAAGAGTCACATCGTGGCCCTTTAACAAAAGGTCCCCTGCAACGGTAAGCCCTGAAGGCCCGGAGCCCACCACCGCCACTTTTTTGCCCGTGGGAGCGGCTTTTTGCGGCCATTCGCAGTCGCCCCGTTCGCGTGCGTAATCAGCGGCAAATCTTTCCAGGTTGCCGATGGCCAGGGGCTCATCCTTTTTGCCCAGGATGCATTCCCCCTCGCACTGGATTTCCTGGGGACAGACCCTGCCGCAGATTGCAGGCAGGCTGTTTTTCGCCCATATGGTCTGGATTGCACCGTCAATATCCTGGTTTGCTATCTGCTTGACAAATCCCGGGATATCAACCTCGACCGGGCAGCCCGAAACACAGGAAGGCTTTTTGCAATGCAGGCAGCGCTGCGCCTCGGTGACCGCGGTTTCCATGCTGTATCCCCGGGGGACCTCGTCAAAATTTCTTTTCCGCACCCCTGCCTTTTGCTCCGGCATGGGCTGGCGCGGAATTTTTTCTTTTTTTGCTGCTTTTTCAGTCATTTTATCCTCCGTACTTGCCTGGCGGCCTGTAAAACTTTTTTATGCGCCCTCGGCCCTGCAGAAAGCTTCGTATGCCGCTTTTTCATCCTCCTCATAGGCCCTTAGCCTCTGCATCAGGTTGTCGTAATCCACCTTGTGTCCGTCAAACTCCGGGCCGTCCACACACGCAAACCTGGTATCGCCTCCCACGGAAACACGGCATCCCCCGCACATGCCCGTGCCGTCGATCATTATCGGGTTCAGGCTAACAAGCGTTTTCACTCCGTATTCGTATGTCATTTTTGAAACAAACTTCATCATGGGCACCGGGCCTATGGCAACCACCAGGTCAACCTTGTTGCTGTCGAGCACGTCTTTTAACGCCTCAGTTACAAAACCCCTGCGGCCGTAGGAGCCGTCATCCGTGCACACGTGCAGGTCATCCGAGACCGCTCCCATTTTTTCCTCCAGAAACAACAGGTCCTTGTTCCTGGCGCCGATAATGCTGATGACCTCGTTGCCCGCCTCTTTGAATCCTCGGGTTATGGGGAAAAGCACCGCGGTGCCCGTGCCGCCTCCCACGCACACGACCCTGCCGACCTTTTCGATATCCGTGGGCTTGCCCAGCGGCCCGATTACGTCGCGGTAGCCGTCGCCCTCTTCCAGGGTCTTGAAAAGTGCAGTGGACTTGCCCACGACCATGTAGATCACGGTAATGGTTCCCCTGTCAGAATCAAGATCCGATATGGTAAGAGGAATTCTCTCGCCTGTTTGATTTGCCTTTAAAATAACGAACTGGCCCGGTTTGGCCTTAGCAGCGATCCGGGGGGCCTCGATCTCGTTTAAAATGACCGTGTCATCGGCCATGGATTCGCGCCTGACGATCTTAAACATACCGTCTCCTCCTGTTTTGAATTTTCCGTATCCATTTTACGGCATTCTGGGCCGTTTACATGGCAATTTCAAGAGCATTACGAAAGTGAAGAAGAACACGTTTTTCCCGCATTCGGCAGATAAACCCTAAAAACCGTGCCACTGCCCGGCCGGCTGTCAACGTCTATTAAACCTTCATGGGCTTCGACAATGCTTTTCACAATGGCAAGCCCCAGGCCTGTTCCGCTGATATGGCGTGTTTTTTCGTTTTTCACCCTGTAAAACCGCTGAAAAATCTTTTCCTGCTCCTCCGAAGCAATGCCGTGGCCCGTATCAGAAACCTCAATTACGGCATAATCGCCCTTCTGACCCACGGAAACCCTTATAGTGCCGCCTTCCGGGGTATAGCGCACAGCGTTGGAAACCAGGTTGGAAACAACCTCTTCCAGGTTGGTGCGGTTTCCCATAATGGTTGCGGATTCCGCCTGCTTTTCAAATTCCAAAGATATTGATCCGGCTTCAGCCCTGTCCCGGTAAAGTTCTACCTGGTTTTGCGCAACTTTGCAGAGGTCCAGGTGTTCTTTTTCCTGGTTGATCAGGCCCGACTCTATCTTGGCCAGATCCAGAAGTTCCGCGGAAAGAGAGGTAAGCGAGCGGATGCGCTCTGAGGCCCGGCCCAGGATTTCCAACTGCTTTTCTGTCATTTCGCCTGCCAGCCCCGAACTTAAATTGTCCAGGAGCATGAGAACCGAATTTAGCGGGCTTTTGATCTCGTGGGCCACCATGGACACGAAATCAGACTTGACCTGGTCAAGTTTTTTCAGCGCTGTAATGTCGTTTAAAACCGTGACAGTGCCGAGCTTTCTTCCCAGCCGGTCGCAAAACGGTATGCACTTTGCCCCGAGTATGGCTTCATGGTTTTCCTGCTGCCCGCCTATGGTTATTTCTTCTGCAATTTCTGCGAAATTGTCCGCCGGCTGAGCCATTGCACGGTCAATCATTTCCAGAAGCTCCGGGTGACAAACTATTTCATCAACCCTCCGGCCCCTGGCATCCGTGGTGGAGCACCGGATCATTTTTAAAAAAGCAGGGTTTGCAAGGGCAACCCTTTTCTGATTGTCCGTGGTCAGGACCCCGTCTGTGAGCAGGTTGACCAGCATCCGCATCCTGGACTTCTCGGTGGCAATGTCTTGCAGGGTGCGGATAAATTCAATGGCCTTTCGCACCACTAGCCTTAAATCACGGGGGGAAAACGGCTTTGGAAGAAAATCGAAAGCGCCTTTCTTCATTGCCTCGATGGAGTGCTCTATGGTGGCATAACCCGTAATTACTATAACCACCGTATCGGGATGAAGCGACTTGATGCGCGAGAGCACGTCGAAGCCTGAAAGGCCGGCCATCATCAGGTCAAGCAGCACGATATCGAAATGTGCATTTTCTATGATCTCAAGGCCTTCTTCACCGTTTCCGGCACAGGCCACCTCGAATCCGTCCTCGTCTAGCAGCCTGCGGCAGGCGTCGCGGATTCTTTCTTCATCGTCTATAACAAGGGCCCTCGGCCGGAAAAATATATCCTCCATGCTGTCTTTCACGGAGCCGCCTGCAGTATCATCCTCCTCTTGCTGTGAAAGACTGCTGGTATGTTCTTTGTTTTCGCTCATTTTTTTCCTCGCTATTCGTCGGGAACGTATTGCGGCAGCTCAATCAAAAAAGTGGTCCCCTCCGGGCCTGTCTGTTTAACCGAAATACGCCCGCCGTGCTCTTCCACGATCCCGTAGGCTATGCTCAGCCCCAGCCCCGTACTTTTGCCCCTGGGCTTTGTGGAAAAAAAAGGGTCAAAAATTCTGGAAAGATTCTGCTCGGAAATACCGCAGCCGGTATCAGAGACTTCCACAAACACCTTCCGGGCCGACTTGTCCCGGTAAGTGGCCGCGGTGAGGGTTCCTTTGCCGTCCATGGCGTCTGCCGCATTTATAACCAGGTTGATAATCACCTGGCTTAACTTGTTGGAATCCACGTTTACCAGCATCATTTCGTCAGACAGATTCTTTTTAATGCTGATGTTTCTGAAAATCTTCTGATCCCGGGTTAACTTGAAACTCTGCTCCACCAGCTCATTTACGTGGATTATGCCTTTTTTGGAATCAGTGCTCCTGCTGTATGCCAACAGGCTCTTTACGATCTCTTTGCACCTCTGGGCGTCTTCAATTATGCATTCAATATCTGCGCGGATGGGGCTTTTTTCATCCAGGTGCTCCATTATCATGCCCGAGTACATAAGAATCCCGGTCAGGGGGTTGTTTATTTCATGGGCCACGCCTGCTGCAAGCTGGCCCATGGAAGCCATTTTTTCGGACTGGGCAAGCTGCTTTTGCGCCTCCTTGAGCTGTTTTTCAATCTCTATCTTCTTTCGCAAATCATTGTAGATGGCCATGGTGGCAGATTCGTTGTCATCATCGTCATAGACGATTGCCGCACTGAGTTCCACGGGGATCTGCTCGCCGTCTGAAGCCACTATTGTAGTGTGTACCCCGGAGAGCTTTCCCTTGCCTCCCATGCTTTCATCGCGCAGCATGTTCATGATTTCCCTGGCAGTACCCGGCGGGTAAAGCTGCTCTGCGCTTGCAACATGGCAGCAGGAATCTTCGCCGACCTTGAAGAGTTCCCTGGCAGCAGGGTTCATGATCTGAATGCTTCCTTTTCTGTCAGCAGCCACGATTGCGCTGGCCGAACTGTGAACAACGCGGCTGATGAGCTCCTTTATGCCAGAAAGCTCGCTTTCAAGCTGTTTTACCCTGGTGACATCGCGGATGCTTTCAATAACATAGGCAACCTCGCCCCTGTCATCGAGTATGGGTGAAAACACCCTGTCCTCCCACCTGTCCCTGTTGCGCCAGGGAAGGGTATAGCCCTGCCTTGTGCGAAGAACCTGCACGAGGGGACAGTTTGCGGAACTGCAGGGATTTTGCGTGCCGTAGAAAAAATCGTGGCATTTCTTGCCCCTGATATCTTCGGCACTTTGTTCAAAGAGCTCAAAAAACCGCCGGTTGGCGCTTACAAGGGTATAGTCGGGCTTTATGATCAACGTGGGGTAGGAAAGAGAGTCAAACACCCGCAGACGCCAGTTTAATTCCTCGCTGTCCACATCTTCATTAACACCTGCTTCATGATCTCTGCTCTTATCCGTCATGGGCTCTCAAATGCCTCCGAAAGCGCTTTTTCCGCATTTTCCACAGCATCATGCGGCATTACCATGGAAACCGTGGCTCCCACGCATCCTGCAAGCCATACAGGAACGCCTGCACGGCTGAGCCCGCCCAGGGCCTTGTCTGCAATTCCGTGCCTGTCGCCGAAATGGGGCCCGTAAAAACTTATCATCCCGGCGTTTTCAACTACTTCCGCCTGTTGGTGCGAACCTGTTTCCGGAAGGCGGGACAATATATCTCTTCCGGCCTGCATGTTTTCAGGGTCAACCACCATGTCCAGCATAACACCGGTTCCGCTGCTGTTGTTTTCACCGGACGCGTAGCTGAACTTCAGGCCGTTTTCAGCAGCCTGCGAAGCCCATTTTCCTAGTTCATCCGGATCCATGAAAAGGCGCAGAAGGGTAAGGCCGCTTTGGGCATGAATGCCGTAGGTCCTGATCCTGGGCTCCACATACCTGGCAACGGTTTCAGGGGCGGTTCTCAGGGATCTGGCAATGGGGTCGTGGTCCAGGCCCGGGCCGCTGTGGCACGAGACGCCGAAATGAGCTGCAATTGCATCCGCGGATCTGTCAACGACCTCATAATCGTGTACAAAAGACAGCATGGAGCCGGAGCTTGCCATGCAGTTCCAGCTTATATCTTTTCCGCTCAGTGTCCTTACAACCGAGCCTGCCGCAGCCGGACTGAAACGGTGGGGAAATACTGAAACCAGCCCGCAGGAGGCTGTTTTCTCCCCGTCTGCCGGCATCCTGCTGCAGCCGGTTACCCCGCTGCCCGGCCGTTTAAGCACTTCCTGCTCGACTAAGCAGTTTATGCGTTTTTCAGGGTTCAGGTAATTTGCGTACAAGAAGGAAATATTAATCCGGTCCGCGGCAAGCATCCTGTAGACAGGAACAAACCGCGGATCGGATTCATCCGCAAACCCCTGGTTCACACTTATCAGCCGGCCGCTTTTTTTCAGGCCGTTCATGTTTGCACCCGCCATAAAACTCCGCAGACATCAGCCGCCCAGGTGGTCTTCTACTATTTCCATGAGCTTGTCCATATCAACGGGCTTCGGGATGTAGTCGTCTGCAAGGGTAGTTTTGCCGTCATGATGGGTATAGCTCGTGCTCTGCACTGCGTCGCCCACCGCAGTGAGCATGATCACCGTTATGTCTTTTAAGGCATCGTCTTTTTTGATCTCATCGCACGTGACCCATCCGTTTTTGCCAGGCATCATGACATCGAGAATCACCAGGGCGGGCTTTTCCTCCCTTATTTTGCCCATGGCCTCTTCTCCGTCATAAGCC
>JAWLEU010000030.1:0-17335 GCA_041685965.1 Desulfosalsimonas sp.
CAGGATCTTGAACCCATTCCGTGGCGCAGGAATATGTCGTGGATGTCTTTCAGGCGGCAGGGCTGCTTGTTTAACAGGTACTGACTTTCACCGGACCTGTAGAGGCGGCGGGTTATCATGATTTCGGAATAAGCGCTCACTGCTGCTGGGGCTTGCTCCGAGACATCTGCTATGGTCAGAGATACTTCAGCCATGTTGACCGGCGCTTTTTTGTCAGTGCCTGAAAAGATGACATCTCCCATGGATTTTCCGCGCAGCTGCCTGACGCTCTGCTCGCCCATGACCCACTTTATTGCATCAATAATGTTGCTTTTCCCGCATCCGTTGGGCCCCACCACCGAGGAAATCCCCGGAGGAAATGATATAACGCATTTTTCGGCAAATGACTTGAAGCCGTATATTTCCAGTTTTTTCAACTGCATGGTAAAAGCCTTGAATGCCTGTTAAAACGACTGCGGGCGCATGTCTGTCCCGCCCGAGCATTAAAGCCGCCGGTTTTATTGTTTGGCACAGGGTGCTGGAATTTGCTAAGTTGCAAAATTTGTTCGTTACGATTGCTGGGTTATCTAACCTGTTTTGCGGCTCTGGTGCAATAGAAAAATCCGGTTTTCCGGGTGTTGGAAGGCGAAGGTAATATGGCTGAGCTTTTAAGAAAATACTGGTTTCTCCTGGGCCTGGCGGCTGTGTTTGCCGCAACACTGTTTGATCCCACGGGCGGCCTGGCAGCTTTCGGAAGGTGGCTGAAACTGTATAACGGTCCTGATGCTGTGATATTCCTGGTTTTTTTCTTCTCGGGCATGCTCCTTGACCCGCAGCAGATCCGCGCCGGGGTCAGCGATGTATCAGGAACAATTGCCGCCCTGGTGCTTATTTTCGCGGCTGCGCCTCTGCTTGCTGCTGCAGTTGCCCTGCTGCCAATGAGCACAGGTGTTGTAACAGGGCTGTTTCTTGTGGCTGTAATGCCCACAACGCTTAGCAGCGGGGTGGTAATGAGCGGGGCTGCTGGAGGCAACCCTGCGCATGCTCTTTTTATAACCATTCTTGCAAATGTTCTGTGCATGTTTACAATTCCCGCTACACTTCCGGTGCTGCTGGATATGGCAGGTGTCAGCGCATCTGGAATAGTTTTTGACAGGCTGGCAGTGATGGTAAAGATTGCCTTTTACGTGCTTGTGCCCCTTTGTCTGGGTCTTGCGGTGAAATACCGGGCGTCTGCCGGATTGAAATCAGCAGGGCCTAAACTGCAGGTGATCAATCAGTGCCTTATTCTCTGTATTGTATGGATGGGGGTGTCGCAGGCACTGCCGGTGCTGTCTGATGACTGGTCTGCAATGATACGGATAGCAGGGCTGGCGGCCTTTTTTCACCTGGCTCTTCTGGGATGCGCGTTTTTGTCCGTTGGGATGTTTTCGTTTCCGCGCGGGCGCATGGAGCAGATTATTTTCATGGGCAGCCAGAAGACACTGCCTTTGTCCATTATTCTCCAGGTAACGCTTTTCCCCCAGTACGGGCAGGCGCTCATGGTTTGCGTACTTCATCACCTGGTTTCGCTGTTCATGGACGGTTTTCTCGTGGGCCGCCTGAAACCGCCGCATTATAAATAAGGACATGCGGTGGATAGGGACTCGATTTCGATTGGCTTGATCTGACGACCCGTTTTTGATCAGGTTTTATAACAGGTATCCCCGTGCCAGGCTTCGGTAGTCTTCGACCTGGCTGTTGATCCATTCTTCCGGGTGCCCGAGTTCTTCTGCCATAATCCTTGCCACAACAGGAGCGGCTTCCATGCTGGCTCTGGCATCGAGCAGAAGGGCCCGGGTCCGCCTGGAAAGAAAATCCTCCACGGTGCGGGCCATTTCGCGGCGTACCGCCCAGACCGCCTCTGCTGCAATGGCGGTGAGATCCGGGTGGATCGGTTCCTTTAATTCCGGCCGCTCGTAGAGCAGGTCGTTGATACCGGCGGCATCCGAGCCGTAGACCGCGAGGTTGCCGAATTTTTCCGCGTTGTTGTGATAACCGTGTATGTGCAGGTCCCGGGTGACGCAGGGGCGCTCTTCAAGGTCGGCCACAACGGATGCATGATCGATTGCGTCTTCGGCCATTTTCCTGTAGGTGGTCCACTTGCCGCCTGCCACCGTTAAAAGACCGGAGCGGGAAATATATATTGTATGATCCCTGGAAACAGCAGCGGTGTTTTCCCCCTCTCCCTGGCTTACCAGGGGCCGCAGGCCGGCAAAAACGCTTAGCACGTCTGACGGTGACGGGTCTTTTTCCAGGTATTTTGCCGCATGGGAAAGCAGAAATTCGATTTCATCATCAAACGCCCTGGGCTCTGTGAGGATCTGATCAACCATGGTGTCGGTGGTGCCGACTATAATCTTGTCATGCCAGGGCGTGGCAAATAAAACCCTGCCGTCTGCCGTGTGCGGAACCATTATTGCCGTGTCTCCCGGGAGAAATGAGGAGTCCACTACAAGATGCACACCCTGACTGGGAAGAATCATCTGCCTGGCTCCTGGTTCGTCCATTTGCAGCACCTGGTCGGTAAATACACCCGTGGCGTTTATAACGCCCCTGGACCGAATTTCGTATTCCTCTCCGGTTTCCATGTCCTTTGCCAGTACGCCTGCTGTCATATCCTTTTCCCTGATCAGGCCCACTGCTTTCATGTAGTTGATAACTGTTGCAGACTGTTCTGATGCGGTCTGGGCCATGTTGACTGCAAGTCTGGAGTCGTCGAACTGGCCGTCGTAATAGATCACACCCCCGAGTAGCCCCTCGGTTTCTATTGTGGGCAGATATCTCCTGGTTTTTTCCTTTGACAGAAACTTGGAATGGCCGAATCCGTGCTTTCCCGCGAGCATGTCATATATCTTGAGCCCGATGCCGTAAAACGGACCTTCCCACCAGTCGTAGCTGGGAACAACAAACGGCAGGTTGTGCACCAGGTGCGGGGCGTTTCTTCTGAGCCTGCCCCTTTCCTTTAAAGACTCGAGCACCAGGGATACGTTTCCCTGCTGCAGGTACCTTACGCCCCCGTGAATAAGTTTGGTGCTCCTGCTGGACGTGGCCTTGGCAAAATCGTCTTTCTCAATCAATACCACCTGGTATCCCCTGGATGCAGCATCAATGGCACATCCAAGGCCTGTGGCACCGCCGCCCACAATCACTAAGTCCCACGGACGGTCGGAATGCCTGAGCCTGGCTATCATTTCACTTCTGTTCATGTCCATCCTCCCGGCAAAGCAATGTGTTTTTACTCTGACTCGATTTTAAAACCGGGAGGCAGTATTGGCAAACAGAAACTTTGAAACGGGGGCTGCCCAGGCAAAATACGCATTCCTGCCCATCTGGTGGCGGTTTTCTCGGGGGTTTATCCACATGGCAATTGCTGTCAGGCCCCGGACTCAAACCCCGGGTTTTTAATACTGCGCGATTATGCGAGATTATGTTTTGACAACCGCGGGGATCCGTCTGATAATAAAGAAATGTAAATGCCTGGAAAATGCTGGCCCCGGACTTCAGGCGGCCGGGTTTAATTGATTCCGATAGCGGCAATAAACTTCCAACACATACTATACGGCGGAATTATGAAAAGGATGCTGAAAATAACAGGCGTGGTTGCAGTGGTACTGGTCATTTTGGTGGCAGCGGCCCTGATTGCCGCCAAACTGCTTATCACCCCCGAGAGGGTCAGGACCACTGTCCTGCCGATGGCGGAGAAATCGCTTTCCCGGGAGGTTGCCATAGGCGATATCAGCATAAGTATTTTTTCAGGTATTTCCATTAAAGAGTTCAGGGTGATGATGAGGCATGAAGAAGAAACCTTTATTTCTGCCGAATCCCTGGATTTAAGCTATCAGCTCTGGCCCCTTGTCAAAAAACAGGTGGTCATCGATGAGATGAGGTTGAAGAAACCTGAAATACGGGTGGTCAGAAACGCAGACGGCACCTTCAACTTCAGCGACCTCATGGAGGATACAGGCACTGAACCTGATGCGCCTGCAAAAGCCTCGGTTGCATTTGCACAGGAAAACAACCAGGGCACCGCAATAGATCTCATGGTAAGCAGGGCGAGGATAACAAACGGTGAAGTCAGGTTCACAGACCGGATGCAGGGAGCCGAGCCTTTTTCCTACAGAATAACACGGGTGGATGCCTCTGCAGACAATCTTTCCCTGAAAAATTCTTTTCCTTTTGAAATAGACGGCAGCTTAAACCGGGCGCCTGTTTCTATTGCAGGAACCGCGGATCCTGCAGGGAAAAAGGTAAAGGCGGATGTAGGGCTCAGTGAATTAAACGTTGCCGATTTCAGAACCTATTTCAAAGACGCGGTTCCCGCGGAACTGTCTTCTGCAATGCTTGATCTTGACTTATCAGTTGAAGCAGACTCAAATCAGGCGACTTCCTCGGGCAAAATAACCGCCCACGGGCTTGAGATGGTGCTTGAGGCCCTGCCTGATGCCACTTTTAAAGATGCACAGCTTTCTGTGGATCACGATCTGACTGCGGAGTTCGGTCCTGAGAATTTAAACATTCGCAAAGCAGTGTTTGATTTAAACGGTATTGGGTTTGAAGCTTCCGGAAGGGTTTCGGACTACGGATCAACCCCTGTGCTCGACATTTCTGCAGAAATGCCTGAAACAGAAGTTGAAAAAATCATGGCCGCACTGCCGCAGGAACTTGTAAAGGATGCAGCGGAAATGAATCCTTCAGGCAGAGTCGCGGCGCAGATCAAGCTTTCAGGGGCTGCGGACAGACCTGAGCGTCTTATTGAAAACGGAAAGGTGCGCCTGGACCGTGCAGGGGCTTCAGCAGAAGGGCTTGACGCCTCTTTGACCGGAAATATAGATCTTTCCGGAGATCGCATTTCCGCAAAGGAGCTTGAGCTCATACTCGGCGAGGATACGGCTTTTATGGATTTTGAGATCAAGGATTTTTTTTCAGACCCGGTTCGTATCACCAGCACTATAGAGGCAAAGACCCTGGATCTGGATTATCTGATCGCGGCCGCGGGTGCGGCAGGAGGCAAAAGACCCGGGGAAGGTAAAAAGGACACAGAAGGCACCAGGGAATCTGACAGCCCGGAGGGGAAGAAAACCGGTAAGACCCAAGGAAGTATCGGCCCCATTGATCTGCCGGTGCATGCCCGGGGGCAGGTTGCCGTGGAACAAGCCCGTTACAGGGACCTTCCTGTCAACGATCTGCTGATTGAATACTCACTTATTGACAATATTTTTACCATGGAGAAATTTTCGGGCCGGGTTGCAGGAGGGGAGGCAAAAGCAGACGCAAACGTCAACCTCGGACAGAAAGACATGGAATACATGGCAAACATTGCAATGAGTTCTGTAGATTCCGGCGAGATAATATCGGTACTTTATCCGAAATATTCCGGGATGGTCTCCGGCACGGCAGGTCTGGACGGTCGGTTTTCAGGAAAAGGAATCCGGATGGATGATATCCGGAAAACACTTAGCGGAAATTCAGACTACCAACTTTCAGACGGCAGTATATCAGGAGGGGATTTAACCCGGCAGCTTGAATCCCTTGTGGGGTCGGACGATCTAAAAACCCTTGATTTTGATATGTTCAGCGGAAACCTCAGGATAGATTCAGGCAAAATAAAAATAGACGGCGATTATGACAGCAAGGATGTAAAAATGAAGCCCGCAGGTACCATAGGAATGGACGGCTCGGTTGATGTTAACCTGAACTTAAGGCTTGCCCCGGGCATGTCAGGAAGTATTTCCGGGGACAGCCTTATCGGCAGGGTGCTTGGTGACAGTGAGGGATGGACGCAGCTGCCGGTTGCAGTGTCAGGTTCTGTTACGAATCCGAAGCTGTCGGTGGACCGCTCGGGGTTAAGGAAGAAGCTCAGGGAAAAGGGAACTGAAAAAGCCCTGGAAGAAGGCTTTAAAAAGCTTTTTGACTGAGGATGTAATCAGCCTTCCGTGTCTATCATCACCTTCAGGCTGCCCCTTTGCCCGGCATGCCTGAAGGCTTTCATAAAGTCTGAAAACGGATATATTTTTTCCAAAAGCAGGTCCGTATCCACCCACCTGTTTTCAAGATAACGCAGCGCAAGGTTCATGTCTCCGCACCTGGAGCCCATAATGCTGATTTCGTGCACCACGACGGCTGAAAGATCAATTTGCGAGCTGGCGCGGGAGGAGGTTTTTACTGCCACCGTGCCCTCAGGGCGCACCAGTGAGAGTGCTGTGCTTATGCCCTCAGGGCTGCCGGTTGCCTCCACCACGGTGTCAAACCGACCGAGCCTCCGTGAAGCTATTTCGCCAGTATCCCCGGGGCTGAGCTGTATTGTGTCAATACCCTGTTTTGAAGCAATTGAGAGTTTTTCAGGGTGACGTCCGGCAAGGACTATGCTGCCGGCATGGTGTTTTAATGCAAGCGCTGCAAGCAGACCCATCTTGCCGTCTCCGAGCACAGCAATGCGGTCCTTGTTTTTAATGTGCAGCTGCTGAGTGATTTCAAGTGCCGCTGCAAGAGGCTCTGCAAAAACCGCACGGGTATTGTCCACTGATTCAGGAATAAAGTGAAGGTTTTTGACCGGAACTGTCAGGTATTCTGCAAACGCCCCGTTTTTTCCCCTTATACCTATTACCGTCCTGGATTCGCAATGCCTGGCATCACCGGACATGCACCACGGGCATTTACCACAGCCGCAGTTTATATCCGAAACCACTCGCCTACCTTCCAGATCCGGGTATTGAGGAGCTGATTTCACTGTCCCTGCAAACTCGTGGCCGGGAGTTCCGGAAAACCCTGCATACCCGTTTAATATTTCCATGTCAGTGGCGCATATCCCTGCCATTGAAACTTTTACAAGGGCCTCGCCCTGTCCCGCTTTTGGAACCGGAGTTTCAGTGATGTAAATACGGTTGTTTTCAAATTTTACGGCTTTCATTGCACACCTTTTATCAGCAAATGGCACAGGCCTTATACAGGCAATGACACTGATCCGAATTTATGTTAAACTAACACAGAAAGCATGAGATTTAAAAAGGGAAACCACCATGACAACCATTATCGATCTTTCAAAATCAATCCGCTACAACCCCGGAGATCCATGGTTCATGCGCATAAAGGTAAAACACAAGCCCCACAGGAAGGGCGGATTGCTGGTGCGTCTGCTGGGGCTTCCATCCAGGCTTTTTCCGCCCGGTTTCAAGGGTTGGGCGGATGATACAATCAAAAACATGGGAGTTCATTCAACCACGCATGTTGACGCACCCTGGCATTACGGGCCGAAGACAGGGGGGCAGCCGGCCCGTACCATTGACAGGATACCCCTTGAGTGGTTCTTCGGAGACGGGGTTGTCATAAACATGTCCCACAAGGAAGATTTTGATCCGATCACGTCCCGCGATCTTGAAAAAGCGGTGTCAGAAACCGGCTCAGTGATAAGCCGCGGCACAATCGTTCTGATAAGGACCGACCGGGACAAGCTGGGGGGAACTCCGGATTATTTCAAGCGAGGCACCGGCATGAGCGCAGAGGCTACCATGTGGCTCATTGACAAGGGAGTCAGGGTCATGGGCATTGATCAGTGGGGCTGGGACATGCCTCTTCCATGGCAGATAGCACAGGCCAAAAAGAAGAAGGATCCCGAGCTGTTCTGGCAGGCCCACAGGGTGGGCACAAAAACAGAATACCTGCACATTGAACAGCTCATCAACCTGAAATCCCTCCCGCCTCACGGGTTCAAGGTGGCGGCCTTTCCGTTAAAAGTTACCGGAGGCTCGGCAGGACCGGCCAGGGTAGCGGCAATTATTGAGGATTAAAAATTAATTATACTTTTGAATGGTCAAAAGTCCACTCCCCTGAGTCCTCGTTTTTGTACATGTCCTGGAACACGTTTGCAAATTCCTTTTTGCAGATCCTGGCAATCTGATCGCCCACCAGCCTGATTTCTTCTTCCGCGTGCACCGATGTGCGCATTCCGATTATGTGTCGCCAGGCCCTTAGATTGCCGGTGACCATTATGCTGGTGCCTATGCCTATGGGGGCAAGCCTTCTAAACATTGAGGTCAGCATTTTTTTCCTGGAAAACTCGTCTATATCCTCAATGCCGAATATTTCGGCAAGCTCCTTCTGGGAGTTTTCCAGAAAATCTATTACCTCGCCGAACTTTTTTTCAGCTTCCGGGTTGGAGCGCGCAGAATCAGGAACCCAGACAGGCAGATCATCCAGGCGCACGTATCTCAGGCTTTCCTGTGAATAGGCCATTCCGGCCCTGTGCCTTACAAGCTCATGTGTGAAAACCCTGGATACGTTTCTGCAGATAAAGGTTGCGTTTGCGTGCTCCAGCACTGATCCGTGTCCGCTTTTTAACACGTTTGCGATATATCTGTCATTGCCGCGCCGGACATTGGTTACGTTCGGATTGGAGGCCTCGGGTTTGGCGGGATCGTAGGGCTGCCAGCTTCTGTAGCACATCCGGCCTGCCGCCTCGATCAGGTTTTCCGCATCCGAGACACTGCTTTCTGTCTGCCAGTCCGGATCTCCTATGTCTTTTAAATAGGCGTTTAAACCTTCGGGCACCAGCATGGTTTTGGCCACCAGGTAGACCTTTGGATGGTCGATTTGCCGCATAATTGCCTCCTGTGTTTATTGAGCCGGTTTTTTAAACGGTTTTTTGGAAAACCAGGTTTTTATCACTGCGTGTACAAGGGTTGCCAGCGGAATGGCAAGGAAAAGCCCCCAGATGCCCCAAAGACCGCCGAAAACCAGTATTGCGGCGATAACGGCAACCGGGTGCAGGTTTACCACTTCGGATAAAAGAAGGGGGACGAGTATGTTGCCGTCAATGAGCTGTATGATGCCGTAGGCGATAACAGTGTATGTGAAATCCGGGCTTATGCCCCACTGAAAAAACGCAAGCAGCACCACGGGAATGGTCATTACGGTTGCACCGATATAGGGTATAAGAACTGACAGCCCTATGAAAAGAGAAACCAGCATGGCATAATTGAGCTCAAGAAAAGAAAAAGTTAGATAGCTGCCGAACCATACGATTATGATTTCCCATATCTTGCCTCTTACAAAGTTGCCCACCTGTTCGTTTACTTCTTGCCAGACCTCTGTTGCCAGTTCAAGGTTTTTGGGCAGCATGCCGGTAAACCACCCGAGAAGCCTGTGTTTGTCCTTTAGGAAAAACAATACAAGCAGGGGGACGAGCACAAGGTAAATCAGAAGGTTAATCAGGTTTTTCACAGAGGCCAATGAAAGAACCACAACATTCTGACCCATTTGGGTCAGCTCTGTTTTCAGAAAATTTATCACCTGCCTGACCTGCTGCTCTGAAATAAGCTCCGGATATCGCTCGGGCAGCTGCATGAGCTGTTTCTGGCCGTTTGAAATCAGTGAGGGTAATTCCTGTATAAGCTGGGCGATCTGGCGTGAAAGCAGGGGAAGAAGGCCTATTACCAGTCCGAGCAGGCAAATCATGAAGGCGGTAAAGGTAATTGTAACTGCGATTGCCCTGGGTACGCGAAGTCTTTCAAGGCGGCCCACAACCCCTTCGAGCAGGTAAGCAATGATAAGTCCGACGAAAACCGGCTGCACCAGTTCACCCAGCAGGAGCACACCAAAGAATCCGCTGATAAGAATGGCCCACAGAATTAGCACCTGGGGATCGGAAAAGCGCTGGTTAAACCATTCCCGGATCATCTGAAACATTGAATCAGCCTCATCTGCGGATACGCTCACGGAGCCAGTCTTCAAGATCGGCAATTACCCTTTGCCGCTGCTCCCGGGTCTCATTGTAGATTTCATGGAAAAGGCCGTTGTAGCTATAAAGAACTTTGTCTTGCGCTGAGATGCCTTTGAAAAAATTCCGGGCTGAATCCGGATCCGTAAACTTGTCGTCTCCCGCCACCTGCATGAGTACCGGAACTGTAATCAAATGGGGATTTTCGCGCGTGCGCTGCATGGTATCCATCATTTCCGTAAAAAGCCGTGCGCTGACACGCCGGTGAACCAGGTGGTCGCTTACGTAGTTTTTCACCACCTCGTTGTCATGGCTTAAGTATTCCGGTGCAAGCTCATTGTCAAAGCTGATTGCAGGCCATATGCGCGATAGAATTCTGCCCGCGGCCGCCTTTGCACGGGGGATCTCAACAGAAGTCGCCAGGGCGGGAGATGAGGCAATTACCCCGCCAATCCGGTCCGAAGTAGATTGCATGGCAAAATTAAGAACCATGAGACCTCCCAGACTGTGGCCGAGGATAAAAACCGGGCAGTTTTCAGGTACCTGGTCGCGGCATTTTTCCAATATGATCTCCAGGTCAGTCGTGTAATCGGAAAAGCGTCTTACATAGCCGCGTTTTGCATTGCTGCGGCCGTGGCCCCTGTGATCGACTGCGGTTACAAGGATGCCGTTGTCTGCCAGCCTTTCTGCCAGGGCCGTGTACCTTCCGGAATGCTCGCCCAGGCCGTGGGCAATAACGATTCCGGCGCTTACCTCCCCGCGGGGGGGAAACTGCCTGAAAAAAAGCCTGGTACCGTCATGGCCGGGCAGGGTGCCGGTGGTTTCTTCGTCTGCGTTTTGCATTGCCAAGCCCTTGATTTAAGGTGCGGGGTTGTAGGGGAACACTAAGTTCTGCACACCGGGCAATCATATCCCCAGCTTGGACAAAAATATGCAGATATCGTTTACAGTGTCCACGAGCCTTGGATGGGTGTTTCGAAATTCCCGTACGGATTCATAAAGCCCGTCCACGGAAGCCTTCAGAAGATTGGGGTTGAGCTCGTATCTGGTGGCCTCATGGGCAGTGGCTTCGGTGAACTTCTTTATGCTTTCGGCCTTTTCAAGGTCTGTTTCCGCCAGGTTGCTGACTTCTTCGTTCAAGCTGTTTAGCAGCTCGTAATATTCCTGTTTTTTTTCTTCAGGAATATTCTGGGATGACTTGATTTTTTGTTCCAGAGTTGCCAGTGTGTGCTTTAACATTGATCATCCTTGGTTTGTTTATTCTTTTCAGGCTGTATATAAGGCTTTTTACAGACATTAACTCAATCTGTTTTTTAAGACAAGATTGTTTTTTCAGGACTAAAAACGGGGTCGGGTTTGACAAATCCTTGTGAAAACTGCGATATAGAGGAAAAGGTTCACGTGTGCTGCGGAAGGAATCCGGAAACCGGCAAAAGGACTTTGCTTCAGGTACGCGCCGGAAGGGCGGTTTATGCATGCGGATTTCTGGATGCTTCAGGTATGTGCAGTATCTACACAAGCCGGCCTGAGCAGTGCCGCACGTTTTTCTGCGAGCGCTTCAGGGCTTCAACCCCCTTTTTCTCTTGACCGGCCCTTGATAAGCCTGTAAAAAGTCTTTTTTACAGGCAGTGTTAAGTTTTAAGTGATTAAATGTTAAGTAAAATCAATAAGTTATTTTTTAATTATTTGTCGGTTATAGAAGTTTCCGGACTTTTTACGGCGCCATCAACCTTGAACATTGAACCTTGAACGAAGTTATTTAGAAGCAACCGACACCGCCGCGTTGGTATTTTTGCACAAAGGAAATCCATGAGCACCTTGGCTGATCGGCGGCGCGAAAAAGCAGTTTCCTCGCTCCAGGAGCCTCAAAGAGCCTCGATTTCCGCTCGGAAACCCGCTTTTCCGCACCGCCGTCAGGGCAACGAAGAACAATTTCGTTAGAATGCAAAAAAGGATCTCCCTGGAAGGCCGGTATCTGCGTTACGCTGCATTCCTCAATAAAGCAGCTATATATATGACCGCTTTTTCCTGCAGTTGCTCCATGCTGCATCTGTTTCGTATTTTGAATTTTGGTAATTCGAATTTGTTTATCCCTTACGGGATGCTTACGCGTGATATTCGTGCTTCGAATTTCGAATTTATTCCGGCTGCCTTAAGCTACCCGCTATGCGGTTTGAGATTCATTTCCGGGGCCTGAAACTTTTATTCGTATTTTCCCACAATCGCTATGCTGCAGATGTTCTGGAACGGAAAACCGCCCAGATTGTGGGTCATCCCGAGCCCCGGATTTTCAAGCTGGCGGTCGACTGCACGGCCGTGGATCTGCAGATACATTTCATAAAGCATGCGCAAACCTGAGGCCCCTATGGGATGGCCGAAGCATTTCAGGCCCCCGTCTATCTGGCAGGGGATACTGCCGCCCCGGTCATAGAAGCCGTCCATTATATCGTATATAGCCCTGCCGCGCTGCGAGATATGAAGATCCTCGTAAGTTACCAGCTCGGTGATTGAAAAGCAGTCATGCAGTTCCATCATGCTTATTTCCTCTCTGGGGTTTTCAACGCCCGCCTCCTTATAGGCATCGATGCTGCACTTGGAAGTGGTCATGAAATGATCCCCGTCCCATTGGTCAAACCCGAGTTCCTCTCCGCTGCTCAACGCCAGCTGCAGAGCCTTGACAGAGACAAGATCCTTTTTCCCCATCTTTTTCGCAATTTCAGGGGTGGTTACAATTGCGCACGCAGATCCGTCGCTTACCCCGCAGCAGTCAAAAAGGCCCAGGGGGTGGGCCACGATCGGAGCTGCCATCACCTGATCCTCCGAGACTTTTTTGCGCAGGTGGGCCTTTGGGTTCATGGCGCCGTTTTCATGGCTTTTTGCAGAAACATGGGCCATGGCCCGTTTCAGGTCCTCGTCCTTTATTCGGTACTTGGCGGCATATGCGCTTGCCAGCTGGGCGAATGATCCGGGCGCGGTCAGGTTTGGCCACCACTGCCATGAAAGAGAGCCCGTGTTTGATCCACCCGCCGGAAGCCCTCCGTAGCCGGTGTCTTTGAGTTTTTCAACGCCCAGAGCCAGGCATATGTCGTATGCCCCTGATGCAACGGCATAGCATGCCCCCCGGAAAGCCTCGGTGCCGGTTGCGCAGTAGTTTTCAACCCTGGTGGCCGGTATCATGGGCAGCCGAAGGGTTGTGGCAAGGGGCATTGCGGTTTTGCCCACGTTTATTTCATCCATGCAGGTGCCGAACCATGCGGCCTGGATGTCAGGGGGTTCAAGACCGGCATCCATTAGGCATTCCTCAAAGGATTCGAGCATCAGCTCCTCTGCACCAACGTCCCACCGCTCGCCGAACCTGGTGCATCCCATGCCGATTATCGCCACCTTGTCCCTTATACCTGTTGCCATGCTCAGTCCTCCCTCGTATATTTATTAATTCGAAGCCGAAATCCCGGACCGGAAAAATTTCTAAGCCGAAACTACTAATAGATTATCAAATCGAACCGTTTTCACTTGCCGGTTTTGCATCCGGATTCCGGGTTTTAAGACTGCGGCGGTGACACCAGCTCCAGCATCGCAGCATTGGCGTCTTCCAGCTCCTTTGCATCGGTCATGTCATTGATTTTTGAAAAATTTTCACTCACTTCTTCAGGGGTCGGCGGGTTTTCACCGTCTCCGATCCTGGCAGCCGGCCCGGTGAGAACGGCGGCACGGCTGAAACACCCCATTGCAGCGTTGAAAATTTCTCCTGTTTCGCTGCACTGCGGGCTTGACAGGTAAACGACCATGGGGGTTACAAGCTCCGGCTTCATCCTGTCGAGCATGTCCTGCGGCATGATGTCTTCGGTAAGCCTGGAGGCCGCAAGTGGAGCTATGGTGTTAACCAGGATGTCGTACTTTTTGCCCTCGAGCTTAAGCGTGTTCATCATTCCCACCAGGGCCATCTTGGCGGCGGAATAGTTGCTCTGGCCGAAGTTTCCGTAAAGTCCGGCCGCGGACGTGGTCATGATTACCCGTCCGTATCCCTGCTCGCGCATTATGCGGAAAGCCGGGCGGGTGACGTTGAATGCGCCGTTTAAGTGTACATCCACAACCGCGTTCCAGTCTTCGGGCTCCATTTTGGTAAAGCTGCGGTCCCGGAGTATGCCGGCATTGTTTATAACTATGTCCACCCGGCCGTAATTGTCGGTTGCGCACCTGATTATGTTTTCTCCGCCTTCGGGCGTGGCCACGTTATCATAGTTTGCAACAGCTTCGCCGCCTGCAGCCTTGATTTCATCAACCACCTGCTGGGCCGGAGCCGTGGATCCCCCGCCTGTACCGTCCCTGGCAGGTCCAAGGTCGTTTACCACTACTTTTGCGCCCCTGGCTGCAAGTTCAAGGGCATAGGCTCGCCCCAGGCCGCCTCCGGCGCCCGTGATTACTGCCGCCTGGCCGTCAAACCTGATTTTTGCCATTTCCTCTGCAGCACCCGGGACCGGCCTGGCTTTCCAGAAATAGTTTACAAAACCGCGTTCCTTGTCCTGGGTTCGTTTTCTGAAAACCATCTGCACAGGCAGGCCGACTTTTACCTCTTCGAGCTTGCAGTCGGTGAAATCCGCCATGAAGCGGCCACCGCCTTCAAACTGGATCATGCCGTACACATGGGGAGGATCGTAGGATACCGCAAGCATGTCCCCGGTAAAGGTCTTGACTCTGGCCGGTTGGTTCGCGAATTCATGGTCCTGCTGGGTCCTGCGGGCGGTGCATTGTGGATTCACGCAAACATCAGTCTTGGGAAACTGCGGTGTGTCGCATTCCGTGCATTTTCCGCCAACCAGTCCCAGAATCATCTTCCGTCTGCGCCACAGCGTGGTAAGGGCTGTCTGGGTGGGGGCTTCCGCCCTGATACCCATTTCAGGTTCCATAAGATCGCGGAACACAAGCCATTTTGGGTAATTTTCAACCACTTCCCTGTTTTCCAGGATGGTTTTGACCTTCGGGCTCTGTCTTAACTCGTTTATTTTTTCTGTTACAGTAAAGCACAGGGCCTCGCTTCCCTGGCCGAAGCCGGCCACCACGATTTTTTCTCCCGGCCCTGCCTCATCCAGGGCAGCGGCAAGCATTAAAAGAGGATGGGCGCAGCCGGTGTCGCCGCACACCTCGTGCATGTTGTCCATTACTTTTTCAGGATCCGCGCCCAGTTTCTTTGCTATTTTCTTGTGTTCAGCCTTGAAAAAGCATGGATACACGAGCCTGTCCACCTTGTCCATTTCAAGGTCAAGCTTTTTTAAAAGCCCGTTTACAGCTTCCGGAATGATCTTTGAGTAGCCTTCATCCCGGACCCATCGTTCCTCCCAGGTGTAGTCGAATCGGTTGTGCGCCCCGCGGTGATGATCCACAAAATCGCAGGTTATGCTGTAGCTTCCTGTGAACTCGGCGATCACGTTTTCTCCTCCCACCGTAAAAGACGCGGCCCCGTCCCCGTACCACATCTCGTAGAACCCGCCCGGCTTTGTCATTCTGCAGTCAGAGGCTGTTACCAGAAGGTTTCTGCCGCCTGATCCGGCCGAGGCCTCAAGTGCCCACAGCAGGGCAGTGGTGCCGGCCTTCTGGGACGCTGTAAAATCGGCGCCTGTTATGTCTTCGGGCAGGTTTAAGGCGGTGGACACAACCGCCGCGTTCTGGCGGTCTGCAAACGGAAACGAGGTTGATGCCAGGCACAGGCCCTGGATTTTATCCCTGCTGATATTTTCAAGACAGTTTCTTGATGCTTCCACTGACATGGTTACAGCGTCTTCGTCCCAGTTGCACATGGAGCGCTCCCCCTGGGCCACCATTACAATCGCCGGGGAAAACCATCCCATGGCCTGGTAAATGGCTGAACGCGAAAGCCGCAGCCGCGGAACATATGCGCCGTATGAAGTGATGCCGATCATTTTTTCACCCCTTTTTATTTGATACACTCGTAAAAAGTAAGTTTTTAGATGGTGCCATCTTATTTTACAGTTGAAACAGCTTTTCTATGAGCTGGGACTTTATTATGTCTCCGCTTATCTTGAGTCTGCCGGAAGTGTAGGCCTGCATGGCCGGCAGTTCGCCGTTGATCATGGCCAGAAAATCAGTGTCTTTGATTTTCAGGGTGCAGGTGGGGTTCTCATGTGTTCCCTTCTCAACCTTGCATGTGCCGCCTGACACGATGCAGTACCACTCACCGCCTGCCTCGCCTGAGATATGGTACTGAAAGACCACTTCCACGCCTTTGGCTGCATCCGGGTTAAATGCTTCAGGCATGGCTGAAAACACTTGCCCGGGCTCCGTGAATCCGGAGCGGGACGAATCCCCGGGCTCCTGTTGGCCGGGTTCGGCAAATGCGTTTATAACGTCAGCAACCTGCTCGTTTAATTCCCCGAACTCCCTTCCGTTTTTAAGGGTTCTCACTTTATCCAGGCGGTCAAAGACATGCTCTGCATCCGGAATTGATTCAGGATCTCCGGCGACAGCCCCCGGTCCTGTTATTACGGCTGCACGGCTAAAGCACCCCATCCCGGCATTGTATATATGCCCGCTGACCGGGCATCTTTTAGAGCACAGATACAGCACAAGAGGAGAGACGAACTCCGGTTTGAGCCTGTCGAGAAACTCTGCCGGCATAACGTCTTCCGTTAGCCTGGAGGCGGCAAGCGGGGCCACAGTATTGACCCTGATGTTGTATTTTCGCCCCTCGAGTTTAAGAGTGTTCATTAATCCAACCACACCCATCTTTGCAGCGGAATAGTTGGTCTGGCCGAAGTTGCCGTACAACCCCGCAGCAGAGGTCGTCATAATGATTCTTCCGTATCCTTTTTCCCGCATAACACGGAATGCAGGCCGGGTGACGTTGTAGGCGCCGTTTAAGTGCACGTCTATCACGCCCTGCCAGGTATCCGGATCAATCTTGGCAAAGCTTTTGTCGCGCAGGATGCCTGCGTTGTTTATAAGGATGTCAACTGTTCCGTAATTGTCTGTGGCGCACCTGACTATATTTTCACCGCCTTCGGCGGTGGCCACGTTGTCGTAGCTGGCAACAGCCTCGCCCCCGGCATCCCTGATTTCATCCACCACCTTCTGCGCGGGCGTGGCAGATCCCTCGCCTGAGCCGTCCCTGGGTCCGCCAAGGTCGTTTACAACAACCTTTGCGCCCCTGGCCGCAAGGTCCAGGGCATACGTCCGGCCCAGACCCCCGCCTGCTCCGGTGACAACGGCAACCTGGCCGTCAAAACGTATTTCGTCCTTTGGGACCTCGCCGTACTCGAAAATACCGTTTGTAATTACCGTATCCCCGGTTTTCGCGTTTATAACCTCCCAGGCTGCCCTGCCGTCGCCGAGCTTCCAGATCCTGGTCCTGATGGGATCTCCGGGGTAAAGCGCTTTTGAAAAACGGCAGTCAAAACGGTGAGTACGTTCAGGCTCACCAGGAATGAGGTTTGCTATAAGGGCGCGGCAGGCGAAGCCGTAGGTGCACAGACCGTGCATTATTGGTTTTTCAAATCCCGCCATTTCAGCAAACTCAGGGTCCACGTGGAGCTGGAACACGTCTCCGGAAAGCCGGTACAACAAGGGCTGATCAACAGATGGCTGATC
>JAWLEU010000031.1:0-17311 GCA_041685965.1 Desulfosalsimonas sp.
CCCCGAGTCTGCACTTGCTTTTCTGGGAGCCGATTTCGGAATCCAGGGAGAAGGGGAATGGGCCATGCAGGAGCTGCTGGAGCGGATGGAAAAAAATGCTTCATTAGACGGAGTAAACGGGCTGTGGGTCCGCGGCAAGGGACTTATGGCCCCTGCATTGCACAGCCGCAAGCTTGATGACTTTCCAATGCCGACACCGGGCGCGCACTTGAAGACACCTCCGGATAAAAACGGGCGTGAGCTTATGGTGCCGTTTCAAACCCGGCGGGGCTGCGCCATGAACTGCAGCTACTGTTCAACCCCGGCTATAGAGGGCCAGCAGATGCGCAGCCACGACCCCGGGATCGCAGTGGACAACCTGCGGCAGTTCGCTGAAAAAGGGCTTAAAAACTTTTTTTTCGTGGACAACACCTTCAATCTGCCCCGTAGGTATGCAAAGGCCCTGTGTGACAAAATTGTTGAAGCCGGGCTTGACATAAGCTGGCAGTGTATTCTTTATCCCGGCTTCATAGACGAGGTGCTTGTGGAAAAAATGGCCCGGGCAGGGTGCCGGGCTGCCAGTGTCGGGTTTGAAAGCGCTGATGAGCGCGTACTTTCAGCCATGAATAAAAAATACGGCAAAGAAGATATCCGCAGGCTGTCGGAAATACTTTACAGGCACGGCATTGAGCGTATGGGTTTTTTGCTGCTAGGCGGGCCGGAAGAAACCCGCCGGAGCGTAAGAAAAAGCATTTCTTTCGCGGAATCCCTTGAACTTGAAAGCGTTAAGCTCACTGCCGGCATCAGGATCTACCCCTCTACTCCGCTGGCTGAAATTGCCCGGAAAAAGGGGATAATTGCCCGCGACGCAAGCCTTCTGCAGCCAGCATTCTATCTTGAGCCCGGCCTGGAAGGATGGCTTCACGATACAGTCGAGGAAGCAATCGCCGAAAATGAAGGCTGGATAGTTTAATTGTCTGCTGCTCCTGTTACAGGCTGTGATCCAGAACTACTTTTCCGAAGGACTCTGCTTTCAAAAATGCTTTCAAAGCTGAGTCAAGATCCCTGCGGCTGATATCTCTTGCTGTTTGCTCAGTCCCGGGACAGGACCATTCGCCGGCAAGTTTCTGCCAGACAGCCTTTTTTTCTTCCATGGGAATTTCAACCGAGTCCACGCCCAGCAGGTTTACTCCCCGCAGGATAAAAGGCAGTACAGTGGTTTCCAGCTGGGTCCCGGCCACCAGCCCGCAGCAAGAAACAGAGCCGCCCGGACGGATCTGCTTTAGCAGCTCTGCCAGAGGCCCGTTTCCGACAGTATCAGCGGCATTTGCAAACAGAGGTTTGACAAGCGGTTTTTTCCCGGGTTCAAGGGTCTCACGCCCGAGAACTTCAAAAGCCCCGAGTTTTTTGAGTTCTTCTTCACGGTCAGGCTTTCCGCTCACGGCAGCCACCTCAAAGCCTATCTTCGAGAGAATCTCCACTGCCACGCTGCCAACCGAGCCGCTGGCGCCGGTTACCGCCATCCTTCCCTGATCCGGAGAGGCCCCCATTTTCAGCAGCTTGGTTACAGACAGGCCTGCGGTAAGGCCCGCGGTGCCGTAAATCATTGCTGTTCTGGCATCCCAGCCTGCGGGCATCTCCACACACCAGTCAGCCGGAACACGGATGTACTGGCCGAAACCGCCCGGTGTGTTCATTCCCAGGTCATAACCTGTCACAAGCACTTGTGTACCCACGGCAGGGCTGCCCCCGGATTCAACCACTTCACCTGCGGCATCAATGCCCGGAGTATGAGGGTAGTTGCGTGTAACCCCCTTGTTTCCTGTGGCTGAAAGCGCATCCTTGTAGTTAAGCGACGAGTGTGTAACCCTGATAAGTACTTCGTTTTCAGGCAGATCAGCCGTGTTGCAGGTTTCTTCCCCGCCTGCGTAGCCTTCGTCATGCTCATGAACACGCCATGCCTTGTATTGTTTTTCAATTGCCATTGATTCCCTCCCTTTCCCGGGCTGCCGGGTATAAAAGGTGTTCTTTGCGTTGATTGTATTAAAGTCTTCTCCTGTTTGTTTAAATATATTCGCGGCGGCGCGGAAGTCAAAGAGGTTCATATGCTTCAGGCCCGGATATTTGACAGTTCAAGGGGGCGGAAGTATATTTTTAAGCAAAACAGGCAGGAAGCAGTGTAAATGGAATTTAAACAATACGAGGAGGTTTAAAATGTATGACAAGGATGAAATCTGCCAGAAGATCAAGGATATATACCCTGATATAGGCGAGTGCGGAATCGATGTGACTGTCGATTACGATAAAGAAAAAAACGCCTGGATCGTGGATCTTAAAAAAGATCAGCATGAGCTGACAACCCACCTGGAGCCGGAAGACGCTGAAACCTGCATGCAGGGAAAACAGTGCATCGGTCTCGGCATGCAGATCGCGCAGTTAAAAGACAACATAAAAAGATCCTGAGATTTCCTTACAGTTATGCATAAAAAGCTTTTTTAACCATTCCGGGATACACTGCCCTGCAAGTGCGGTTTGTAAGCCGGAAACCGACTGCAGGGCTTTTAAAACCCTGCAAATCGTTTGGGGGCGGTTTGCCCTGCCTGCCCCAGGGGGTCTTTTTTCCCGATCGCCCCACCGCCGCTTGTCAGCAGGTGTGTCATAAAGTTGAGACATTTGCTTGACCGGAAATTCCACGATGGTATGCTGTGGCTTAAACCGTTGATTGCAGCACAGCAATACGGCCTGTGGATCTATTTTTTAACAGGCGTTTGAAACACTCCAGGGGCGAAAATATGACGGAAGACAACCTGACCAGGCTGCTGGCGGAAAAGCAGAATCTTGTGCGGATCCTGGATAATTTAAGGGAGGGCATAATAGCCCATGATTTAAACAGGAGGATCTTTTTTTTTAACCACGAGGCAGAGCGAATTACCGGATACAGCCGGGATGAGGTCCTGGGCCGTGACTGCCACGAGGCGTTCGGCGAGCCGTTTTGCGGAGGCAATTGCCTTTTTGACGACAGCCGTGAACATGACCCTGAAAATCTCCCGGAAAAAATAGAGTAC
The DNA here is from genome assembly GCA_041685965.1 of Desulfosalsimonas sp. Classification (GTDB taxonomy): domain Bacteria; phylum Desulfobacterota; class Desulfobacteria; order Desulfobacterales; family Desulfosalsimonadaceae; genus Desulfosalsimonas. The sequence goes on from JAWLEU010000031.1 coordinate 3,045, forward strand.
CCTGTCAATGTAGTTACAAGGGATGGGCAGATCCGGAAGGTGGAAATGTCTGTTTCGCCTATAAGGGATGATTCACCCAGGATTGTGGGGGTTCTGGCCTCAATACAGGATCTGACAGAGCTTTTAAAACTGCGGTTTAAGACCGGCGAACTGACAGGGTTTTCAAACATAATAGGCCGGGATAACAAGATGCTTCAGATCTTTCAGCAGATCCGGGATCTTTCAGGATACGACTACCCGGTCAACATCTCAGGAGAAACCGGAACAGGCAAGGAACTGGTTGCAGAGGCCATACACAACGAAAGCAGGAGGGCCGGGGCCCCGTTTGTACCTATAAACTGCGGCGCCCTTCCTGAGGGATTGATCGAAAGCGAGCTTTTCGGCCACGTAAGGGGGGCTTTTTCCGGTGCTGTGCGGGATAAAAAGGGCAGGTTCGAACTCGCCCACACCGGCACCGTGTTTTTAGACGAGGTTGCAGAGCTTTCAAACGCCATGCAGGTAAAGCTGCTGAGATTTCTGCAGAGCGGCAGGTTTGAAAAGGTGGGCGGAGAAAAAACCGTATCAGTGGATGTCCGCCTTATAAGTGCCACAAACAGGGACCTGCACAAGGAAATCAGTGCGGGCAGGTTTCGCGAGGATCTTTATTACAGGTTAAACGTCATACCCATACACCTTCCGCCACTGCGAGAGCGCAGAAACGACATTCCTCTTCTGATCGAGCATTTTCTGCGCCAGGCCGCCCGCGACCACGGAGACAGCGCTCCGCTTGCGGTGTCAGACGAGGCAATGACAATTTTGATGGAATATGACTGGCCCGGAAATGTGAGACAGCTCCAGAACGTTCTGCAGTTTGCAGTGGTAAGAAGGGGAGGGAAGGTAATCAGGTCTTCTGATCTTCCGGCCGAGCTCCGGGCACACCAGCCGTCAGACAGGCGGCGCGGGCCTGATAAAAAGCTCGATGTTGAAACAGTGAGAACAGCCCTGCAAAAAACCGCAGGAAACAAGGTCAGGGCTGCAAAGAGGCTTGAGGTCGGGAGGGCGACCTTATACAGGTTTATAAGGGAATTTCCGGAAGCCGTGCCTGAAATTAAATGATCGCCGGCCTTTTTCTAAAGCTGCCAGGCAATGGCAGTGCCCAGCCTTATCATTTGCGTGTCTATCTCTACGTCATATGCAAGTATTTCGACGCCGTTTTTAACAGCCTGCCTCAGCTTTTTTCCGTATTCCGGGTCTATATGGTCTGCGGGCCTGAATTGCCGTGCATCCATGCGCTGTATCAGGTAAAACATGAAGCACCTGTTTCCCTGTTTCACCTGGCGCCGGAGTTCATCAAGGTGATTTCTTCCCCGCTCTGTTTTTGCATCAGGGAAATAGGCAGTATTTTCTTCCACAAGAGTGCAGTTTTTTATTTCCACATAACATGGCTGCAGGCCGCCGCCTTCGAGCTTCAGGTCGAACCTGGTGCTGGTGCCTGCCCGGACCTCGGTACGCACCGAATCATAGCCCGCAAGTTCAGGAATTACCCCTTTTTCCGCGCACTGCCTCACCAGCCTGTTTGGCACCAGGGTGTTTGTACCCACCAGGGAGCCGGGCATTTCAATAAGCTCCCAGGTATATTTCAGCCTGCGTTTGGGGTTATCTGATTCTGAGAAATAAACAGGTCTTCCCGGCTGGCTGCATCCGGCCATGCTGCCTGAATTGGGGCAGTGGGCGGTTATTGTTTCTCCGTTTTGCGTGCGTATGTCTGCAATGAACCGCTTGTATCGTTTGATCAGGGTACCCCTATAAAGCCGCGGCCATTTTATGAAACAAAACTGTGCCATGATCCGGCTTGATACACGAAAAAAAGGCAGATGCAAAGACATTATTTTTCCGGGCCCAGAAGCGTGAACGCCTGGATAAGATTTGTTATTAATACCAGCGGTGTTGCTGCGAGACTTTTGGCATGGATATTGTAAAGCCTTGCAAGAATGACTGAAGTTTTTTACACCGGCAGTCAGATTAAATGCAATTCATCGTGAATTTATGGAATCGGGGTATTGAAACCGGCTGACGAAAATATTAAAAGGACACTGAGACTGGTAAAAGCCATGCTGAGGCTGGCCGACCAGGGAGATGCCCACAGGCAGGACGTGGGCTGCGGCGTGCTTTACGGAATTGTAAGGGACGCCGGCTACAAGATCAAAAAGGCGGCTGAAGCCGAAGAGCAGGCCCATGAAAAAAGGAGCAGGAGACGTTAATTAAGATTAAAATCCTTTATCTATGTTGGAGAAGGCGGAAAAGTTTGACCGATCTGCATCTGTTTCGGATTTTGAATTTTAGTCATTGGAATTTATTTCGATATTCGTGCTTCGGATTTCGAATTTATTCCGTGTATTTTTCCTGACTCCTTTAGTGGGGATGCCAGAGGCTATCTGCAATGCGGATGGTGACTCACACAGCACGGCTGCTCCCGCATCGGCTGGATAGTTACAGAGATGATATTAATCGGGTGGCAAAAAACAACAGAGGCATTATTTTTGTAATTGCCGGTTATTTTAATCTAAGAACACGGATGGAGGAAATGATGGCTGCATTTGATTTCAGCGCGGACGACATTTTTAAGCTGGCAGAGGACATCGAGGTAAACGGAGAGCAATTCTACGAGAAGGCTGCAGAAGATGTATCAGACCCCAAGGGCAAGGACATGCTGCTTGGGCTGGCTGATATGGAAAGAAATCACAAGCGTATGTTCGAGCAGATGCGAAGCGAGCTCAAGGAAAGGGAAAAAGCCGAGACCGCTTTTGATCCCGAAGGAGATGCGGAAAGATATCTAAAGGCCCTGGCTGATATAAGGGTGTTTTTTGAAAAGCCCATTGATACTTCTTCCATGGAAAATATTTTAAAGTCCGCCATCCAGGCGGAAAAAGACTCGATTGTCCTTTATGTGGGCATGAAGGAACTGGTGCCTGAAAAATACGGGAAAAACCGGATTGAAAATATAATCAAGGAAGAAATGGGGCATATCCGCCTGCTGGGCGGTGAGCTGACAAAGCTGAAGAAGTAACTGCCTGCGGCTGTGTCCCGGCGGTAAAAACTAATTAAACGGAGGTGTTTTATGGCAAGCTGGAGGTGCAGCAACTGCGGATATACGTTCGAGGCTGACGCGCCGCCGAACCAGTGCCCTTCCTGCAAGGAAAAATGCGAGTTCGTGGATAATTCCTGCTATACACCGGATTGTGAAGATTCCGGCCGCGATGACCGGATAGGATCCAAGCACTAGGAGAGATTGGAAAAATGGCGAAAGCTCTTGTCGCATACGCCACCCGCACCGGCCAGACGCAGCAGATTGGCGAGCTGGTGGGAGAGGGTATGCGTTTTAGCGGAATCGATGTCCATGTGGCGGATGTGAAAAACATCGCCTCGGAAAAGGATCTTGCAGGTTATGATGTATACGTGTTCGGCTCTCCGACATATCACGGTGACATGCTGCAGAGCATGAAGACCTTTCTTTTCCTGGCGGAAAAGGCGGATTTGGAAAACCGCGTGGGGGGAGCATTCGGCTCATTCGGCTGGAGCGGGGAGGCGGCAGAGCGGATTTTTGATACCATGAAAAATATTTTCAATATGAACATGGTGGACAATCCCTTGATGCTGAAAAACAGCAGCCTCGGAGGAGGCATTAAGATGGCTCAGGACTACGGCAAGGAGCTTGCCGCCAAGCTGGAAACCTGATACCCGCCGGGTCGGTTTATAACCCTGATTCCAAGAGAAAAACTCATGGGCGGAAAAAACAGAGTCTGCTTCAAGGGCTTTTGCGTGCTGGTTCTTGTCTTGTTAGCAGCGGCCCTGGCTGCGGAAACATCTGAATCCGAAAAGGATGCTTCTGACAAGGGAGCGGACATGATCACTCTGCGGGGCGGCGCTCCGGGAGATGTTCCCTTTCCCCACGGGCTTCATCAGCAAAGCCTGCAAGACTGCAAAGTCTGTCATGATTCGTATCCTGAAAAAAAGGATGCGATTATAGACAGGCAGAAGGCAGGCGAACTTAAAAAACAGCAGGTTATGAACAACCAGTGCATAAAATGCCATGTGGCCCGGCAGGATGAATCAAGGGCCTCCGGCCCCACAAAGTGCCAGAGCTGTCACCGGCGGTAAGGCGGGGATATCTCCGGCGGCCGGGCATTTATAATGAGGTGCTGTTTTTCTTCAAACAGCAGATGTTTAACCAGTAAAGCGCAAAGGAGGAAATTTATATGGACAAGTATGTATGCACCATATGCGGCTACGTCTATGATCCGGCACAAGGGGATCCTGACAACGGCATCGAGCCCGGCACAAGTTTTGACGCTCTGCCTGATGACTGGGAATGCCCTGTATGCGGCGCACCCAAGTCGGATTTTGAAAAGCAGGGGTAATCCGGCAGAGTGCCGGTTTCAGGTTGGCAGCACCATATTTCGAGGGTTGCTGCCTGAAACCGGCCCGGTGCCAAAAAAAGTATGAGCACAAAACCTGAATCCGGATTTCAATATTCGGATTTCGAATTTATAGTCCCGGTATTTGAAAGCATTGACCAGCAATGGATAACAATAAAACAGTAAGTATAAGAGGATGAGGTGCGATGAAACCTGTTGAGATTGCAAAAGGCGTTTACCAAGTCGGAGTGCAGGACTGGAATATCCGTGATTTCCACGGCTATTCCACTGACCGGGGCACTAGCTACAATGCCTACCTTATAGTGGATGAAAAAATAGTTCTCATTGATACGGTTGAAAAGGGTTTTGCAGACCAGATGCTTGCCAACATCGAGGCTGTGGTGGATCCGAAAAAGATTGATTTCGTGATAAGCAACCATACCGAGATGGACCATTCAGGAGCCCTGCCACGTGTGATGCATTATATCGGCGAGGACAAGCCGGTGCTTTGCTCCAAGATGGGCCACAAGAATCTTTCACAACACTTTTCCCAGAAGCTGAATTACAGGCCGGTTGAAAACGGAGAAGAGCTCTCCATCGGCAGCAGGCAGCTTGTGTTTCTAGAAACCAGGATGCTTCACTGGCCCGACAGCATGTTCACATTTGACAAGACTGAGGGCATTCTTTTTTCAAGCGATGCATTCGGCCAGCATTATGCCGGATACGAAATGTTTGATGATGTGATAGACCATGCCATCATGCCCCATGCAAAAAAATACTTTGCCAATATTCTTCTTCTGTATGCCCCCAAGATCCTGAAGCTGGCCGAACAGGTAACCGAGATGGGTCTTGATATAAAAATGATATGTCCGGATCACGGCATTATCTGGAGAAAGGATCCTGCCAAAATAATAAACGCCTATGTTACCTGGAGCAAGCAGATTCCCATGAACAAGGCGGTGGTGGCATATGATACCATGTGGAAAAGCACCAGGACAATGGCTGAAAACATTGCCGACGGTATCGCTGAAACAGGCGTGGCTGTAAAGCCCATTCATATAAGAAGTTCGCACAGAAGCGATATCATGACCGAACTTCTCGATGCAAAAGCCTTTGTAATAGGTTCTCCGACCATAAACAACATGATCTTTCCCACTGTGGCCGATTTATTGACCTATGTAAAGGGACTGCGGCCCAAAAACCGGATTGGAACATCTTTTGGCTCATACGGATGGAGCGGCGAGTCGGTCAAGATCATCCGGGAGGAACTCGAGGCCATGGGAGTCGACATCATTGATCCGGGCCTGCGCATCCAGTATGTGCCGGATGCTGATGCAGTGGCGCAGTGCGTTGATTTCGGCCGGAAAATCGGCAATGCTGTAAACAAAGGATGATCGACAAGGTGTCAGAACCGGATGTCGAGCTTTCAGAATGTATAAGATGCGGGGTGTGCGAGGATGTCTGCCCCGAGGTCTTTGTGATTACTGATTCGGGCTATGTGCGGGTGGTGCAGCTTGAGGATTACCCTGCGGACTGCGTTGACGAGGCGATTAAAAACTGCCCGTCAGACTGTATCAAATGGATATGATCAATATACCGGCACGGCAGGAGACAGGTGATGAGCGAAAAAAAAGTAGCACTGTTTGTATTCAGGGATGATTCCATGTGTTTTATTCATGTGCTTTTAAATGCGCTTGACATGGATGAGCGCGGATATGACATAAGCGTAATCATGGAGGGCGAGGCCACAAAGCTTCTTCCCGGACTTGAAAACGAGGGAACGCCGTTTTCCAGGATGTGGGGCCAGGTAAAGAGCAGGAACCTTGTTGCAGGTGTCTGCCGGGCCTGCTCAACCCAGATGGGAACCTCGGGTTCAGCGGAAAAACAAGGCCTGGCCTTATTAGATGACATGTCAGGCCACCCGTCTTTTGCAGGGTTCCGGGACCAGGGCTTCGAGATAGTGGTGTTCTAGGCTTGCCGGGTTACAGGGCTCTGAAGCAAGAGGTAAGGCGTCTGCTTTCGGCTGATGACAGGCGCAGGGCGCTTTCAGAAATATCCGTATACAGGCCGCGGCGGATCATAAATGCCCTGATCGCCTGTTTTTACGATTCTGATGAACTTTTGCGGTGGCGGGCAGTTGCTGCTGCCGGAGAGGTCGCAGCCGGACTTGCCGAGTCGGACCGGGAATCAGCCAGGGTGATTATGCGCAGACTGATGTGGATGTTAAATGACGAGTCAGGCGGAATAGGCTGGGGCTCTCCGGAGGCCATGGGCGAAATCACTGCATCAAGTCCTGCCATGGCATCAGAATACGCAAATATCCTGTGCTCCTTTGTTAATCCTGGGTGCAACTTTATAGAGCACCCCGGGCTTCAAAAGGGCGTGCTCTGGGGTCTGGGCAGGCTGTCCCAGGCGGATCCTCAGCGAGTACGGGTGGTTGTGCCCGACATTGTATCCTTTTTTTACTCAAAGGACCCCGTGCACCGCGGTTATGCAGCATGGGCCGCCGGCAATGCAGCAGAAATTTCGGTTACAGGAGCGCTGGAGGAACTGTTTTCCGACAAGTCGGATATCGATTTTTTCGAAAAATGGCATATCACGCGGATTTCCGTCGGGCAGCTTGCCCGGGATGCCGTAGACAGGATTTTTCAGGCCGGAAGGGAAAACTGATGTATATTCTCGGATTACAGGGAAGCCCCAGGTTAAAGGGCAACACTAATTTTCTGCTCGATGCCTTTTTCCAGGAGCTTGAAGGCAGGGGTGCGGTCACGGAAAAGATCCATGCCGCCCGCGTGAACGTCGAGCCCTGCACCGGGTGCGGCTATTGCGAGAAAAAGGGCGTGTGTGCAATTTCAGATGATGATATGTCAAACCGCATTTATTTTCTTCTCAGAAGGGCTGATGCTGTTGTTCTGGCCTCGCCGGTTTATTTCTATAATTTTCCCGCGCGCATCAAGGCCGTGATAGACCGCACCCAGACCCTATGGTCAAGAAAGTACAAGCTCGGCATGCAGGACCCGGGCCGTTCCCGGCGCCGGGGATTTATGCTTTCAGTGGGCGCCACAAAGGGCAAAAACCTTTTTGACGGAATGAGCCTTACATCCCGCTATTTTTTTGACGCAGTTGGCGCGGAATTCACAGGCTCCCTGACATACCGCAGAATCGAGGAAGCAGGCGAGCTGGAAAAACAACCCGGGGTGTCGGCAGATGCGGCAGAGGCTGCAAAACACCTTGATCCGCTTTTTTCACGCAAAAAAATACTGTTTGCCTGCAGGGAAAATGCCTGCCGCAGCCAGATGGCCTCCGGGTTTGCCGCCTATCTTGCAGGCGACAGCATAGAGGCGCTGAATGCAGGCAGTACTCCGGCGGATTCGGTCAACCCGGTAATGCGGGAAGTCATGGCTGAAAAGGGCATAGACATGGGCTATCGCAGTCCCCGTTCCATAGAGGACGCCGTGGCAGAGAGAAAACCTGACATGATAGTTACCATGGGGTGCGGGGAGCAGTGTCCCTATATCCCGGGCGTCTCATATATTGACTGGGACCTGCCCGATCCTTCGGGGCAGGATATTGATTTCATGCGCAGGGTTCGCGACGAGATAGAACAAAGGGTGCGAAGGCTTATTGAAGATCAGGAGTGATCAGGGCCGTTTTCAAAGGAAAATTCCTGAAATCCCGAATTTTCAAGATCCACGTAAAGCATGCGGTTTCCAAGACTCCTGCCGCGGCCAAGGAGTACCTTGACAGCCTCCATGGCTTCCAGTCCGGCCAGGATCGCAGGGGTGACACCCGGCACACCCATGACAGCCTCGGGCGAGGCTTCAGGGGAAGGAGTCTGGCCGCCTTCCCCGTAAATCAGTTCAAGTCCCGGATCGTGGGGAAATATGGTCATGACCTGCCCCTCGAAACCCGCGATCGCAGCGTGTATCATTGGTATGGCTGCCTGTCTGCAGGCGTCTGCAAGCACCAGCCTGGAAGGCACGTTGTCAAGGGCGTCCAATGCAACATCCGCGCCCTTCAGAATCTCTGCTGCATTTTCACCTGTGAGCCCGGCCTGGAAGGTGGTTGTTTCCACAGCAGGATTGACAGACAGGAGCATGTTTTTTGCAGCATCGGTTTTTGCGATTCCCAGGGTCTGGGTTGAGGCTGTGAGCTGCCGGTTTAAGTTGGACTCCTCGAAAACGTCAGGATCTGCTATTACAAGCCTGCCTATTCCCATGCGGGCGAGCAGCATCAAAACATTTGCCCCCAGCCCCCCTGCGCCGATGACTGCCGCGCAGGACCGGGCAAGTCTTAGCTGCTCGTCTGCAGACAGGCTCTGTGAATTGCGCAGATATCTCAACGGCCATATACCCGCGCCAAGAGAGGCAATATATGCCTGCCGCAGGGTGGATCCGCATTTGCGGGCCGCCTGTAATGCCTCGGATTCGTTGATCACACTGACGCTTCTTTGGGCCGGGTCCTTGATTTTGCGGGCCAGGCCTGCGATCATGGTTTCAAGTGTTTTATTTTTCTTGTCAGTGCTGATTTTTTTAACCCTCAAAATTTAAGAATTGCCATGGAACTCGAAGTCTATTTGTATGCCTCTCTTGCAAAATACCTGCCGCATAATAAGGCTGACAAACGCGTCATGGTTTCTGCGCCTGAAGGCAGCACTGCACGGGATATTCTGGAGCAGCTTAATGTCCCTGAAAAAGAGGTTAAAATCGCATTTGTAAACGGAGTGCGCAAGGGCCTTGACGCCAGGGTCGCAGACGGTGACAGGATTGGTTTTTTCCCCCCGGTCGGCGGAGGATAGGCACCAATCAGGAGCCGAGTGGTCATCATAGCTGAACATGAAAGGATCATTGGGTAAAAAGTACCTCTCATTGCCTGTCTGTTAGCACCTCAAGCCTTATATCCCCGGTTTTTCCCTCCAGCAGCTGCGGGATTTGTCCGGGTTCCGCGGGTTTGCCGTCAATAATTGTCCTGCTGCATTCCTTTTCCAGAACCTCCTGCTGCTGCTTCCAGAATTTTAAAAACTCCTGTGCGTCCATGTAAATTCCTTTGGCAAGCATGGCTTTGCCTATATCTTCTGCCACCTTGTTGAAAAGCTTCAGGGTCACAACCGCCGGTTTGTCAGGGTTTTCTGTTTCCCGGCGGCCCGGCGTTTCTCTATACCCGCACCGCAGCCCGCTGTATACACCTTTTTTCCGGAAAGCCGCACCGAAAACCCCGGGCATGGCCGATGAAACAGCAATGGTACAGGGCCCCAGGATCATGGTGTTTTCAATGTCGTCAACTGCGCGGCAGTCCATGAAAACGGTCTGGATGCTGTCTTCTATGTAATTCTCGTCAGCAGGCAGTACTTGTTGAAGCAGCCCTTTCACAGAGGTGCCCGCGGGTATTTCAAAACGTATGCCCCGGGCTGTTAGAAGGCGTAGAAGGGAGAGTCTTTTGTACGGGACTGTTATTCTGACTTCTGCTGAAAAAATTATTGCCATGAAGGATTCCGGGGACCGCATTCAACATAGGCCCGGCCCTTAAACGGGCCGGGCTCTGTTTGTCTGATTTAATTCAGCGGATCAGAAGTTATACACGGTGTCCAGGTCATTGTCGCTGACCTGAAAGGTTATGTTGTGGGGCTCAAGGGCTTCTTTTCTGAAATATTCAGGCAGCCGGTCGTCTTTCGGGCCGAATCCTGCGCGTTCGTTGAAATCGCGTTCGAGCTTGAGGATTTTTTTGCCCATGTCAGTTACGTCGTCTGCGGTGAAATTAAGCCCGTGAAATGAGTTGATCATGTCGAGCATTGCCTGGAAAGTCTCTTCCTGGTCAAGGATTGCAAAGGCAATGAAAAGACACATTCCGGTTGAATCTATGGCGGCTGTTGCCACCTGGAGGTCCCTGGAGAGCTCGATCTGCCCTTCGGGTTTTAAGGCGTCCACGTTACCGCCCACCCCGAGCAGGTTGGCGGTAACCGCATACCCTGCAGTATGATCCGCGCCCATGGTGGAAGTGGCGTATGTAACGCCCATGCCCTGTACTGATCTCGGGTCGTATGCAGGCATGGACTGGTTTTTAACCACCGGCACTCTCTCCACGCCGAAGACCTTGCCTGTAACTGCCGCGCCGCTTCCCAGTATTCGGCCCAGGGGTGTGGCCTTGCCCACTTCCCTGACCAGTTCAATTGCCCTGTCTGAATCGCCGAATTCCGCGAGCCCGGCCTCCATTGCAACACCAATGGTGGCGCCCATTTCGATTGTATCCAGGCCGAAGTCGTCATCCAGGCGGTCGAGCATTGCAATTGCGTCCAGGTCGTCTATGCCGCAGTTTCCGCCGTGGGACCACACCGTCTCGTATTCAGGCTGCTTGGTTAAGTAATGGCCGTCCTTGTCCATCCATATGCCGGAACACCGGATCACGCATCCCCTGTGGCATCCGTGGGTGGCCTTGCCGCCCCTTGCAGTCTCGGTTTCAGCCTGGGTCTCTCCGCTTATTGCAGAAGCCCCTGCAAACCTGCCGGTCTTGAAGTTGTAGGTGGGATAAGCCCCTGCCTCGTTTACCACGTTGGTAAGAACATTGGTGCCGTATGCCGGAAGTCCCTGGCCGGTGACTGCATGGTTTTTCAGGCCTGCCACAAAGGTCTTGTTGGCTTCCTTGAACTTATCCGGGTCCTTTGCGGATCTCATGGACATGCCCGAATCATCGAGCACTATGGCCTTTACGCCCTTGCTTCCCATAACTGCGCCAACACCCCCCCGGCCTGCATGCCTTGAAGGGCGAAGCTCCATGTCCGTGCATGCCACGGTGGCTGCAGCAAGCTTCATCTCCCCGGCCTGGCCTATGGAAAGACAGCAGAACTTATCTCCGTATTCTGCCTTGAGGCGCTCCACAGCATCGTAGTTTCCTGTCATTTTAAGGTCATCAGCGGGCAGGATCTCAACACCGTCCTTGTTTACAACTACCTTGTAGAGCTTGTCGTCTGCAGGCTTGCCCTCGAGTACAATTGCGGCGTATCCAAGCCTTGCAAGGACCTGGGCCGGCTGCCCGCCCGAGTTTGCCTCCTTGATGCCTCCGGTAAGAGGGCTTTTGCATCCCACCGAGATTCTGCCTGACATGGCTGCCGAACTGCCGCTTAGCAGCCCGGGGGCTATGACAAGCTTGTTGTCTTCGCCCAGAGGGTGGCAGAGGGGCGGCACTTCCCCGGCTATAATTGCCGATGTCATGCCGCGGCCGCCGAAACCCGCGTAGTCGCCGATGGGTTCGGTTCTGGCCGCAGGCGCCTGTTCCGGGCCCATTTGGATTCGTAGAATCTTGTCCATGAAAGCACCTCCTGATAAAGGCTGGTTAAAAGCAGGGATAGGCAAATTATTTTTATTTTTCTATTTTTATGCCAAACAGAGCCGATGTCAAGCTTATTGATTATCTTCGTCCGTCCCCGGGGCCGGGTCGGGTGTATTTCCGTATTTTCCGTTACTGTAGCATTTGTCGGCATACCAGTGGATCTGCCTGCATACGCCGCGGATTAAGCTTGCCTCTCCTGCGCGCATGGGAAACCTTGAAAAAAATCTCCTGAAACCGTCCAGCCGATAATCCGGATTGTCTGCTTTTATAAACCCTATGCGTAAAAGTGTGTCTTTGAGCTGTGAGTACATTATATCGAGTTCGCGCCTGGTGGCAAGCCTGGGAGCTGATTGGGCAGCAGGTTCAAGGGTTGCCTTGAACAGTTCGTAGCAGATAACCATGACCGAATGGGCCAGGTTAAGAGAGGAGAATCCGGCAGTGGGGATATTTACCAGGCAGTGGCAGAGCCTTGTTTCCTCGTTTGTAAGCCCCCTGTCCTCTGGTCCGAATACCACGGCAGCACGGTTATTTTCACAGATCGGCATTAGGCGCTCTGCAATCGCCTGGGGACCGACCGCTGCCCTTCTGCGGCTGCCGAGCCTGGCGGTGGTGCCTGCCACGTAGCCGAATTCCGAGAGTGCTTCGGCCAGGTCAGGATAAACCCGGATTTTTTTTACCACGTTTGCAGCCGCATGGGTGGCAAGGGTCAGGGCGCGGTCTGCGTCGAAATTTTCAGGATTTACCAGCACAAGATCCCGGAGGCCCATGTTGTGCATTGCCCTGGCTGCAGCTCCTATATTTTCCGGATACCTGGGCCGGTTTAATACAATGGCTATTTTTTCAATATCCGCGCTTTGCTTCATGGTTTTTTCCGCCCTTTATATATCCATTTTACCAAGTGGCAGAAGCGGTTTTGCCGGTCAATTTTAATGAGACTATTGACGGGCAGTTAACTTTCTGATTTGAGTATCCGATGTTAAACATGGAGGGCAGGCTTTCGGCAGCTTTGTGGCTCAGTCAATCTGCAATCACTGAGTTTCTTCCGTTTTGCTTGGCATGATAAAGGAGCATGTCCGCAGCGTGGATCATGCCTTCAAAAGATTCAGATTTTCTCGATGTCACACCGGTGCTTATGGTAAGAGTCAGGCTGTTTTGTCCAGCGTTTACAGGGGTTTCATTTACGGATCGGCGAATGCGCTCAAACAGAGTGCTGGCTTCCCCTGGTTTGACATCAGTGCAAAGCACTGAAAATTCCTCTCCGCCGTAACGGGCAATGATGTCGGTGGCCCGAAGGTTTTTGCAAAGCTTGTCTGCGACATGCTTAATTGCATTGTCTCCGGCAAGGTGGCCGTAAGTGTCGTTTACATGTTTGAGGTGATCAATGTCGATCATGGCCAAAGTGAGCTTAAGATTGCCGCGCCTGAAATTCTCGTATAGCTTTTTACCCATTTCAAAAAAGTACCTGCGATTATAAAGGCGGCTCAGAAAGTCCAGGTTGGAAAGCTCGGTCAGCTCTTTGATCAGCTCTATCAACTGCAGATTCAGCATAACCCTGACATGGAAATCCTCGATTCTGAGAGGCTTGTCGATGCAGTCATTTGCACCGTTTCTAAGCAGGGTCAGGCGCTGGTGCTCATTGGATCTTTCGCACACGGGTATAACTGAGAGATGGTTTTTATTGTACTGTTTGCGGACGGTGCGAATAAGGTGAAGGTTGTTTCTTTCGCAGATGTCACCGTCAACTATCATCAGACGGATGCCGGGATTATTTTCAAGATGGGAAAGGGCCTGTTTTTCGTTGACGGCACCTATTACGGAATAGCCCTTGTTGGAAAGGAGATTTTTCATAAGGTTCAAAGACAGGGGCTCATCGTCTACAATCAGCATTTTGTAGGATTCCGCGAAAAGCCCGCGTCTTATAAGCTGTACTATGTATTCCAGGTTGTAGCCTGCGTAGTCAGGCACATAATCAAGGACATTGCTTGCAAACGCAATCTGCCTCGAAGAAACGGGGGCTCCTCCGGTCACTGCAATGGTGGGAATTTTTTTGAATGGGGCGTAATTTTCCGGGCTTAATTTTAGATTAAGAATTACAGCAAGATAGGCTTCCTGGTTTTTTTCAAGAAGCCTCCCGGCTCCACTCAGGCAATCTACAATTTCGGATTCAATGGAAAGGTGGGAGTAAATATGCTGAGCCACAGATTCAGCTGCAAGGTTGTCATGTTCAATTAACAGAATTTTCTGCATTCTTAGAAAACCTTTGTTTTGCTGTTTTGTGTGTTTTATGTATATACTTGTTTTGCAGTGTGCTGTCAATTTGTTGAATAATTAGTGTTTGTGTGCCGCCGGGGAGGAAAAACTCTTTCGGGCCACGGCATTCGGGTGGTTATCGGGGGAGCTTTTGATGTTTCTGTTTGTTTCGCAAGATATTGTTTTTTGCCCGGCCGCGCCGGATCGGCTCATTTATGCAGGAAAGGGGCATTAAAAAAAGTCATCCTGTCGGGCAATGATGTCTGACAGAAGAAAACTCTGCAATCAGCAATACAGTGA
>JAWLEU010000032.1:0-16793 GCA_041685965.1 Desulfosalsimonas sp.
GCCCGTGCGCCCCGCTGACCGTACTTTTTGCGCTCCTTGGTCCGGGGATCGCGTTTTACGAACCCGGCTTTTTTCAGCGCAAGGCGGAAATCCGGGTTGGACTGGAAAAGAGCCTTTGTGATGCCGTGCCTGATTGCTCCTGCCTGCCCCATGGCTCCGCCGCCGCGAACGTTTATTTTCACGTCGTATTCGCCCACGGTATCTGTGAGCTCAAAAGGCTGCATCAGCATCCTGTGGGCAGAGTCAAGGCCGAAAAATTCCTCTGCAGGCTTGTTGTTGATTATGATCTGCCCGTTTCCGGGTTTCAACCAGGTTCTTGCCACCGCCATTTTCCGTTTTCCTGTGGCGTAGTAAACGCTCTGCTGTTCCATCAATCCCCCGAATGATATTTAATATATAACAAAAATTGTTGTTATCTGCAGTTTTAAATTTCAAGCTGCTCCGGCTGCTGGGCCTGGTGCGGATGCTCGCTGCCTGCGTACACCTTGAGCTTTTTGTTCATTGCACGGCCAAGGGGTGTTTTCGGCAGCATGCCGCGCACTGCATTGCGGATCAGGTCCTCGGGCCTCTTCTGCCTGAGCTTTTCCGCTGTTATGGACTTTATCCCGCCGATGTAGCCGCTGTGCCAGTAATAGTTCTTCTGTTTCCATTTGTCGCCGGTAAGGCGTACCTTGTCCGCGTTGATAACGACCACGAAATCGCCGCAGTCAACGTGCGGCGTATACATGGGATTGCGCTTGCCGCGCAGACGGGCCGCCACCTCTGTGGCAAGCCTTCCCAGAATCATTCCCTCGGCGTCAACCACATACCACTTTTTCTCAACTTCGCCCGGCTTGGCGCTCTTGGTATATTTCCTCACTGTCCTGACTCCTTCGCACAAAAATTTAATTTGGTATCTGTAACTAAAACCCGCCCGCCTGTCAAGAGAAAAAACCAACATTCCACCTCATCGTCATCGTAGTCAAAATCGAAATCGGGATCGGGATCGGGATCGTATTGTCAAGTTGACATCCCGCAAATTGTTACTTATGCTTTACACGCTTGTAAA
The DNA here is from genome assembly GCA_041685965.1 of Desulfosalsimonas sp. Taxonomy (GTDB): domain Bacteria; phylum Desulfobacterota; class Desulfobacteria; order Desulfobacterales; family Desulfosalsimonadaceae; genus Desulfosalsimonas. The sequence continues at coordinate 1,049 of JAWLEU010000032.1, forward strand.
AAGCAATCTACACCGCCCCGGCGGTATTTTTGCAGTAAGGAAATCCATAGGCACCCTGGCTGATCGGCGGCGCGAAAAAGGAGTTCCCTCGCTCCAGGAGCCTCCCGGAGCCTCGATTTCCGCTCGGAAACCCTCTTTTCCGCACCGCCGTCAGGGCAACGAAGTGCAATTTTTTTGGAACGCAAAAAACTGGAACTGACAATGACACCGCTGGAAATCGAAGTAAAGTTTTATCTGCCCGACCCTGAGCTTATCCGCGGTGCAATACGCGAATCCGGGGCGCAATACAGGGGAGAAACCTTTGAACGAAACATACGGTTTGAAGACACTGACTGCTCACTTATCAAAAAAAACGCCCTTCTGAGACTGCGTAAGACAGACGGCAAAGCGGAATTGACCTATAAGGCGGAGCCGCCTGAAAAAAACCGCGACTTCAAAATACACCGGGAGCTTGAAATCACGGTGAGCGACTTTGACACTGCAGAAGCCATCCTCAGCGAATTGGGATACCGCGGGAAGCAGGTGTATGAAAAATACCGTGAAACCTGGAGCATAAAAGACGCGGTGCTTTGCCTGGACCAAATGCCTTTCGGGAATTTTCTCGAAATCGAGGGCCGGCAGGAGGAAATCCGTGAAATCGCGGACAGCCTGGGCCTTGACTGGGACCGGCGTATCCTTTTCAATTATCTTGCCATTTTCGACCGGTTAAAAAATGAAACCGCGCTTTCATTTACAGACGTGACATTTGAAAACTTCCGGGATGTTGACATTGACTTTGCCGGATTTGCAGGCCTGTTTGAAGCAGGCGGCAGCCCGGGGGATTAGCCCCTGTCCGGCTGCGCGCACAAAGAGACCATTATTTTGCCGCCGCTGCCAATGTTGAGGTGCCCGGCTGCATCGCCTCGATTTACTGATATTTCCAGACATCCTGTGCTGCCTATTATTGCCAGGAGCTCGCCTTCTGCCACCGAGACGTAGGAATCGCTTATCCCGCTTATTACTCGCCCTCCTGCATGAATGCAGATATCTGTTTTCCCCTTAAAGGCCTTTTCAATGTCTGAGAGCCTGATGTTTGAAACAAGATTGCCGAAACCGTCAACTGCTGTCACAAACCCCAGGAGCCTGCCTTTTTCATCGAGTTCGGGCTTTGGCAGCGAATCGAGCCGTATCAATGATTCCGCATCAATGCGTGCTCCGAGTTTCTCCATGTCCATGCCGCACGCCAGCCTGGCTGCAGCGGGCGCGAAAATGTCTCTTCCGTGAAATGTTCTGCTCACAGGGTGTATGAATATATCAGGGTTTTCAACCCGGAAGGCAGCAAGAACCTGCTGTTCCTCGAGTATCAGGGTCAACAGCCCGTTGTCAGGTGCAAGAAAAACCCCTGCAGGTGTTTTTACCGCGGCAATCCCTCGGCTGCTTCCCACGCCCGGGTCCACCACAGCAACATGGATGGTCTCTTTGGGGAAATAAGGATAAGCCGATGCAAGGAAAAAGGCTGCCCGGGCAACGTCCTGGGCCGCGACCTGGTGGGTGATGTCTATGATTTGCGCGTCCGGGCAGATTGAGGCTATCACTCCCTTCATGATGCCCGCGTAGGGATCAAAGAGTCCGAAATCCGTGAGAAGGGAGATCACAGACATGCCGGTATACCCCTGCCGAACCCCGTTAAACCTGCTGCGTTGTGTAGCCCAGGTGAGAAAACGCCCCTGAAGAGGCTTTTCTTCCCGAAGAGGTGCGCACGAGCAGGCCTGTTTTTAAAAGAAACGGCTCCACAACGTCGACTAAGGTGTCGGTTTCCTCCTGAAGGGTTGCGGCAATTGCCTCAATACCCACCGGGCCGCCCTGGTAGTATTCTATAATTGTCTGAAGGTAGCGCCTGTCAAGCGGCGTTAAGCCAAGGGAATCCACTCCCTCAAGACCCAGGGCATCTGCCACGGCGGTTTTGTTGATCCTGCCGTCGCAGCGTACCTGTGCATAATCGCGCACCCTTTTTAAAAGGCGGTTTACGATCCTGGGCGTTCCCCTGGAGCGCCGGGCAAGTTCCTCTGCCCCGGGGTTGTCAATCTGAAGGTCAAGCAGACGGGCGGAGCGGTCGACTATTTTTTCCAGATCCGCCTGGTCATAGAAATCCAGGCTTCTGAAAATCCCGAAGCGGTCCCTGAGCGGAGAAGACAAAAGCCCCACCCTCGTGGTTGCACCCACCAGAACGAACTGCTTTAAGCGGAACCTGTGGCTTCTTGCATTGATTCCCTTGTCAAAAACAAAATCTATGCAGTAATCCTCCATCGCAGGGTAGAGAAGCTCTTCCACTGCCTTGGAAAGCCTGTGGATCTCGTCTACAAAAAACACGTCCCCTGCTTCCAGCTGGGTTAGCATCCCTATAAGGTCCCCGCCCTTTTCCAGGGCAGGCCCTGAGGTTACCACCAGCTTTCCGCCCATCTCGTTTGCAACAATGTGGGCAAGTGTGGTCTTGCCCAGCCCCGGGGGGCCGTGGAGAAGAACGTGCTCCAGGGCCTCGCCCCTCTGCATGGCAGCCTGTATTGCGATCTTTAAGGTCTCAATTGTTTCGCGCTGGCCTATGTATTCATCCAGGCGCTCGGGGCGCAGCGAGACCATCTCGGCTTCGGTGTCCGCAGGCAGACAGTGGCCTGATACAATACCCTGACTTGAAGAGGAAAACTTAAACCCGTTATTGCTCATCGCCTAACTGCCCCCTGTAAACCTCTTCAAACAATTCCTCCGGAGCCGTTATATCGGGCCTGCGGCGTAAAGCGGCGCTTACCATCTCTTTTGCCTCTGACAGACGGTGTCCGAGCTGCTCCACGAGCACCTCGACTACCTGATCCGCCGCATCGCCTTCGGGCTCGGGCTCTTTTTCAGGAAGATCGCGGATCAGAGCGAACTTGCCCATTTTGCCCTCAAGGGTGGCAATTATCTTGTGGGCGGTCCGCTCGCCAATGCCGTTTAACTTCTTTAGCGGCCCGGCATCCCTTGACTCGATAGCCCTTGCAATGTCCTTTACCGGTATATTCAGGGCTTTTACCGCTTTTAACGGGCCGATGGCCTCCACTGTTATAAAAAGCTGGAAAAACTCCCGCTCTGCTTCCAGGTTAAAACCTATGAGCACGGGTTTCGGCTGATGTTCTGTCTGGTGGTAATATATATAAAGCGAGATGTGCGTACCGAGCTGCATTGGCGCGATCGTTTCCATGACAAATGCGGGCACCATGACCTCGTAGCCCACATGACCGGCGAGCAGAAGGATCCGGTCTTCTTCCTTTTTTAAAAGCGAGCCTTCCAGATATGCTATCATAAACAATAGACCCGGTAGTTTACCCTGAATCGCCGGAAAAAGTGGCACCGGCAAAAGTCGGGGCAGCCAGGGACCCCGCCCTGTAAAGTCCCACCAGTGCAAGAGCCAGGGCGTCTGAAGCATGGGAAGGTTTTATGGGTTCATGATGCCCGATCCTTGCCCTCACGGTTTCTTCAAGCTGCTTTTTTCCGGCATTGCCGTTTCCTGTAAGAACCTGCTTGACCTCTCGTACAGCTATTTCATGCACTGCGATTCCGGCCCGGAATCCTGCCAAAAGAATCACGCCGCTGACCCGGCCGAGGGTTATGCCGGATTTCGGGTATCTGGGCAGTGAAAACACGTCCTCGACCATTACCGCATCAGGACGGATCTGCTCCAGGATCTGCCCGAGTTCACGAAAAATCCTGTCCAGCCGCTGCGGCACCGGGTCCTTTGCATGCGTCTGGATGACACCGTAGGAATATCCCGACACATTCATGCGCGAACCCTCAACCACTGCTATTCCGGTGGATGCAAGCCCCGGGTCTATTCCCAGAAAAGCTGCCATGGCAACTCAATCTTCATACCCAAACGGCTATTCCTCCATTACTGCAAGCTGGCGCCCGGCGATTTCAGCCTCGTTGCTGTCCGGATACTTTTCACGCAGGGTCTGGAATACCAGCCTGGCATTGTCGGTTTCTCCGAGCTTTTCAAAAGCCATTCCCTGCTTTAGATAAGCACCCGGCACCTTGTTGCCGTCAGGATACTCCTTGATAACTTCTTCGTATTCGAGTATGGCCTTTTCAAACCATTTTTCGGCAAAATATACCTCGCCTATCCAGAATCTGGCATTGTCGGCCCTGTCAGAATCAGAGAATTTCTCCAGGAAAAGCTCGAAGCCCTCCACCGCGGTTTCATGATCGCCCTCGTCATAGGCCTGTTTTGCAGTGCTGTAGAGTTCATCCTCATCTAACTCTTCAAGGCCTGCGTCTTTGGAAGAATCCTTGTCCTTGTCCGCGTCCTTGTCCGATTCAGACTCGTCGTATTTTTCCATGCCCATGAATTTTTCAAGGCGGGAGATGCGTTTGTCATATGAATCAGCCCTGCCGGACAAATCCCCGAGCTCTTCCTCGATTTCTTCAAGATCGCCGCGAAGCGACTTCAGGTTTCCGGATGTCCTGTGTTCCGCCTCCTCGATCTCGCCGCTCAGGCTGCGCATCTCGGATCTGAGATTGTCGAGTTCCGCGTCCTGGTTGGCAAACTGCTGCCTTATATCATAGCCTTCGGCCCTGTCCGAGCCGAGGTCCTCTATAAGGCTGTCAAGAGAGGACTCCAGCTCCTGGTTTTCCTTTTCGAGTTCCGATACCTGGTTGTACAGACGATGGACATCAGTATTAGTGGCACACCCGGTGCTGAGCAGAAGCAGCCCGGCCAATGAAAAGGCCGCACACACAAGATAGGTCTTATTCATGTTTTTACTGCACCCTGTTTTACAAAAAGCCGGCAAAGCCGGCCTTTATTATTAATCCCTGCAGAACCTGAATTCAGCCCTGCGGTTTTTCTCCCAGACTTCCTCGCCTGATCCCTCCTCAGCGGGGCGCTCTTCCCCGTAGCTGATGGTGCTGAGCTGGTCTCCGTCGACTCCTGCTTTTACCAGATAATCCTTTACGCTTTCCGCGCGGCGCGAGCCCAGGGCCAGATTATACTCATCCGTGCCGCGCTCGTCGCAGTGGCCCTCTATAACAATGCATTCATCAGGGTTGTCTCTGAGCCATTCGACCTTGCGCTGCAGGACATCGCGAGCCTCGCGGGTCAGAGAGGAGTCATCGAACTCGAAATAGATTTTTTCCGACAGGACATCTTCCTTTTCTTTTTCCTCTTCTTCTTTCCGCTGTTCTTCCGCGGCTGCACGCTCTTCATCGTCGAGTTCCTGTTCGTCTATCCCGGAGCCTTCTTCAGCCCTGCGTTGCCTTTCCGACCTTTCGTCTTCGGTCTCGGAGATCTCCTCGTCGCGGATCTCATCACCGTCGGGGTCAGGGCCCGTTTTAGCGCACGAAACCGCAGCCGCAAGGCTGATTACAAGGATGCAGAAAAGTATAAATCTGATATTAATCTTTTTTACCATCGTTTCCTCCTTATTTGGAATAAAGGTGAGGCGATAAAAAATCCGAACAAAAAAGTTAAAAACGCCCGGAATTTTCCCTATTGCCTTGCAGGCGACCAGTCGGGCAGCTTCTGCGGCCCGGGCATATCCAGAAGTCTTCTCTGATCCGTTCCGGAGGCAGTCATTACGTAAAGCTGCGGCAGACCGCTACGGGTGGATGTAAATACTATCATGCTGCCGTCAGGCGACCAGCTCGGGGCCTCATTGCTGCCCTTGCCGCTCGTCAGCCGGGATTTTTCACCTGATTCAGCGTCAATCACGTATATGTTGATATCCCCGTTTTTCATCCCTGAATATACAATCTTGTCAGACACCGGAGACCAGTCGGGCTGGGTATTGTACTTGCCGTCATAGGTGAGCCGACTGACCGAACCGGATTCAAGGTCCATCACGTAAACCTGCGGGGAGCCTGAACGATTCGAGACAAACGCCATGCGGCTGCCGTCAGGGGAAAAACTCGGGGATACATCCACACCCCAGCTGTCAGTAAGCTTTTTATCAACTTTTCCCGTCCCGGTCAAAAGATAAATGTTCTCGTCTCCCTCAAACGAAAGGGTTGCAGCAAGGCCCTGGCTTCCGGGCTGCCATGCGGGCGTGAGATTTATTCCTTCATATGAGGCAAACCTTTTCTTTTGCCCTGCCTCAAGGTCAAATACATAGATATTGGGGTGATCATCAGAATATTCGGTGTATGCAAGCGATCCTCCGTCAGGTGACCATGCCGGCGAAACAACTATATCCTGCGGATCTGTCAGCCGGACCAGGTTTTGGCCGTCAAAATCGCAGGCATAAACAGCCCTTTGCCCCTTTTCACCGCCCACAAACGCTATGCGGCTTTCAAAAAGCCCCCTTCTTCCGGTAAGGCTGCGGATGACCTCTGAGCAGAACTTGAGAACCATCTCGCGCTGATCACCGGTACTTCCCGTATACCGCTTGCCCAGAAGCACACTGCCGCGGTACGGATCAAACAGCCTGAATTCCATCTGCAAAACATCTGCCTTCCTGCGCACGCCGCCGGTAATAAGCAATTCAGCCCCGATATCCCTCCAGTTCTTTAAATTAATGTCCTTCGGCGTTATTCCCTGGTTTTCAGGATCCACCAGGAAGGCCTTTCTGTCCACCATCTTAAAATAACCCGTATAGGAAAGGCTCTCCTGCATAATTTCGTATGCATTTACTGCTGCCTGCTCCACGGTGTCTCCTTCAGACAGGGCCTTGAAAACCGGCATGGCCATGGGGATCTTGTCTGCGAAAGGCTCGCTTATATTTATATAGTCGTATTCATCCTGACAACTGCCTGAAAAAGGAACAAACAATACCGCAGCCGCTATAACTGCTGTTATAAGACAGAATCTGAAAACCCTGGTCATAGAAACCTTCCTGTGATTAACACATATGTTTTTTTCAAATACTATACGGCCTGTCCCCGGATCTTTAATGCCTCAGGCCGCCGGGAGTAAATCCGAGCATCAGGTGATATTGAGATTGTCCTTCAGGCAGGGGCGGCAGGGGGTCTGCCTTCATAACCGTTCTGTAGGCGGATTCATCCAGATAGGAGTTTCCGGAACGCTTTTCAAACCAGACATCTTCTATCTGCCCGTCACCGGTGATCTTTATGATCAGCCGGGCCTCCAGGCCCTTTGTGTTCTCCCCGGCCATATCAGACGAAAAAGCCCAGTTCTGCTTCATTAAGGCAGCCACTTCTGCCTGGTATACCTCCAGGGGGTCCAGATCCCCGGAAGGCGCTGCGCCTTGCGAGCCTTGCGAAGCCCTTTGCCTGAGACGCTCCCTGTAGTCCTCATCTTCGACTTCACCTCTCAGACGGGAAATCCTGTCCTCAACAGAGCTCCTCCCCTGTTTTTCCGCCTGCTCTTCCAGGCGGCTCACCGCGTCTGCAAGCACCTTGTCAGGATCCACGGGCTCTTTTTCCTCAGCCTCACTGTCACTGCTGTCGCCGGAGGAAGGTTCCTTTAAGTCATAGCCCTTTGCAACATTTCTGCTGCGCCCCTTTTTAACAGCTACTGCCTGTTCGTCGCCATCACCGGAATCCGAAGAGCTTTCCTCCCCGCTGTCTTCCACCGGCGCGCCCCGGTCATCAGTGTCTGCGGGCGAACTTTCGCCGCCCGCCTGCGCGTCCTCGTTTCCGGGCGGAGCCGGAGTCTCGGGGTTGAAGGACACCAGATCCACGTCTATTGTATCTCCCGGCCTTCGCCACTGCTCATCAGAGCCCGCCCAGGGTGAAAACGCCACAAACCCGAGCACTGCAACATGTATAAACAGGGATGCAAAAACGCAAACTGCCCAGAAGGAGGGGCGCAGATCTGCTCCATAAAGCTCAACTGCCTGGGACTGCCTTTTTTTACCGCTCATTTCAGGTCGGATCAATCCTGTCCGGATTCTTCTTCGCTCCCTGAAGGCTCCACCGTGACAACCCCGAGCTTTTGCACTCCAGAGCTCTTTATCTCGGACATCACGGTAACCACCCTTCCGTAGGGAACATTTTTGTCAGCCTTTAAAAAAACCTCCCGGGAAGCCCTGTTTTCGAAAATTCTTTCAAGCTTTTCCCCCAGCAGGTCAACGCCGACTTCATTGTCATTGATCCGCACCCTTGACTCTTCATCAATGGTTATCACCAAAGGCTCCTGCTCGGTATCGAGCTGGGATGAGCTCCTGGTTTCAGGCAGTGATACGTCAACGCCCTGCACCATCATGGGCGCGGCCACCATGAAAATAATGAGCAGAACCAGCATAACGTCAACAAACGGCGTGACGTTGATATCGGAAAGCAGCGAATCCCTGCCGCCGTTGACCTTCACTTTGCAGCCTCCCGGTAAGCCATGTAATCGCTTTCAACGATATTTACAAAATCCGATGAAAAGCTCTCCATCTCGGATTCAAGTATGCGGATTTTTTGTGTGAAATAATTATATCCTATAACCGCGGGAATTGCCACCGCAAGACCTGCGGCTGTTGCAACCAGGGCCTCGGAAATACCCGGGGCCACCGCTGCAAGGCTCGTGGCCCCTCTCTGGGTGGCGATTCCGTGAAAAGAATTCATAATGCCCCATACCGTTCCGAACAGCCCGATAAAAGGCGATATATTTCCGGTTGTCGCCAGAAACGGCACCAATTGTATCAGGCGGATGCTCTCCATTGTAACCGAACGGTTCAGGGCCCGCCTTACGGTCTCCACTCCGCTGGATGCCCTGTCCGCGGAACCTCCTGCTTCCCGGGACTGACCGGATGAAGATGAGATCCTGTTTAATTTTTTTAACTCAAGATATGCAATCCGGAATATTCTGGCCACCGGACTGTAGCGAAGCTCCTTTGCCTTTGCGAATGCATTGGAAAAATCCCTGGTTTTCCAGAAGTATTCTATGAAAAAAGCAGACTCGTTGTAAGCCCTGCGGACCTGGATATACTTTATGATAATTATTGCCCAGGTTGCCACGGAAAACGCCAGCAGCAGAAAAATCACAAACTGCACAACCAGGCCGGCATTTAAAACCATGGAAACCACGTTTAAAGAATCTGGACCCATCAACGCCTCTTTTGTTTCAATTCAATTATTGATGCACAGCACAAAAACGCCGGTGCATTTTCCCGGGTATGCGGATTGCAGAGCAAAATCCCCGCCGAACCCAAACCGATGTTCAAACCCTAATTATCCGAGATCAGCCGCCGGTGTCAAGTACAATGCTTGCTGCCGGAAAAATAGGTGGGCTGCCTGCAGTTTGCGGGCATACAAAAAAAAGCGCCTCCGTGCATCACGGGATGCACGGAGGCGCTGGGGTATCTATGCAGCATCAGGCTCAAAGGCCGAACTGAGGCTCGGTGCGGCTACATCATGCCGCCCATGCCTCCCATTCCGCCCATTCCGCCCATTCCGCCGGCGCCCATGCCGCCGCCGCCTTCTCCCTTTTCTTCAGGGATTTCGGCGATCATGGCCTCGGTGGTGAGCATAAGCGATGCAACGCTTGCCGCGTTCTGCAGCGCGTAGCGCACAACCTTGGTAGGATCAATGACGCCGGCCTTGATCAGATCCTCGAACTTGCCGGTTTCCGCATTGTAGCCGTTGGATGCTTTTTCCTTCTTGACCTGGTCTATAACAACAGAGCCTTCATAACCTGCGTTGGTTGCAATCTGGCGCAGGGGCTCTTCCATGGAGCGTACTACCACGTTGACTCCCAGCTGCTGTTCCACATCGAGTTCGATCTTTTTCAGCGCCTCGATGCAGCGCACCAGTGCCACTCCGCCGCCGGGCACGATGCCTTCTTCAACTGCAGCCCTTGTGGCGTTTAAGGCATCTTCCACGCGTGCCTTCTTTTCCTTCATCTCTGTTTCGGTGGCTGCGCCCACGTTGATCACCGCGACTCCGCCGACGAGCTTAGCAAGCCTTTCCTGGAGTTTTTCGCGATCGTAGTCCGAATCAGTATCATCGATCTGGGTGCGAAGCTGCTTGACCCTCTTTTCGATATCTTCCTTGGAGCCCGCGCCGTCCACGATGGTGGTGTTGTCCTTGTCAATGGAGACGTGCTTTGCGCGTCCGAGCTCGTCTACGGTTACGTTTTCAAGCTTGAGGCCAACGTCTTCGGAAATCACCTGGCCGCCGGTGAGAATGGCTATATCCTGGAGCATTGCCTTGCGCCGGTCGCCGAAACCGGGCGCCTTTACTGCAGCAACGTTGAGGGTGCCGCGCAGCTTGTTGACCACCAGCGTGGCCAGGGCCTCGCCCTCAACGTCTTCTGCGATAATGAGAAGCGGCTTGCTCATCCTGGAAATCTGCTCCAGTACAGGCAGCAGGTCTTTCATGTTTCCTATTTTCTTCTCGCTGATCAGGATGTAGGCATCCTCGAGATCCACGGTCATCTTTTCGGTGTCAGTGACAAAGTAAGGGGAGGTATAGCCCCGGTCAAACTGCATGCCCTCGACAACATCCAGGGTGGTTTCCATGGACTTGGCTTCTTCAACCGTAATGACGCCTTCCTTGCCTACTTTTTCCATGGCCTCGGCTATGATGTTGCCGATTGTTTCGTCATTATTCGCGGAAATGGTTCCGATCTGCGCAATTTCGCGCTGGTCATTGGCAGGATGACTCTGGCTGGCCAGCTCTTTTACTGCGCCCTCAACCGCCTTTTCAACGCCGCGCTTGATGGACATGGGATTGTTGCCTGCAGCCACCAGCTTCTGGCCCTCGGAATATATGGAACGGGCCAGAACTGTTGCAGTAGTGGTTCCGTCGCCTGCCATGTCGCTTGTCTTGCTTGCCACTTCCTTGACCATCTGGGCGCCCATGTTCTCGAACTTGTCCTCAAGTTCGATCTCCTTGGCCACTGTTACGCCGTCCTTGGTCACGGTGGGAGAGCCCCAGGATTTTTCAATTACCACGTTCCTGCCGCGGGGGCCCAGGGTCACGGCAACTGCGTCAGCAAGCTTGGTTACCCCGTTTAACATTCTCTCACGGGCCTTGTACCCGTACTTTATCTCTTTTGCCGTCATATTGATCTACCTCCAGTTCTTTTTGGTTCCGTCTTGGTTTCAGTACGAGCTTCTACTTCTCGATAACTCCCAGCACATCGTCTTCACGCATTACAAGGTGTTCTTCTTCCTCGATTTTGACCTCGGTTCCCGCGTACTTTGCAAAAAGCACCCGGTCACCCGCCTTGACCTGCAGCGGAGTGCGGGTTCCGTCATCATTTAACTTGCCGTCACCGACCGCCACGACTTCTCCCTGGGCCGGCTTTTCTTTTGCACTGTCCGGAATGATGATTCCGCCCTTTGTTTTGGACTCTTCTTCCAGGCGCTTTACCAGAATGCGATCATTCAACGGTTTGATCTTCATTGCCTACTTCTCCTTTTTAATTTCTACCGGTTTTCATTAATGATTTCTGAAAAGAACAATACGTAATAAATTCAAGTCATAAGCTACAGCCTGCGTCCGGACATAACTGTTGCGCTACTTTCCCGAGGCGCCGTCGGGTTGTTTACGCCCGGTCGAATCGTGCAGGTTCACAAGCTTTGTCAGGACTCGCTTGCGCCGTTAGTTGTTTTTGTATCTGTGTTCGTTTTTGTCTCGGCAGTCGATTCTTTCGGCTTGGACTCCTCTTTATTGCCGGAAGATGAAGGCGTCTTGGAACTGTTGGCATAATCGGTGGCATACCAACCGGTTCCCTTTAAATGAAATGTACACTGCGAAATCCGCTTATGTAAGAGTCCGCGGCATTCAGGGCATTCCGACAGAGGGCTGTCGGACATTTTCTGCAGGGCTTCATGCACCCTTCCGCAGTGTGAGCACTCGTACTCGTAGATTGGCATCGCTGAAATATCTCCTGTTTTCAGAATGATACCTTGACACTTATCCCTTATTGACGATCGATATCAATATAGTTCATAATTCCAAGTTGTCAAGGCGGGCTGATAATTTTTTTTGATGCCCAACGGCAGGTTTTACCGAGACATCATGTCTTCTGCAGTTCGCCAGTTTTCATAAAACCCGAAAACTGAATCCATTCCGGCTGTCTGCTGACCTGCAAGGATTTCATGGGTGATCCTGTGGACCCGGATTTCCTCTGAGCGCTTCTGCTCGTCAGGCACTGAGAACTGCTGCTGAAAACGCCTGAAGCGGACCACATGGACAAGTTCGTGGCAGATGATATACAGGAGAAACGGATAAAGCCATATGTTTTCAAAATCCCTGATCACCTGAATAATTGAGTGATCCTGGAGGCAGATCTTATAGAAATCATCAGTCTCTGTCTTAAGCAGTGATTCTGCCTTTTGTGCCCGGTAGCGCACTATCTGGGCAAAATGATCCTCAACTATCTCATGGCCGCCGAGATCCGCCGCGGTCTTAACATCATAGTTGAGCTGGCGCATCTGGGTGGCAGACAGCTTGTAATAGTCGCTTACAAGATGTTCAGCAGTAGCAACCGCCCGGCTTACCTCGGTTATCTGTTCCGGGCTGAATTTCGGATGCTGCGGGGTTGTCATAACGAATGTATCCGGATGGCTGAAAAAATAGTTTATCATGTCGCATCAAATTATTTCCGGCATTGTTAGCCCGGAAAAACTATGGACACTCTACAGAATATATGCTATTTTTTTTCGTTATACAAGCAGTGTCGGAAAATTTGTGCCGAAAGGGGGTGATCACCAGTTGGGCAGCGTAATAAAAAAGCGCAGGAAAAAGATGCGGAAGCATAAGCACCGCAAGTTACTGGCACGGACAAGACATCAGAGACGAAAAGGGAAATAGATAAAATGATACCCGTCGGCTCGTGTTTAAAAAACCCGGGGAAAACGCGCTTTTTCCCCGGGTTTTTTGTGTCCTTTTGAATGCTAGTTCGATGAACTCTGCGGCAGGGGCTCGAGAGTATCCAAATACTTCAGGAAATCAGAGTCAGTTGACAGCACCAGGTCAGCTCCTTCCAGTGAATTGGTGTAGACCTCCAGGGACTTGATAAAAGAGTAAAACTCGTGATCCCTTCCGTAGGCATCTGCATAAATAGTTGTGGCCTCGGCATCGGCTTTTCCCTTGATCTCTTCAGCCTTCCTGTAGGCTTCTGACTGGATTTCCATCAGATCCCTTTCCTTGTCACCCTCGATCTTGCGGGCCTCGCCCTGGCCTATTGAACGGATTTTTTCGGCCATCTGCTTTCGTTCGGCTATCATCCTGTTATATACGGATTTGCGGACTCCCTCCACATAATTTACCCGCTTGATCTTTACATCAATGAGCTCTATACCGAACTTGTCAAGCTTGGGCTGGGCTTCTGCAAGCATCATCCTTGTCAGGGCCGCCCGGCCGACTTCAACAGTGTATTGCTCCCTTTCATCATCTTCTTCTTCTGCCACCTCTTTTATGGCCTCGGTGGTGACATCGTCTAATTCCTCCTGGTCCAGGGTGGTCATTTCCCTGTTGCTTGTACGAACGGTTTCTATGAGCTCATGGGAGGTTACCACGTTTCTTACAGCAGGATTGATAATATCATCAAGCCTGCCCATGGCACTGGTCATATCGGTTACTGTTCTCAAAAATGCCACTGGATCAGTGATCCTCCAGCGGCAGAACGTATCAACCCATATATAGGTCTTGTCCAGGGTCGGAATCTGGCCCGGCTCACCGTCCCAGGCCTGGATATTTTTGGGAAAAAAATTGGCATTCTGTATAAACGGGATCCTGAATTTCAGGCCCGGCTCTGTGACCGGTTCCCCGATAACCCTGCCGAACTGGGTTATGACAACCTGCTCTGTTTCATCCACCCTGTAGGCAGACGACATAAAGGCTACTGCTGCAATAATAACGAGGACTGTTATGACGATATATTTATTGGCCTGCATCCTGCGCACCTTTTTTCATTCCGAGATTTAAAAGCGGCAGAAGGTTATCCTGCCTTGAATCGACTATATACTTGTTGCCGAGACTGGGCACCACCTCTTCCATCATTTCAAGATACAAACGCCTGCGCGTTACATCCTCGGCATCTTGATATGCCTCATATCTCGACAGGAACCTGGAGGCGTCGCCCTCTGCCCGGTCAACCCGCCTGAAGGCATAACCCTTGGCGGTTTCAACGGTTTTCTCAGCCTGACCCCTGGCCCTTGGAATCACCTGGTTGTAATCCTTGCGGGCCTGGTATATCATTTCTTCCTTTTCCTGTACCGCGCGGTTGACCTCGTTGAAAGAATCCTGCACCGGCTCGGGCACGTTTGTGTTTCCAAGCTCCACTGTGGCTATAGAGATCCCGGTTTCCGCCTCGTCCAGATCCTTCTGCAGCCGGACCGCCGCGTCAGCGGCAATCTCCTGGCGCCTGCTGATTACCTCGTTAATACTTCTGTCACCCACCACCAGGCGCATGGAGGCTTCCGCCATGTCCCGGATTAACTGGCGGACGTCGGCAACGTTGTAGAGGTAATTATACGGGTCCTTGATTCGATACTGAACTATCCACGGCACCAGCCCGACATTGAGATCCCCTGTGAGCATCATGGCCACCTCGATCTCATCGCGGCTTACCCCGAAATCCGAAGAGTTTGAAACATCATCGGCCTTCAGCCCGAATTGTTCCGTGTAGACACGCTTGGTTTTTACCTTTGTTACTTTTTCTATGCCTGCCGGCAGCTTGAAATGCAGTCCGGACTGGGTGGTCCGGATGTATTGCCCGAAGCGCTGGATCACGCCCACCTCGTTTGTGCCGACCGTGTAGACCGTGGTCGAACCAACAAGAAGTGCCGCAATCACAACAATGATAAGAATCCAGCCCTTGGAAAATTTAAAATCCCTGAACTTGTTGATAATATCATCGACCTGAGGCGGAAGGCCGCCGCCGCCGCTGCCGCCGGATCCTCCGCCTGATTTGCTGCGCTCTTTCTGACGCTGCTGGAGCTTTTCCCAGTCCCAGTTCATAAATTAAAACTCCCTTTATTGTTTCTCGCTTTTGTCAAATCCATCATACATTTCTATAAGACGCGCGTAACCCCGTCAAGGAAAAACGGCGGGCCCTCGACAATTCCGGATAAAACAGGAAGGCCCGTATTAAAACCCGTTCTGGAAAGACTGCGCGCGGCCTATAGGCCCTCGTTGAACTCAAGGCCTCCTTGTAATCCGTCGCAGACCCCGGGTTTAACCAGCAGCGGGAACCTGCTGCCGACTTTTTCCCTCATGCCATGATCTATTTCACTGTGCAGCAGCAGCCGGTTTTCCAGCTTCCGCCATCAGAAGTGCCCGGTTTCCTGTTTCCGGAATTTTACGCGGCTGCTGCGCTGTTGAAGGTCAGCACCCTGCGGCCCTCGCTTTCGGCCTCTTCAAACAATCCGGCTTCCAACAGCGTGTCCACCACCTGGTTAAGAGTTCCCACATCCACGTCCTCGGTTGACATCCGCGACAAAACCCCTATGATTTCCTCTCTTGTTCTAGGCTTTCCGTCGCCGAACTCCCTTTTGATGTTCTTCTGGAGCCTGGAAAAACCTGCGCCTTCAGAGTACCTGGCGTCGGCTGCCTCGGAATAGGCGACCTCCTGAGGAAACCTGCGCCTTTCATGCGCCCTTGCTTTTTTCCGGATTTGCAGACCCCTGGTTATAAAGGCTCCGAAAAAAATGAAAAACATGGCCCCGAAGCCCTCTATCATTAGTATAAAAGGCATGTGAGAATAAGACGTGGCGTAAAGGGCTGCAGCGCAACCGAAAAGGCACGTGGCAATGGCGAGAAAAAACGACCCCCAGAAAAATGCATGGTCGGATTCCCGGATTGCCGAAACCGGCAATAGAACCACGCTTTTTTCAGAAGATGT
>JAWLEU010000033.1:0-16606 GCA_041685965.1 Desulfosalsimonas sp.
TCCATGGACGACGCGGTCCGCATCCGCACCGGAGAGCACGGCAGAAACGCCCTTTGAATTTGTTTAGATATTCGTGCTTCGAATTTCGAATTTATTCCCAGTATTTTTCCTGACTTGTTTAAAGAGGCTGTCAGGGACCGCACGCAATGCGGGTGTAGCAGACTCACTGGTACTGCCTGGGGTTGATTCCGTATTTGCCTGCCTTGTAGGAGATTTTGCGCAGGGTGGTTCCCAGTGTCTGGGCAGCCTGGGACATGTTGCCGCGCGTATGCTTTAGTGCGTCTATTATCATCTCCCGTTCCAGCTTTCCCACGGCTTCATCCATGGTCTGCGATGGCAGGGTGCCGGATTCCTCACCGGTCTGAAGTGTCGGCGGCAGGTGATAGCTGTGGATGACCTTTCCTTCGCACAGAAGGACCGCGCGTTCAATGCAGTTTTCCAGCTCGCGCACGTTTCCGGGCCAGTGATAGGCCATGAGCATGTCAATTGCAGGGGTGGAAAACCTGAGTATCTCCTTTTCGTTTTCCCTGACGTATTTTTCCAAAAAATAGTCTGCCAGGGCCAGGATGTCGGTTTTGCGCTCCCGCAGCGGCGGCAGGTATATTGGAAACACGTTGATCCTGTAATAAAGATCGCTTCTAAAACTTCCTTCCGCAACAGACTGCTCAAGGTTTTTGTTGGTGGCTGCAATGATTCTTACATCCACCTTGACGGTTTTGTTTCCCCCCACACGCTCGAGTTCACGTTCCTGGAGAACGCGCAGCAGCTTTGCCTGAACGTCGGGTGTTACAGAGCCGATTTCGTCGAGAAACAGGGTGCCCTTGTGTGCGAGTTCGAATTTGCCCGCCTTCTGGTGCAGGGCGCCTGTGAATGCGCCCTTTTCGTGGCCGAACAGTTCGCTTTCTATAAGGTTGGCCGGCAGGGCCGCGCAGTTGACCTTGACAAACGGGTGGCTGGCGCGGCTGCTGTTGTAGTGGATGGCATTTCCCACAAGTTCCTTGCCGGTGCCTGATTCGCCACGTATAAGGACGGTTGCGTTGCTTCTTGCCACCTGCGAGATCATCTGGTAGACCTCGCGCATCTTGTTGCTGTTGCCCACGATGTTTTTGATGCGGTATTTTTTCTCAAGCTCCATCTGGAGGCGTTCGTTTTCTGCCCTGAGTCTTTCTTTCTCCCTTCGTATGCGCTCGAGGTGAATTACCTGTGTGGCAATCATTGCCGCCACCACGCTCAGGATCTTTTCGCCCTCTGCCAGGCTGCGGTCCGGGTCATGGGGCAGGTCCGCGCCCAGAGTTCCGATTACCTTCTGTTCTTTTTTGATGGGCACGCAGATAAAGGAAAGTTCCTCTCCCCTGCTGCCTCCCCTGGTCTCTGTTCGGTCCAGAAACTGGCTGGATTCGCTGATTTTGGGGATAGTCACCGGCTCGCCGGTCTGGATTACCCGGCCCGTGACCCCCTCGCCGAGCTTGTAGATCCCTTTCTGCATGGCGGAGCGGGAAATGCCGTGGGCCACTTCTATGCTGATTTCGTCAGTCAGGGGGTTTAAGATGGTGATCATGCCCCGGGACATGTCCATGTTGGCAGACAGGATGTCGAGCACTGTATAAAGGGCCTTTTTAAGGTCAGCATTCCTGCTCAGTGCACGGCTGATGTCGTAGAGCAGAGTTATTTCATCTAATTTTTCCATGGCCTCTCTTTTTTACCCCTGATCCGTCAAATATGCAAGAACTCGTCCATGACGCTTTTGAGTTCCGCGGCCCTGTTGGAAAAGAAATGATCGGCTCCCTTGATTACCCTCAGCCCGGCTTCGGGGTTGAGCTTTTCTATGACCTTTCTTGCCATTGCCGGCGGTGCTATTGCATCCTCGCTTCCGGTTACAGCCAGCCTGAGCCGGCTGCAGGGCGGGGCCTGCGAAAAATCCATCATTGCCGCGGGCGGCGAGATCATTATAATTCCGCCTTCCGGCAGGCCCCTGGTGTCTGTATGAGCTATCACCCATGCGCCGAATGAATACCCGGCAAGGTCAACTCTCAGGGCGCCGCTGTCTTTCATGTACAGGGCAGCAGCCCTTACATCCAGCTGCTCCTTTGCTCCCTGGTCGTAATCACCTCCGCTTCTGCCTGTGCCGCGGAAGTTGAAACGCAGGGTGCTCCAGCCCCTGGCCTGGTAGGCGGCTGCAAGTTCCCGGACCACCATGTTTTCCATGTTGCCGCCGTAGACCGGGTGAGGGTGGGCTATGACCGCGGCATTTTCAGAACCTTTGAAAAAAGCCCCCTCCAGGGTCACTCCGTCGTCTGCTGTAAAAAAAACAGTTTCTTCCAGTGTGCTGTTCATAACCGGATCAGTTCCTTTCCGAACTCTTTTTTCTGCCAGGGCTTGAGATCTTCGATTTCATCGAGTTCCTCCATGCTGCCCGGCCGGTTTTCGGCAATCCGGCGAAGGGCGGTTTTGCTCAGGATAAGGGAGGGATCTATTTCAAGCCTGTCCGCCTTTTTCTGTCTCCATTTTTTAATCTCCTTTATCCTGCGGGTCACGAACGCGGACACTGGCTGCGATTTTCCCCTGGGATAGCGGGGCCGCTTTTCCGGAGGGGTTTCAAGGGCGGAGTTGATTTTGCGTACCAGCGCCTCTCCGTACATGTGAAACTGCCTGCGTGTTATAAGTCCGGTGTTTTCAAGCTCCCTGCCGGTTTTGGGTTTTTTCTGTGCCAGGGCAAGCAGGGTCTTGTTGCCAAGGATTTTAAAAGGGGGCCGGTCTTTTTTTTGCGCGGCCCTGCGCCTGAAGGCAAGCATTTCTTCGAGAACCGCAAGGCTTTTGGGGTCCAGGCGGCCAGCGCCCTTAACTTTTACGAAAAGCGGCTCGTCTTCGTCTTCAGGCGCGGGACGCACTGCTGCAATATCCTCGCAGTGCTGGCGTACCCATTCCAGCCTTGACTTTTTTTCAAGTTCAGATCTCATTTCTTCATAAAGCCTTACCAGGTAGCGCACGTCATCTGCGGCATAGGCGAGCATCTCTTCGGGCAGCGGGCGGACTGACCAGTCTTTTTTCTGGAATTTCTTGTCAAGGGCCACGTTGAAATGTCTTGCCAGCACTGCTTCAAGGCTGGTTGACGGGTAACCGAGAAACCTGGCTGCAAGCTCTGTGTCAAAAAGGTTTTCAACCGTGATGTTAAAGTCCCTGTAAAGACAGCGTACGTCATAGTCAGCACCGTGGAATATCTTGACGATGCCGGGTTGCGCAAACAAGGGCGCAAGTGCTGAAAAATCGGCGATTGCAAGCGGATCGGCAATATGGCAGCTCTGCCGGGTTCCGAGCTGGACCAGGCAGACCTTTTCTGCAAAGTGGTGCATGGAGTCGGCCTCCAGGTCCACAGCCACCGCGGGCTCGCGCGCAAGCCTTCCTGCAAGGTCTTTTAACTGTTTAGCCGTGTTTATATATTCAATGTCCATGTGTTAAACCGTAGCTGCTTTTCTGCCTGAACCAGGCGCTTTCCGAGTTTTTCCTTGACCGTAACATTCATATTCCTTACATAGTGAAAGGTCGAAAACTCCGGTAATTTAAGGCGAAATTCCGGACCCGGTTCAGGGTGTTTAACAATTCCATAAATAACCAGGCGGGCAGAGTCAATGATCAATATTAAATTTCCCGACGGCACGGTGCGGCAGTTTGAGCCCCCGGTGGACGGATTTACAGTGGCTTCAGGCATTTCCGAGGGTTTTTCACGGAATTGCGTGGCCATGGAGGTAAATTCCCGGCTAATGGACATGAGCGCACATATCAGCGAGGATGCTGAAATACGTTTTATAACCACAAGTGACCCTGAGGCTGTGGACGTTCTGCGCCATACAGCAGCGCACCTCATGGCCCAGGCGGTTTTGCGGCTTTATCCCGACGCCCAGCCCACGATCGGGCCCGTGGTGGAGGGCGGATTTTATTACGATTTTGACATGGAACCTGTATCAGAAGAGGATTTTGCCAAAATCGAAGAGGAGATGAAAAAAATCGTAAAGCAAAAGCTTCCCATCCACCGCGAGGAAATGTCCAAAGACCAGGCGATTGAATTTTACCGACACGAACCCTACAAGCGTGAATTGATAGAGGAGATGGAAGAAGACACGGTTTCATTCTACACCCAGGGCGAGTTCTCTGACTTGTGCCGAGGTCCCCATCTGCCTCACACAGGTTTTATAAAGGCCTTCAAGCTGCTGCGGGTTTCCGGGGCCTACTGGCGGGGCGACTCAAACCGCCCGCAGCTCCAGCGTATCTACGGAACCGCGTTTTTCGACAAAAAAGAGCTGAAAAAATACCTCGATTTCCTCGAGGAGGCAAAAAAGCGCGATCACCGCAAGATAGGCGCTGCCATGGACCTTTATTCCTTCCACGAGGAGGCTCCGGGCATGCCGTTTTTCCACCCGCGCGGAATGGAGCTCTGGAACGCCCTGATAGATTACTGGCGGCACGAGCATCGCGCAGCAGGATACGTGGAGACCAAGACCCCGATCATTTTAAACCGCAGCCTCTGGGAACAGAGCGGCCACTGGGAAAACTACCGGGAAAACATGTACACCGTGGAAATAGACGAGACAGAGTCTGCTATAAAGCCCATGAACTGCCCCGGGGGGATGGTCTTGTTCAAGCGCCGCAGGCATTCCTACAGGGATCTTCCGGTCAGGGCCGCGGAAATCGGCCTGGTCCACCGCCACGAGCTCTCCGGGGTGCTTTCAGGGCTTTTCCGGGTCAGGGCGTTTCACCAGGATGACGCCCACATTTTCATGACCCCTGACATGATCGAATCCGAGATACTCGGAATCCTGCGGCTCGTCCGCCGGATGTATTCCACGTTCGGCCTGGGATTTCACCTTGAGCTTTCCACCAGGCCGGAAAAGTCCATCGGCACCGACGAGCAGTGGGAAAACGCCACAAGGGGGCTGAAAGCCGCGCTGGACGCCCACGGCGAGGACTACCTGATAAACGAGGGAGACGGCGCCTTTTACGGGCCCAAGATAGACATCCACATCAGGGACGCCATAGGGCGCACCTGGCAGTGCGGAACCATCCAGCTCGACATGTCCCTGCCGGAGCGTTTTGATCTCTCATACGTGGGAAAGGATAATGAAAAGCACAGGCCGGTTATGATCCACCGGGTGATCTACGGTTCCATAGAGCGTTTTCTGGGGATCCTGGTGGAGCACTTTGCAGGAAGGTTTCCGCTGTGGCTGGCTCCGCTTCAGGCGGTGATTCTTCCCATAAACGACTCCCTGGCCCCTTTTGCACGCGAGGTAAACTCCAGGTTTTTCAACGCCGGCCTTCGCACATCCGTGGATGAGCGGACTGAAAGCTTAAACAAAAAAGTAAGAGAAGCCCAGCTCGACCGGGTTCCCCTTATTTTAACAGTGGGAGAAAAGGAAAAAAGCGCGGGCACCCTTGCAGTGCGAACCCTGGACGGCGAGGTCCGCCACGGGGTTGGCATTGATGCCTTCGTCAACGCGGTCTGCGAAAACACAGCAAACCGAGCCCTCGGGATGGAAAACCTTTTTGCCGGGCTATAGCCTTGAAGTTTTTACAGGCAGGTGCATCAGGTTTTCGTTTTTTTGCATTTACCGCCCCGGAAACCACAAAAAAAGGGGGACAGATTTTAAACCTGTCCCCCTTCTATACTATCAGCTATCACTGATTACTCATCACTGATCACTCATTACTTATTACTAACCACACCCTTACGCCCCGTACACGGCCACGTTTTTCAAATCTTCTCCGAGGTATTCACGCTCGTTTTCCCCGAGGATACCCATCGACAGGCAGATCAGGGTCCACAGATGCACGTTATGCCATGCATGATCGCGGATTTCGCTCAAATCATGGATCTGGGAATGGCAGTTGTGACACGGGGTAATGCAGTATTGCGCCCCTGTGGACAGGATCTGGTTGGCCTTTACTTCACCGTATTTCCTGCGTTCCTCGGGGTATCCGGCCTGCAGAAATCCCCCGCCGCCTCCGCAGCAGTAGTTGTTTGAGCGGTTGGGGGCCATGTCTATGAAGTTTTCCTCGCCAACCACGTTCTTGACCACGTATCTTAAGTCTTCTGCCACAGGATCACCAAAGGACTTGCGTACCAGCTGACAGGGGTCCTGAACCGTGAATTTCACGCCCAGGTCCTTGTTCCAGTCCGGGGTAACATTTAGCGTGCCCTCTCTGATCCACTTGGCATAAAGGCGTATAATACTTTCGATTTCAAAGTTGTGGGGAATGTTGAACTTTTGCAGTCCGACCCGGACCGCGAAGAGTTCGTGCCCTCACTCGGTGTTGAGCCAGACCTTGCAGCCCAGATCATCCACCGCCTTTGCCTTGGTCTCTACTATGTGCTTCCAGGATTCGTCATCAGCCATGAACATGCAGTAGTTTTCCGCGGCCCAGCCCTTGGTTCCGTAGGTCCAGTCAGCACCCGCAAGGTGAAGAATCTTCCACAGGGGCACCATCTCGTCGGGCTCGGTTACCGGCTCGCGCGAGTTCTGGTTGAGAAAATAATAAGCCCCCTGCTTGTTTACGGGCGCTTCCATGTCTGCAAATTCAGGCTGTGCTTCCCGGTATTCCTCGAGTACATCTTCTACCACGAACTGGAAGTCTTCTTCTCCCGCGCCCATTGCGCTGCAGGTGTCGCTTTTAAGCGCCATGTCGCAGGAGCCGAGAATGCCCTTGGGCCGCTGGTCCCTGGGCCAGCTCTGCCGGGCGTAAAACACCAGCTGAGGGATGTTGATCTGCATCGGGCAGACGTATATGCATCGCTGGCACATGGTGCAGTGCCAGACCCATTCGTTTTTCTTGATTTCCTCGTCCATGCCGAGCGCCGCCATGCGAAGGAACTTTCTCGCATCCATGCCGCCGATGCCCGTTGCCGGGCATCCCGCGGAACACGCCCCGCATGTAAGGCAAAGATCGAGGTTGCCGCCCTCGGGCAGCATTTCCTTGACCTTGTCGAGGAAAATGCTTTTGCGTTTTCCGCCGAGCTTTATTGCCGGTTCTGACATATAAAAACCTCCGTTTATTGCAAGTAAATACAATTGTTGTTTTACGGTAATATAATCATTCCTGTGGATAATAAAACAGTAAAAAATCAAAAAATCTTACCTGCCACAGACTATCCGTTAAAGTCAAGAAGAATTAATCCGGGCGATTTCATTATCTTTTCCCGGCAATGAATTAATCCGTGGGTGTTGACATGCATACGAGGGTGGAATATGATACAATGCTTTTAAAACATCGCATAAGCGGCAATAAAACCGAAGGCAGGGCAGTTTGATTCGCCCATGCCACTTTGACCACGGATGATGGCTTGATGAAAAAAACAGGACAGATAAGAAACATAGGCATTATAGCCCATATAGACGCCGGAAAGACCACGGTCACGGAACGCGTTTTGTTTTATACCGGCAGATCCCACAAGATCGGCGAGGTCCATAACGGAGAGGCGGTAATGGACTGGATGCCGGATGAACAGGAACGCGGCATAACCATCACTTCAGCCGTTACCACCTGCCAGTGGCAGAACTGCGACATACAGATAATAGATACACCGGGGCATGTTGATTTTACAATCGAGGTGGAGCGATCCCTGCGGGTTCTTGACGGCGCGGTGGGCGTTTTCTGTGCGGTCGGCGGGGTTGAACCCCAGTCGGAAACCGTCTGGCACCAGGCAGACGACTACCTTGTTCCCAAGATAGCTTTTGTAAACAAGATGGACAGGGTCGGGGCGGATTTTTTCAGGACCGTGGAAATGATGAAAGACAGGCTGAATGCAACCCCACTTTTGCTTCAGCTTCCCGTGGGAGCCGAAGACAGCTTCCGGGGCGTGGTGGATCTTTTAAACATGCGCCAGCTCATATGGGACACTGACAGGCCTGACATGGCATTTAAAACTGAAGAAATCGATCCGCAGCTGCGCGAAACCGCTGAAAACCACCGCGAAAAGCTCATCGAAACAGTGGCAGAATCAGACGATGAGATCATGGAGGCCTATCTCGAGGAATCTGAAATCACCCCGAAACAGCTGCTTGAAGCCATACGCAGGGCCACCATCGGCTTGAAGCTGGTGCCCGTGCTGTGCGGCTCCGCCCTTAAAAACAAGGGAGTACAGCCCCTGCTCGATTCTGTGGTCCGGTTTCTGCCCAGCCCACTGGAAGCCCCTCCCATACAGGGCAAAAAGCTCGACAGCGAGGAAAAGCTCTCATTTGAGGCAAAGGAAAAAGGCCCCACTGTGGCCCTTATTTTCAAGGTTTCCATGATAGAGGGCCGCAAGCTTTCCTATGTGAGGGTCTATTCCGGCAGGCTGAAGGCCGGAAGCGAGATATTCAACCCGGTACGCAACAAGACCGAAAAGATATCACGCATTTTAAAGATGCACGCAAACAAGCGCGAGCGCATAGACGAGGCCGGGCCGGGAAGTATTGTCGGGGTCGTCGGCCTCAAGGACTCTGCCACCGGGGAAACCCTTTGCGACAGGGACAATCCGGTTCTGCTCGAGCAGATGAAGTTCACCAAGCCGGTGATATCTGTTTCCATTGAGCCCAAGACCCATGACGACCAGGAAAAGCTGCCGCAGGTACTCGAAAAGCTCATGGCCGAAGACCCCACCCTGCAGGTAAAGCAGGACGAGGACACCGGCCAGACCATATTGTCGGGCATGGGCGAACTGCACCTGGAAGTGGTTATAAGCCGCATGCACAGGGAATACAAAACCAGTGTAAACGTGGGCAAGCCCCAGGTGGTCTACAGGGAGACCATTGCAAAACAGGCAGCGGGCCACGCTGAATTTGACCGGGAAGTTGCCGGCCAGAGGCATTTCGGGGAAGTTGCCCTTTCAGTCAGTCCCCTTTCAAGGGGCCAGGGAACAAGGTTTTCCTCCAGGGCCCCTGAAGAAGAGATCCCGCCGGAGTTTGTGGGCGCGGCCGAAAAGGGCGTAACCGAGGCCCTGGAATACGGAGAGCTCATGGGGTATCCAGTGGTGGACGTGGAAGTTGTTTTAACCGGCGGGTCGTACAAGGAATCTCTTGGCTCGGAGCTTGCCTACAGGGTCGCGGCATCCATGGCATGCAGGGAGGCGTTTTCCAATGCCGAGCCCTACCTGCTCGAGCCCATAATGGAGGTGGAGGCGTTTGTGCCCGAGTCGTTCATGGGAGACGTTATAGGGGATTTAAACGCAAGGGGCGGAAAGATAGAATCCATTGCAGCCAAGGCAGACAACCAGATTATTTCCGCGATTGCCCCGCTTTCAAAAATGTTCGGCTACAGCACCGCCCTTCGCTCCGCCACCCAGGGCAGGGGGACGTTTACCATGAAATTTTCCCATTTCGACCGGATCTGACATGTGCCGGAGCCATTGCTGGTTCCGGTCTTGCTCTTCTTGTTTTTGCTCCTCTTTCTTTTTTTTGCGCTCTTTTCCGCTTAACTTATCTATTTCCTTGCTTATTTTTTCCTCAAGCTCCATTCTGTCAGCTTTTTCCAGGGCGCGTTTGAAGTGAAAGCGCGCGTCTTCAATCTCGCCGTTATTGCTGTAATGCATGCCAAGGTAGTAGTGAGCCTCGCCCAGGCGGCCCTGCTCGCCCTTGCATTGACCGAGAAAGTAAAGAGCCTCGGTGTGGTCAGGAAACTCTTCGTGAATTTTTTCAAGGGCAAAGATCGCGCTCTGGCAGTCGCCGGAGGCGATTTTGCTTCTTGCCAGGTAAAAAAGGCCATCCGCGCCGTAATCCGAAATATTTTCCACTGCAGAAAGCGTTTTTTCAGCCTCCTCGTATTTTCCCGCCATAAAAAAGATCCTGCCCAGGGCCACTGTGAGGTACGGATCGCCCGGTCGTATTGAAACCGCCGCCTTTATTTTATTCAGGGCCGCCTCGGGTCTGCCGCCTCTTGCCAGGGTAAGTGCCAGTCCGTAAAATGCAGCCGCATCAGCGCCGTGCTGGTTGTCTATCTCTTTTACAAAGTGCTCTTCCGCCCTGCTCCTGTTGCCGTACAAGGCCATGATCGCCGCGCGTGCCCGCAGGAAGGCAAAGCTGTTTTCAGGGTTCGGATCCGGCCGCCCGGCCAGGATGTTTTCAAGGTTTATAAGACGATCGCTCGTTGCGGGGTGGGTCTTTAGGTATGTGGGTATCTGCTCTTCTCCGAACCACTGACGCTCCCTGATTTTTTCCAGGGCGCCGCGCAGCCCGTGCAGGCTGTAGCCTGAAGCCTCCAGGTACTGCCGCCCCAAAAAATCTGCCTCCAGCTCGTTTTCCCTGGTGTAGGACAGTATCATGCTCTGGCCCGCTGCCATGGAGCCTATGGAAAGTGCGCTTCCCACTGCGGACGCGCCCCCGAGCCCCACCAGTATCCCGGCTATCATCCCGGCCGCTGATACCATCTGGCTTTTTTTGGATTTTTCCATCAGGTCGGCTATGTGTCTTGCGGACACATGGGCTATTTCGTGGGCAATGATTCCGGCAAGCTCGCTTTCGGTGTCCATGGCCTCGATCAGGCCGGAAAAAACAAAGATGTTTCCGGCGGGGCCTGCAAAAGCGTTGATCCCGTCCTGTTTGATTACGTAGAAGCGGTAATCAAACGGCTGGGAGGGTATAACCGACAGGATTCTCTGTCCCAGTTCGTTTATATAGTCGTGTACAACCGGATCTTCAACTATGGTGAACTGCTTGTGAACTGTTTCGAGAAACTCTTCTTCCAGTTCCTTTTCCTCCCTGACGGTCATCTCCCCGGCAGGGGCGGCCGCCGGCGTCACGATCAGGCAGATCACCATCAGCAGCGCTGAAATCTTTCCTGCTATCGGCATATTAAAAAGCTGTCTTGATGCTTGCTTGGTATTGAAATTCTTGAATTTGCAAATATGTATTTTTATGCTACACATACTCTATTATGGCACATATAATCTGTATTGCAAACCAAAAGGGCGGCGTGGGCAAGACCACCACGGCGATAAACCTGGCCGCGGCCCTGGCGGATCTGGGCAAAAAAACGCTGCTGGTGGACTGCGATCCCCAGGCCAATGCCAGCACCGGCCTGGGCATAGACAAGAGCCGGCTGGAAAAAACCCTTTACCACGGCCTGATAGGTCATGTGCAGGGCCCTGAAATAATAGTTGAAAGCGGCATTGAGCATCTGTGGGTCATACCCTCGCGCGTGGAGTTAATCGGGTTTGAAATCGAGATGATAAACGATGACTCCCGGGAACGGCTGCTTCAGAAACTGCTTTTGCCCTGCAGCGGTGACTATGACTATATCCTGCTTGACTGCCCCCCGTCGCTGAGCCTGCTTACCATAAACGCCATGACAGCGGCTCACGGGGTGCTGATTCCCCTGCAGAGCGAGTTCTACGCCCTGGAGGGACTGGGCCAGCTTCTGCAGACTGTCAAGCGGATCAAGCAGCGCATGAATCCTTCGCTCAGGATAGAAGGCATACTGCTGACCCTTTTTGACAGGCGGACCAATCTTTCCGGGCAGGTGGCCGAAGACGCTGAAAAATATTTCAGGGACCAGGTTTTCAATACCCGCATACCCCGTGCGGTTCGTCTGGCCGAGGCTCCCAGCTACGGCAGGCCCATTATCACGTATGCCCCTAATTCCAACGGGGCGCAAAGCTACACTTCGCTTGCCCGCGAGATTATGCAAAAACATGAACCCCCGGAAGCCGAACCGTTTGAAAAGACCGCGGGCTGAAAACCGAAAAATTTATGGATTTAAAATCTGCCCCCATGCTCCGGGCTTTTCCGGCTGCAGGGATACAGCCCGATATACAGAGGATGCGCTCATGAAACCCGATGAGAACGGCGCAAGTGAGAAAAAACGCAAGACCGGCCTCGGAAAAGGCCTTGATGCGCTTTTTCCGGATATCGAAACCGGGGCCGGCGGCCGGGAGACCGATTATTTCCCCTGCGATATCAGCCTGCTCAGGCCCAACCCTTTCCAGCCGAGAAGGCAGTTTGACCAGGAGGATCTCGAGGAGCTTTCAGAGTCGGTGAAAACCCACGGGGTGCTCCAGCCCCTGCTGGTGCGTGAGGCTGAGCACGGCTACGAGCTTATAGCGGGGGAAAGGCGCCTTCGGGCTGCAAAAATGGCCGGGCTCTACACCATACCCGTGGTGGTAAGGACAATAAGGGATGACGAGCTGCTGGCTTTTTCGATAATAGAAAATATCCAGCGCGCGGATTTAAATGCAATGGAGGAAGCAGAGGCCTATCAGCGCCTGCTCGACGAGTTCGGGCTCACCCAGGACCAGGTGGCATCGCGTGTGGGCAAAAGCCGGTCTTCCGTGGCGAATTTCCTGCGGCTCAACCATCTTTCCGACCGGGTAAAGGATCATTTGCGCCAGGGAAAGCTCAGCATGGGCCATGCGCGGGCGCTTCTTGCAGCCCGCACACCTGCGGTGCAGCGCGAGGCCTGCAGGGAGATACTTGCCCGGCAGCTTTCGGTGCGCGAGGCGGAAAAACTCGTATCCCGCCTCAATAAGGAAAACCAGGCCCCGGCCGAAAAGCAGCCTGACTCAACAGACATTCACATGGCCTCGCTTGAAGAAGACCTGGGCCGCAGGTTCGGAACCAGGGTCAAAATTAAAAAGCGCGGGAAAAAGGGGCGCGTGGAAATAGAATTCTACGATGACAGCGACCTGGACAGGCTGCTGTCCATGCTGCAGTCATGACAAATGGGACTTCATCTGATCATAGACGGATACAACCTCATACGCCGCTCCGGGCAGTTAAGCCGCCAGGAAGCCCAGGGCCTGGAACTCGGCAGGCAGGCATTGATAGACAGGCTTGCGGCCTACAAGCGCATAAAGGGCCACAAGATTACGGTTGTTTTTGACGCAGCGGAAAACTATGATGATTTTTCCAAAAACGTTTCCGAAAAGGGCATAAGAATCAAGTTTTCGCGCAGCGGGCAGTCTGCCGACTCGGTTATCAGGAAAATGGCCGGAAATGAAGGTCAGAAGGCGCTTGTGGTAACAGCGGACCGGGCCCTTGCCGATGCGGTGTCAGCCCGGGGAGCGGTAACTGTGGAACCGGAGGCTTTTGAGGAAAGAATGCAGATGGCGGCCCTCATGGAAATAAAGGGCGAGGACCCGGAGGAAGAACAAAGCGGGCCTGTGATTGACACGCGCAAAAAGGGGCCCGCAAAAAAGCCGCCCAAGTCCAGGCGCAGACGACAGCGGAAGGTGAGCAAGCTCTAGCATGAAAAACATTTGCGTCATAGACGGCCAGGGGGGCGGAATAGGCGCCACGATCATAAAGCGGCTGCGCGCCCTTTTTGAAGAAGACGTGGATATCGTGGCCCTTGGCACTAACGCCATAGCCACCGCCCAGATGTTAAAGGCCCGGGCAAACCGCGGCGCATCCGGGGAAAACGCAATAGTGCAGACAGTGCCCCGCATGGATGTAATAATCGGACCCGTGGGAATCGTCATGGCAAATTCCATGATGGGCGAGGTCAGCACGAGGATCGCGGAAGCAGTGGCCTCATGCGACGCCCCGAAGCTGCTGGTGCCGCTTTCCCAGGAAAATCTGGTGATAGTGGGCGCCTCCAGCCAGCCCTTGCCGCATCTGCTCGATGTTTTGATAGAACAACACCTGGCGCCGATGTTCGGACCAGAAAATACAAACCAGGATGGATTAAGCGATGTGTGAAGCCAATGCATATTTGATAAAAGGAGACCAGCAGGAACTGCTCATGGAGGCGGTTGATTCCATTGAACCCGAAGACGGCGGATTCATGCTGGTAAATATCTTCGGAGAGCAGAAGTTCGTCAGGGCGGCGATTCATTCCCTGTCACTGGTGGACCACAAGGTGTTTTTCAAGAAAAATGAATCCTGACCCCGGCATCCGCCGGAACCTGCAGCAAAACACATGAAGATTGTCACCGCCAGGACTGCCGGCTTCTGCATGGGAGTGCGCCGGGCAGTGGAACAGGCCCTGGACTCGGCAAACCGCGGCAAGGGGCCGATCTATACCTACGGCCCGCTAATCCACAACCCCCAGGTCCTGTCCATACTCGAAAACAAGAACATTTCGGTTTTAAACCGCATACCCGATTCAGGCACCGGCACGGTAATCATCCGGGCCCACGGTGTGCCTCCCGGCGACCAGGAGGCCTTAAAGCAGGCCGGATTCCGGGTTATAAACGCAACCTGTCCAAGGGTGATAAGGGTCCAGTCAATTATAGCAAGGCATGCCCGGCTGGGCTACGGGGTTATAATCGTGGGAGACAAAGAGCACCCCGAGGTCAGGGGGCTGCTCGGTTATGCAGAAGACAGGGGCCGGGTGGTGGAATCCATGGAGGAGATCGAAAGCCTGCCCGCGTTTGAAGAAGCAATAATAGTTGCCCAGACCACCCAGAACACTGCGTTTTTCGAGCAGGTACGAAGCTGGGCGGAAAAAAACCACCCCCGCTACAGGGTTTTTAACACCATCTGCGACTCAACTGAAAAGCGGCAGGCGGAAACCCAGGCCCTGGCAGAAGAGGTTGACGCCGTGGTGGTGGTCGGGGGATACAACAGCGGCAACACCCGGCGGCTTGCGGAAATCGCCGGCCAGTCCGGCAAAAAGGCCATACACATTGAAAAGGCCGAAGACCTGGAAATAAGGCAGTTATCAGAATGCAGCACCATAGGCATCACTGCGGGCGCATCCACCCCCAACTGGATCATCAGGCAGGTGATGCAGAACATAGAAAAGCGCCTGGCCGGAAAAGAGGGCAGGGCGGCAAGATGGGGCAGCATGCTGCTGCGCGGGCTTATACTTTCAAACCTTTACCTGGCAATGGGCGCGGCCTGCCTTGCCGGGGCAGGGGCCTGGCTGCAGGGGGTGCCTGTAAAGATGCATTATCTTGCCGTGGCAGGCCTGTATACCCTTTCCATGCATACGCTGCACCACATGTTCGACCGTGCGGTGGACCGCTACAACGACCCGGAACGGGCAAGGTTTTACCACGACCACAGGCACGCCCTGGGGGCGCTGGCCTCGGTATCCGGCATCTGCGGGCTGGCGGTTGCCTGGATGTTAGGCCCGCTGATTTTCGCCCTTTTGCTGGTGATGAGCCTGCTGGGTATAATTTATAATCTTGAGATAGAGGGCCCGGGACTGGGAAAAATAGGGGTGTTAAAGCGGCTTCCCGGATCCAAGACCCTGCTTGTAACAATGGCCTGGGGCATTGCAGCCGCCCTGCTGCCTGCACTGGATGCCCCGGGCGGCCCGGCCGCGGCAGGGATAGTCGCGTTTGCATGGGTATGCGCCATGGTTTTCGTGCGCACCGCGTTTTTCGATATAATCGATATGCAGGGAAGCCGCATTGTGGGCAGGGAAACCATACCCATACTTCTTGGCGAGAAAAGGACCACTAACCTGCTTAAAGCCGTGCTTGGGGCAGCCTTTGTTTTTCTGCCGCTCAGCGCTGCAGCAGGCGTTGTTGTTCCGGCTGCAGCTGCGCTCAGCATTGTTCCTGCCGCAATGTTTGCGTTTTTATACATACACGGCCGCACCAGTCGTTTTCTTGGCATAATGCGGGGTTTTATAATGGAAAGCCATTTTATCCTTGCAGGAATCCTGGCACTGCTGCTTGCATACGGAGGGGCGTAAATGAATGATGACGAACCTGTGAGAATCCCCATAACCGGCGAGCTTGATCTTCACACCTTCAGGCCGTCCGAAGTGGAGGACCTGCTCGAGGACTACTTTTCCGCCTGCCTGGACGAGGGAATTTTTACCGTTCGCGTAATCCACGGCAAGGGAACGGGCAAGCTGAAAAAAAAGGTCCAGGCCGCCCTGTCGCGAAACAAGATGGTGGAAAGTTTTTCCCAGGCCCCCCATGATGCAGGTGGTTGGGGCGCAACAAGGGTCTGGCTGAAAAAACCCGGCCAAAACGGTTTTTGATGCTAAATTCTGGTGAAAAGTTTCCTGCGGGTATCTTTGCGGTCCTGTTTTTCTCCCTTTTTGTCACTGTGACCGGAGTGGGAATAGTGGTGCCCCTTTTGCCCGTGTACGCGCGGGACCTGGGGGCCGGTGGGATAGAAATCGCCCTTATTTTCGGCGGGTTTTCGCTTACGCGCACCTTTTTTCTTCCCTGGTTCGGCAAACTCTCTGATGCAAGGGGCCGCAAGCAGTTTCTGGTCATCGGGCTGTTTTGCTACTTTCTTATCTCACTTGCGTTCATCTTTGCCCATCACATTTACGCCCTGGTTGCGGTCAGGCTGGTGCAGGGAGTGGCCTCGGCCATGATAATGCCGGTGGCCCAGGCCTACGTCGGCGATATTACCCCCGAGGGAAAAGAAGGCATTACCATGGGGGGTTTTAACATGTCGGTGTTCTGCGGTTTGAGCATCGGCCCCCTGATAGGCGGGCTGATCCGCGATCAGTTCGGCCTTGGCAGCGCGTTTGGATCCATGGGCGCCCTGGCGTTTATTGCTTTTTTTCTCTGCCTTGTAATGCTGCCGCCCGTGTCTGCTGAAAGGATTTACGATATCGGCCGCGCGCCCGTGCGCTGGGGATTGCTTCTGCGCGACAGGATGCTGGTTAGCCTGTTTTCCTTCAGGATGGTTTACACCACCTGCATAGGGGTTATCTGGGGGTTTATGCCCGT
>JAWLEU010000034.1:0-16444 GCA_041685965.1 Desulfosalsimonas sp.
CAGCAGAAGACCGACCGGATGCAGATCATAAAGACCAAAATATCGCAAGTTTTCAATGAGTGGATGCTGTTTGAGGAAAAACAGCTTGAAAGGATGAGGGAATGCCAGGAAAAACAGGCCTTGGATGGATGCAGTGAACTTTTTGATTTTCGGAAACAAATGGCAAAGAACCTGAAGCCTTACCTTGAACCGATGAATAAGTATTATGAAATTTTCCGGAAAATCGACGAAAGTCCTCATTCGTATATAAATTTCTTTTCTGTTGTCGAACTTGTCAAGGCTCTGGGCATCCCCTCTTTGTTTGCACTCCTTTCTGCCTGGCTGTTGTAAAAAGATGATATTTTAAGCCTGAAATTTTTTCTGGCCGTATCCCCATTACTGTGAAATTGCAGGTCGCCAAATCCGGTGGATCTAACAAGCCGCATTTTGCCGGGACACAATCGCAGTGCCAATTTCCAGCATTGTTCAGTAATCTGAATATACCATCTCTCGAAAACGCCAAATCAGAAATACTGCCGGGGATAGATAGCCGCTGTTTTGCAATCGCTGATTTTATGCAAGCCTGGTTCAGATCTGCTGGAGTGTGTAGCTGCCTGTTTTTGCAAAATGTCTATCCTGCCGTTATAATATAGGAATAATTGCCTATTGTTTTTGACAGGTTCTCAGTCTGTGGATTCAAAGGATAGTCCTACAACCGTTCCTTCTATAACATCTTTAATGAAGAACCTGAAAAGGCCGTTACCGCGCCGAGCAAACCTCGGCGTATCTTGCAGGGTGAAAGTCCCTGTCAGGAGTGAATCAGTAATGATTTACTGTAAGGGTTAGCCTTTCATCCGTAGGAAGCATCGGGTCTGTGCGGCGGGTGCCGGTTAACTGGAATCCCTGCAGCAAGAGCTCTCCAGAAAAAAAGGAGGTAAAATGGCACAACTTTCCGCCCGCTCAGCGTGGTCCTGGCTGCGAGAGTACTGGCTCAACCTGCGCCGAATCCGTTTCTGGCTTGCCTTCGTCGCCATACTGTACACGCTTGTCGGCTTCCTCGTGTTGCCCTGGGTAGCAACCAGCTTTGCGGTCAATACGGTAGCGGATGATCTCGGCCGCGATCTTCGCATCGGGTCCGTCCACACCAATCCGTTCACGCTCACCCTCGAGGTCAAGGATCTCGCTCTGGACGACGTCGATGGCCAGGAACTCATTGGCTTCGAGCGCCTTTTTGTCGACCTGGCCTGGTCCAGCCTGCTCGAGTGGACGACAGTCATACCCACGGCGCGTCTGGAAGGCGCCCGCGTGCACGAGGAGCAGTTTGACTCGGGGAAGACGCGTTTCACCCGTCTGCTGTCCGAGTTCCAACGCCGCCCGCTGCCGCGCGACGGACCTGAGGGGGCCATCATCCGGCCCGAACAGACCGGCCCAACGCTGCCGATCGCGCTCGAGGATATCGACTTTTCGCTTGACGATTTCATCCTCGCCGACGACGCCGTCTCGCCGTTTCAGTTCAGCGGTCGATTCGACCTGGGCGGGGAATTCGCCTTCGACGGTGAAGTCCAGCTACTGCCCGGGCTCGAGGTCGACGGCACGCTCGATGTCGATGGTCTTGCGCTCGCGCTGGCGGAACCGTTTGCCCAGCGCTTCGCGCGCGTTCGTGTCGACAGTGGCAGCCTAAGCGCCGAAGGCAAGCTGCGCAGCGGCCCTGGCGACCCGCTCACCTACACCGGCAGCGCCCGGATCGATGCACTGGAAATTGGCGAAAGCGACAGTGGCGAGGAAGTCTTGGGCTGGCAGGCGCTGGCCATCGATGAGATCAATTTCCGCCTCGGAGAGCGTTTGCTCGAGCTGTCGGTCCTCCGGCTCGATCAGCCATCCGCACGGGTGTTCATCGCCGAGGACCGCAGCACGAATCTGGACGAATTACTGGTCGAGCAGCCCGCCGCCCCGGAAGCGGCGCCTGAGGATGAAGCCGAACCTTTCGATATACTGATCGGCGGCGTCCGCCTCGACGGTGGTGTATTGGACTTTAGTGACCTTTCTCTGCCGCTGCCGTTTGCCGCCCGCGTGCAAAAGCTCAGGGGTGGTATCTCGCGGCTCTCGCCAGGACAGGAGGAGCCGACGAGGGTTGATCTGGAAGGACAGGTTGAGGACTACGGCCAGACAAGGATCAGCGGGGAGCTGAATCCGTGGAACCCGATCAGCCGCGCGCAGTTTGATCTTGTCTTTGAGAACGTGAATATCCCGGATTTGACGCCCTATGCGGTCCAGTTCACCGGCCGCCGGATCGCCGCCGGCCGTATGGACCTCGATCTCGGCTACGTTCTGGACGACGGCCGTCTCGACGCCCGCAATAGCATCGTTTTGCGCGACCTGAAGCTGGGTGAACGCTTCGAACACCCGAGCGCCACGAACCTGCCGCTTGACCTGGCCATCGCGCTGCTCAAGGATAGCGACGGTGTTATCAGCGTCGATATACCGGTTCAGGGTAACGTCAACGATCCCAAGTTTTCCTTCGGGCCGGCTATTAGACAGGCGCTCACGGATATACTGCAAGGAATTGTCAGTTCGCCATTCAAATTGTTGGCCAGCCTCGTCGACGGCGACCCAGGCGAACTCGCGAAGGTGGCCTTCACCCCGGGTTCAAGCGAGGTCGCGCCACCGCAAAGGCAACGCCTTGACCAACTGCGCGCCGCTCTGGACAAACGGCCCGAACTCGCGCTCAAACTCCCCGCACCGTATGCACCGGACGCTGACCGTCCGGCCCTACAGCGGCAAAGGGCCCGGGCTGCCATGGTCGAACGGCTGGACCAGGCGGGCATAGACGTCGCCAACCCGAGCCTGAAAGCACCCGAAACCAGCGAGGCGCTGGAGGCGATGTTTGCCGATCGGTATCCGCAGCGGGCGCTCGCAGATGTCCGCGAGCGCTTCACCAAGGCAGAAGAAGATGAGGCGCCGGAATTCGATGCTGCCGCGTACCGCGAACACCTGGCAACTGAAGTAACTGCCGCCCAGACCGTTACAGAAGAAGACCTCAAAGCGCTGGCGCAGGCCCGCACCGACGCTGTGCGCAATTTCATCCTGGGCGAGGACGACGCTCCGGCGATCGAGCCCGATCGCGTACTGTCGGTGGCACCAATTGAAGTCGAGGCCAATGGCTCAGTCGTCCTGGAAATCGGTCTCGCCGCCGACTGAGAAGCAGCGCAAGAGGACTCGGTTGAGACCGGTTGCACCATTTTTCCTATCCCGGCCACCTGAGCGGCGGTTTGTGTGCCTTGCCGCGAATCCAGTTGGCAGTTTTAACAACCTTTTTCCGTCTTAAAATGGCGTGGATGAGCTTTTGTTTGCCCGGAAATTTGAGAAGCAGCAGGCCGCTGAAGATCGTAAGCAGACCCTGTCCCGGCAGGACCAGCATGGCCACCCCGCAGACGACCAGCAGCCCTCCCAGGAGATTTTTCGTGATCAGGAAGGGGATATCCAGGGGAGTGCCGATGACGTATTTCCGGAAGGAATAGGCACTTGGGTCCAGGAGATAGTTTTCAGGCAGTTTGATGATGAGCAGGGGCAGTCCGATGAGTGTCGCAAAAAAAACGAGGATGGACGAAACCCCTGCCAGCCACAGGATACTGGAATGGGTTTGCATCCAACTTAAAGCAATTTCTACTATATTTCTCATTACCAGGGCATTCGCTGCTTGTCACTCATGAGACTTCTCCGTCGGCTTTGCTGCGGCTGATTATGGTGTAAAAAAATAGCCGCACTCCCATGTAGCATCATGGCAGCCCGGCTATCTTTACAAGACCCGCGACTTTCCGCTCCATCCTTGCGGATAGTTTGGCTTTATCATGGATCATTAAATATGAATTTATAAAAAGTGTCAATTGGATTTCATAGCAATTTCATTGACGCCTAATTTTGGGAATTATAGCGGTGTTTCTATATCAACGGCGTTAAATTTTCTCGCAATATAATTTAACTCACGACATAACCTGCCAGTAATCTGCGCCTGAAATTTGCGCTCTGTCGTGAAGACTTTAAGCGGTTCTTCAGTTGTAAAAGGAATCCGGCGGATCAAGTGTCAATAAGATACGCTCCTGGCCCGCAGCGCTGCCTGTGCAGCAGTGAGAGTGCAAGAATTTGACACCTGATTGAACGGGTCCTATATCTCTGTAAAGAAAGATAAAGCTACGGGAAACAAATTTCGGGAAAAGGAGAGAGAGAATGGATCGATCCAAATACAAGGAAATACTTGCAGGAGCCATTGAAAGGGAAATAGAGGCCCAGCGTTTTTACCGTGACGTGGCAGGCAGGATGAAGGACGATTTTTTAAAAGAATTGTTTGCCGGGTTCGTTGAGGAGGAAAAAAAGCACCAGGAGATACTGGAGGGTTTTATGGATTCTGTTCCTGAAAACATCCCCTTTGACGAAACCAGGGATTATAGGGTCTCGGAAACGGTTGAAAGCCCTGAGGTGTCTGCGGGCATGAAGCCTGCAGACGCGTTTTCCCTTGCCATGAAGAAAGAAGAAGAGGCCATGAACCAATACAATGCACTGGCTGACGGCTGTATAGACCCTGACCAGGAAAAGGTTTTCAGGCGCCTGGCTGCAATGGAAAGAGACCACAAATTCAGGATAGAAAATGCATTCGTGGACATAGGGTATCCGGAAGTGTGGTAAGGCCCGGGGGTGGATAACGGTTATCTGTTATCTGTTATACATGTCCTCCTAAGGACACGCAGTCATAAATACAGTGACATTACAATCCCGACAGCAGGTTCACTATTGGGATCTGAAGCGACGCCGAAAATTCCGATTTCTGTTTTTCTTTATCGGTTGTGCTTCAGTTCATCTTCTGCTGATTTTATCACGGATGCGCAATGGGCAAGCAGATTGTGCTCGGAATCGTTGAGCCGGGCTTCAATCACTGATTCCACGCCATTGCTGGAAATCACGGCAGGCAGGCTCAGCGCAAGATCGCTTAATCCGTATTCTCCTTTAAGGCAGACTGACACGGTCAAAACGCTTTTGCGGTTGCGCAGGATCGCATCCACGATCCTCACCAGGGCCAGACCGACGGCAAACCAGGTTGCTCCCTTATAATCTATGATGTGGTAGGCTGAATTTTTGACGGTTTCTTCAATCATGGTTCTCTGCTGAGTCCAGTCTTCACATTTTCCGCAGATTCTGCAGTATTCCTCGATCTGCACCCCTCCTATATGCGTCATGGACCAGGCGGCAAATTCGCTGTCACCGTGTTCGCCGAGCATATAAGCATGCACGTTGTGGACGTCGACCCCGCAATACTGTCCGAGTCCGTAGCGGAGCCTGGAGCTGTCAAGAACGGTTCCTGATCCGATCACCCTTCTGCGCGGCCATCCGGAGCGAATCCATGCCACCTTTGTCAAAAGATCCACTGGATTGCTTACCATTACCAGCACGGCGGAAGAAGACTCGGCAACCATTTGATCCACTGACTCTTCTACAATGGCCACGTTGCGTTTGAGCAGGTTCAGACGCGATTCTCCAGGCTGCTGTTTAGCACCCGCAGTCATGACGATAACCGAGGCATCAGCATAATCGCCCGTGTCGCCGGAATAAATGTCAACGGAGGGAAAATACGGCCTTCCGTGTGCCAGGTCCAAAACCTGGCCTTCGGCGAAGTTACGGGACTTGTCTATCAGGGCGATTTCATCGGCCAGTCCGCTCTGGGCCAGTGAATAGGCAAAGGTGGAGCCCACAGCGCCTGCACCCACTATAACTACCTTGCGTTTATGCCACCCGTTTTCTGTCATTGTCCAAGCCTTGCCTGCAGTGAATCAGCAGGTAAAATTTTTTTTATTAAAAAGTTTGTGTGCTAAACCGGCTATCGGTAAAAATAGGGATAAGGCCTGTAAGGGTAATACGGCCCCGGCCACGGGTAAAAAGGATCATGGTAATATCGCTGTGTCTCCCGCTGCTCCTGCCATAGATGGATCTGCCTGCAGCTTATGGCAGGCAGGAGAAATTCGTGCCCGTTGATTTCGGTTTTTTCCGTGCCCATCAATTCGCCTGCCACTGTTATCTTACGGTCTTTTTCATAAACCGCGGGGTCAAGAAACCTGTCGCAGATTACCATGAACCTTCCTTCTGAACGGTCGCGGTCTTTCGGCTCATCCCGGAGTCCCAGCGGAGCCTGCAGTACAAGAAGCCTGGTCTCATCAGCGAGATTGCGGGTTTCCAGGATATATCCACCCAGGATAAAGGTTTGCCCGGCGTGTTTTTCCGCATCACGCATCAGGGAACGAAATCCGACCTCTTCCGCCGCATCCCTGCGTATGTCCCTGGATACCACGGAGCAGCCTGCAAAAAGCCCTGCAATGATTGTGCACAATAAAATGGCGGTTATTTTGCGGGTGTTTGAGTGGTTTTGTTTCAATGTGGCGATCCTTGTTTGAATTTTATGCGCTGCAAAAAGTCTCTTTATAACAAAATTTAATCCTGACACGGAACTTGACAAAGAAATAAGGCGCTTTTTCACTTGCCGAATATTTTTGCAACGAGCCGGCAGTGATCATATGTTTTATATATTGCCAACAAAGGTATTATTATGGGAGGTGTCAAATCATGCCGGCGAAAAACTGTTTTATTCCGGTGCTCTGCATTTTTATGCTGGCGGCTGCTGCATGCAGCCCCAAAATTCCGCGTGAAGTCACCGGCAAAGTTACCTGGGAAGGCGATTTCAAGGAGGTCCAGGCTGATCCGGAAAAATATGAAGGAGAATTTGTTATCCTTGGCGGGAAGATAATCAGCACTGACAACTTTAAAGACGGGTCAGAAATTACAGTGCTTCAGTACCCCACAGACCAGGCAAACCGTCCCAGTCAGGAAAAGGAATCAGGCGGGCGGTTTCTGGTTCGTTCCGATTCTTTCATTGATCCTGAAATATACTCGCCGGGAAAGCTCGTTTCTGTTGCAGGCAGAATCACCGGATCCGAAAGCCGCACCATCGGGGATTTTCCGTATGAGCACCCTGTAATCGACGGGGATCTGTGGGTCTGGGATCCCCGGGAAAAATCCTCCCCCAGATTTCATTTCGGCCTGGGCATCGGCAAGACGTTTTAAGTAATTGGCATGCCGCAGACGCAATGTTTATCTTAATACGAAAGTGAAGAAACACCGGGGTTGAGATGAGCAGCCCTGTTACGCTGCATAGCAAAAGGAGCGCGCATGGAGCCGGTTGATCATACATATGCCCTGTCGTCCTGGACGCCCGGAGTTGTAAGTTTCGTGGCGTTTATTTTTGCTGTTTTCGTGATGATGGCTGCAATGATGTTTCTGACAGCCTGGCTCGGAGAAAAGCGTTATAATGAAAACAAGCTCAGACCCTATGAAAGTGGAATCATCCCTACCGGCACGGCGCGGCTGCGCTATCCGGTGCCCTTTTTCCTTGTTGCGGTATTTTTTTTGATTTTTGACGTGGAAGGAGCATTTATCTTTTCCTGGGCCGTGGCCGCAGAAGCCCTCGGGGGCAGGGCAATGGTCCAGATGACCTTTTTCATATTCGTTTTGCTTCTGGGTTTGATTTACATATGGCGAAAGGAAGGCCTGGCATTAAACCGGAAAACAGGCAGGAACAAAGAAACTCCCTGACACGGGGGCTGGACTCGGTTATCAACTGGGCGCACGCCTGCAGCCTCTGGCCGATGTATTTCGGGCTGTCTTGCTGCTTTGTAGAGGAGATCACCTCATGGACTCCCAGGTACGATATCGCGCGCTTCGGAGCCGAAGTGCTGCGTCTGTCGCCCAGGCAGTCGGATCTGCTTATAATCTCGGGGACGGTTTTCAAAAAGGTTGCGCCTGTGGTACTGCGGCTCTATGAGCAGATGGCCGAGCCCAAATGGGTGATTTCCATGGGTTCGTGCTCCAACACCGGCGGCATGTACGATGTATATTCAGTGGTCCAGGGCGTAAATCAAATCCTGCCGGTGGATGTCTATATCCCCGGGTGCCCGCCCCGCCCTGAAGCGGTGCTGCAGGGCCTGAACATGCTGCAGGAAAAAATCAGCTCCGGGGAAAGACCTGCGAGGAGCGTATTCCACCTCGGCGGCGGCAGCCAGGGAACAACCGCACCGATACTTGTGGATGGCGAAACCAAGACCCGCGATACCAGGGGGCCTGGGATGAATGGTATTCCCATACGGGGCAGTTCGGTTACCACTCCAGATTTTTCCGAAAGCCGGGCAAACTTAATGTGGACGCCCCCTGCAGCAGAAGTCATCCTCAGCTCTGCAGAAAATAACCTGAAAGAGCAGCTCGAAGCAAGGTTCGGCGCATCTGCCGCGCCTGCTGAACACACCTCTGACATGCTCACGGTTCATGTTGATAAGAACCGGGCAAAAGAGGTCCTGCGATTTCTCAAGTATGAAGCAGAGCCCGGGTTTGCCCGCCTGGAGGATTACACCGCGGTTGACGAATCAGCAAGGCAAAACCCTGCGGACTATCCCGATTTCACCCTGGTGTATAATCTTCTGGCATTCGAGCCCCCTGTAAGGATAAGGATCAAGGTCCCTCTTTACGGAAGCTGCCCGGAGACGGAAAGCATCCATGACCTCTGGCAGAACGCGGGCTGGTACGAGAGGGAAATCTATGACATGTTCGGCCTCGGTTTTTCCGGGCATCCTGATTTGCGGCGGCTGATTATGCCGGCGGACTGGCAGGGCCATCCACTTCGCAAGTCGCACCCGGGACGAGCCACCGATCTCCCGGCGTACACGGTTTCGGATGCCCAAAACCTTCAGCCCGTGGCAGGAGAGCAGGTTTTCAGGGTTGATGAAGACGGCGAATCCTTCGTGTTAAACATCGGACCGCATCACACCGGCACCCATGGAATAATCCGTTATATCGCAAGGATGGAAGGCGAGACAATCACCGGTCTTGACATGGATATAGGCTACCACCACAGGGCTGCTGAAAAGTTGGGAGAGCGTCAGCACTGGATCCAGTACATTCCCTACACAGACAGGGTTGATTACCTCGTGGGTGCTGCAAACGAGTTTCCCTACGTAATGGCGGTGGAAAAGCTTGCAGGCATAAGCGTGCCCGAAAGAGCCGAATACATAAGGGTTCTTTTTGCAGAACTGTCCAGGATAGCAAACCACATGGCCTACATGGGCATCATGGCAAACGATATAGGGGCCCTGACTCCCAACTTCTATGCGTTCAGGGACCGGGAAATGATAATGGACATCGTGGAGCTGATCTCCGGCGGCAGGCTTCATCCGGCTTTTTTCCGCCCCGGCGGTGTCGCCGCCGATCTCCCGGAAAACTGGAGGGAACCGGTGGAGGAGTTTTTGAAAGTATTTCCAAAAAGACTCCGTGAATACGAAAACATAACCATGAAAAATCCCGTTTTTAAGGCGCGTACAGTTGACGTGGGAATCCTGGATAAAAAAGACGCCATAGACTGCGGGGTAACCGGTCCCAACCTCAGATCCACTGGAGTGAACTGGGACCTTCGAAAAAATATGCCTTACTCGGTCTATGACCGGCTTGATTTCGATGTTCCCGTGGATACCGTGAGCGACTGCTGGACCAGGTTCCGCCTGAGAGTGGAGGAATGCAGGCAGAGCATAAGGATCATCCGCCAGGTCCTCGACCATATACCCCGGGGAAGATACATCTCAGAGGACTACCGCTATGTGGTCCCGAGGCGCGGCGATATGCTAAAGGACATAGAAAGCCTTATTCATCATTTCATAAACGTAACCAGGGGCCCGAAAATCCCCCGGGGCGAGGCTTATGCGGCAACCGAAAATCCCAGGGGAGAGCAGGGCATCTACGTTGTAAGCGACGGCCTGGGGTTTGCCTACAGGCTGCGCATCAGGGGAGCCAGTTTTACAAACGTCCAGGTGTTTCCAAGGATCTGCCTTGGAGCCACTATTCCGGATTTCATAGCGATCCTGGGAGCACATGACTATACCCCGGCGGATATAGACAGGTGAGGGTAAAAATGCTTCCTGAAACCTACAGGTCGGAAATTGAAAAACGGCTTGCACAGGAAGGCGGGCCGCGGGCGATTGTCGTTGATGTCATGCTCGAGGTCCAGGAGTATTACGGCTGGTTCTCAGATGAGGCACTGGAGCAGGCAGCGGAGATTCTCGGCATGAATCCGCTGGAGATAGAAGAACTTGCAACGTTTTACAACTACATATACAGGGAGCCGGTTGGCAAATATGTGATTCATGTATGCGACAGCCTGATCTGCTGGATGGAAGAGGGATACGGGGACCTGGTTCGGCACATGGAAAACAGTCTGGGCATTCAAATGGGGCAGACAACGGCAGACGGCATGTTTACCCTGCTTCCTGTCTGCTGCCTGGGCTACTGCGACCGCGCCCCTGCGGTGATGATAAACAGGACCGTGCACGGCCGCCTGACTGCAGCCGGGTTTGATGAGATAATAGAAAACCTGAGGCAGGGTGAATAGATGTATCCGCAGATGCTTTTAAAAAACCGGAAGCCCGGCAGGATCGCCACAATCGGGGAATACAGGAGCAGCGGCGGCTACCAGGCGCTTGAAAACTCCCTGGGATCAAATTTTCAGTCTCCCGGCGATATCAGGCTGATCCTTTTGGAAGCCGAGCTGCTCGGCCGCGGCGGGGCTGCTTTTCCCATGGGCAAAAAGATGTCCACGGTTCCCGAAGACGCACCATACCCCAGATACCTGGTGTGCAACGCAGACGAGATGGAGCCCGGGACCTTCAAGGACAGGGTGCTCATCCATGCCGACCCCCACCAGTTGATAGAAGGAATTGTTCTGGCTGCAAGGGCAATTTGCGCGGAAATTGCGGTTATTTTCATCCGCCGTGAATACGAAAACGCGGCCCGGATACTGGAAAGGGAAATCGAGGTGGCCAGAAAGGCCGGTTTGGTGGGCAAAAATATCCTGGGTTCCGGCTGTGACTGCGAGGTGACAGTTCACCGGAGTGCGGGCAGATACATATGCGGGGAAGGCACTGCCCTGGTAAACGCGCTGCAGGGCAGGCGTGCCAACCCGAAAAGGCCTCCGCCTTACGCCACTGAAAAGGGCCTGTGGGGACTGCCCACAGAGGTGCAGAATGTGGAGACCCTGTGCTGTGTTCCGCACGTGGTCAGAAACGGGGCCGAGTGGTTCAGGTCCCTTTCGCTGACGGAAAACACCCCCGGAACCAAGGTGTTTTCTGTCAGCGGCAGGGTGAAAAGGCCCGGTTGCTATGAGCTGCCCATGGGCGTGAAGCTTTCTGAAGTTATAGAGGAATATGCAGGAGGCATGGCTGAAGGCTCAAGGTTTAAGACATGCATGCCCGGCGGGGCCTCGACACAGTTCATGCCTGAATCCATGTATCATGTGCCCCTTGATTACAGCGCGCTGGCAGGCGAGGGCTACAGGCTGGGGACAGGGGCGATCATGGTGTTTGACCACAAGACGTGCCTGGTCCGGGCCACTGCAAATCTCATGAGGTTTTTTGCCAGGGAGTCATGCGGCTGGTGCACGCCCTGCAGGGAAGGGCTGCCGTATATCCTGGATCTGCTGGATTTGATAGAGTCGGGGGAAGGAAAAGCCGAATACATTGAGATTATAAGACAGATGTGCGAGCACATGAAGCACTCATACTGCGCCTTTGCCCTGGGGGCTGCAGCCCCGGTTCAAAGCATGCTTGAATATTTCGAAGAAGAGGTTTTGTGGCACCTGGAAAAAAAGGGCTGCCCTTTCACAAATATGCAGTCCCGGTGATTTTATGCCGAAACTGATCATAGACAAACGTGAAATAGTTGTTCCAGAAGGAACCATGGTAATAGATGCCGCGGAACAGGCAGGGATCTATATCCCCCGGTTCTGCTATTTTGCCGAGCTGGGGGCGGTGGGCGCCTGCCGGGTATGCGCGGTTATGTTCGAGGACGGACCTTTTACCGGACTGCAGATGAGCTGCATGGTGGAGGCG
The DNA here is from genome assembly GCA_041685965.1 of Desulfosalsimonas sp. Lineage (GTDB taxonomy): Bacteria > Desulfobacterota > Desulfobacteria > Desulfobacterales > Desulfosalsimonadaceae > Desulfosalsimonas. The sequence continues at coordinate 11,943 of JAWLEU010000034.1, forward strand.
GAAGAGGGCATGGTGATCTCCACTGAGGATCCGGAAGCCGTGGATTTCAGAAAGCACGTGATAGAGTGGATGATGATGAACCATCCCCATGACTGCCCTGTGTGCGATGAAGGGGGCCACTGCCTGCTCCAGGACCTCACCGTGGCAGGCGGCCACGGAATCCGCAGGTATCCTGGCAGAAAGCGCACATACAGGGACCAGTACCTGGGGCCGCTTATCAGCCACGAGGAAAATCGCTGCATCCAGTGCTACCGGTGCTCGCGTTTTTACCAGGAGTATTGCGGGTATACTGATCTCGGAGTCACTGGTATAGCCCAGAGGATATATTTCGGCAGGTACACTGACGGTGTGCTTGAAAATCCGTTTTCCGGCAACCTTATCGATCTTTGCCCCACAGGTGTTTATACGGACAGACCCTCGAGGTACACGGGCCGCAGATGGGACTTCGAGCGCTCCGAAGGTGTTTGTATCAACTGCAGCCTGGGCTGCGGCATAAAAGTTTCTGCCAGGTACAGGGAAATCGCAAGGCTGGAAGCAGGCAGCAGGCAGGAGGTCAACCGCGCATTTATCTGTGACCGCGGCAGGTACGGGTTTTTCTACGCCAATTCAGCCTCCAGGCCATGGAAAGCCAGGGTGGACGGGGAAAATGTATCTTTGCAAAAAGCTGTTGAGGAAGCTGTCAAACGCCTGGAATCGATCTCCGCGCAATACGGGGGCCAGGCGGTGGCTGCCGCGGGCTCGGGCAGAAGCAGCCTGGAGACCCTGGCTTCATGCGTTTACATGTGCACAGCGCGCTCCTTCAGAGACTTTGTTTTCGAGGACAGGACAGCAGCCCCTGGTGCGGATTCGGCTGTCTTCCGCCTGGCCCCTGAAAATGCGGTGTCAATGCAATCCATTGAATCAGCAGACTTTATTCTTGCCGCGGGAGCCGACCCCTTAAACGAGGCCCCGATACTATCCCTGGCCATGCGCCGGGCGCGGCAAAACGGGGCGGCTGTGTCAGCAATTGATCCGCGTCCGCTTGCCTGGCCTTTTGAATTCACGCAGGTCGCGGCTGCGCCGGGTGAAATAAGAAAATTATTACAGGAACTCAATCCGGAAACACCCTCCGGAAACAATGATTACAGGCATGCAGAAGCGCTTGATTCAATAAAAAACCGGCTGGAAAAAAGCAGCAGACCCGTAGTTGTGTGCGGAACTGAAATTATTTGTGAAAATACCGTGTCAGCTGCTGCGGATCTTGTGGACTCACTGCGCGGCAGAAAAAAGGATGCAGGCATTTTCTTCACGCTCCCCCGTGCCAATACCCGGGCGGGAGTCTTGCTGGATGAAGGCGGAGGATCTGTCCCGGATCTTGTTGAGCGAATGGAATCCGGTGAAATCAAGGCACTTTTAATGGTGGAAAGCGATCTTGCGGATATTTACCCTGACAGGGCCCGTCTTGACGCCGCCCTTAAACGCCTGGACCTGCTGGCAGCGGTGGACAGCCTTCCCACTGAAACCGTCAATCGCGCGGATATAGTTATCCCGGCTCTCACTGTATTTGAAGCAGGCGGCACATATATCAACCAGGAGGGCAGGGCAGGATGGTCGCAGCCGGCTCATAAAGGGGGAACGCCGGTGAGAATTGAGGGAGGCGGGGGGCATCCGCCGAGGTTTATAAGACCGGACATCCCGGAAGGAGACATTCCTCCTGCCTGGGAGACCGCATTGCGGCTTGCAGGCCTGCGGCCTTATGCAGGCAGAAAATCAATGAATGACTGGATGACTGAAACCTTTCCGGTGCTTGAACCACTCAGGACCACGGGAATTGATGGCACCCGGATTTTTCCGGCTGCTTCCGGCGGCGGAAAGAAGAAGACGGCAGAAACTGGCACTGAAAACGAAGGCTACCTGCTTGTTCCCGCTGCCGCAGTTTTTGGAGACGAGCCCATGTCCGCATTTTCGCAGTGCCTTGAAGAATGCCGCATGCCGTTGGAGCTTTGGATGGCTGAATCCGATGCAGGGAAACTGGGAGGTTCGGACGGCGATTCTGTAAGGCTGGACTTAAGAGACCAGCCCCTGCACCTTACACTGAGGACGTCTGAGCGGATGGCCCCGGGAGTTTTGGTCATCTACAGGCACCCCGGTCTGCAGTGGCGGCAGTTCGATCCCGGGCGGCAGTTTACGGTCAGCAGGCAGCAGGTTTTTATTTCAGGATCCGGCACAAATGACACAAGCAGGGGCAGGGCGGAATAATGAAACTCTGGCTTGTTGGATACGCAATTTTGACGCTCAAGATCGCAGGGATCTTAACAGGCGTACTTGTGCTTGCCGCCTACCTGGTGCTTTTGGAGCGCAAGCTTTTGGGCCGCTTCCAGGCCCGCATCGGGCCCAACCGGGCGGGGATTTTCGGTCTGCTGCAGCCGATTGCAGACGGCATAAAGCTTCTTGCAAAAGAAGATGTCGTGCCCGGTGGTGCGGAACGCTGGATTTTTCTTTTTGCCCCTGTGATGGTTGCCTCTACAGCCCTTCTGACCTTTGCGGTTGTGCCGTTCGGCCCGGATCTGACAATCGGAGACAGAAAAATCCCCATGGTGGTAACAGATATGAATGTCGGGCTGCTCTACGTGTTTGCCATGGCCTCGCTCAGCGTCTACGGGGTGGTCCTGGGGGGATGGGCGTCTAATTCCAAGTACCCCCTGTTCGGCAGCATCAGGGGTGCGGCTCAGATGATCAGCTACGAGCTGGCACTGGGCCTGTCCATTGTACCCGTGGTAATGCTGGCAGGATCTTTCAGCCTGGTGGATATAATAAACGCCCAGGCCGGCCTCCCGTTTATACTGGTTCAGCCGCTGGCGTTCGCCATTTTCTTCATTGCAGCCGTGGCGGAAAGCAAGCGCATCCCTTTTGACCTGCCGGAGGCTGAGGCAGAGCTCGGCTCCGGTTATCACACGGAATACAGCGGAATGCGCTTCGGATTGTTTTTTCTCGGCGAGTACGTGCAGATGCAGGTCCTGGGGGCGCTTGTGGCAGTGTTTTTCCTGGGCGGATGGCGGGGGCCGCTTTTGCCGGCCCCTCTCTGGCTGCTGGTAAAGATGTTGATCGTTGTAATTGCAATGATCTGGATAAGGGCCACTCTTCCAAGGTTCAGGTATGACCAGTTAATGATCCTGGGATGGAAGTTTCTGATCCCTGCGGCGCTTATAAACATTGTAATAACCGGATTTATTGTGGTGTGGGTATGAAGGAACTGATCCAGATCATCTCGGCTCTTTGCACCGGGTTTTACACAACAGTGATGCACATTTTCAGGGGGCATGCCACTGAACAGTATCCTGAATACAAACGCCCCCTGCCGAAGCGCTCCAGGGCCGTGATCATACTCACCTGCGACCCTGACGGAAGGGAGCGATGTGTTGCATGCTATCTGTGTTCTGCAATGTGCCCGGTGGACTGTATCTCCATGCAGGCAGCTGAGGACTCTGAAGGTCGCAGGTATGCGGCGTGGTTCAGGATCAACTTCGGCAGGTGCATCTATTGCGGGCTGTGCGAGGAGGCCTGCCCCACGTCGGCGATACAGCTGACCCCGTTTTTTGAAAACTCAAACCCTGACATCATGAAGATGGTTTATGAGAAAAAAGACCTACAGGTTGACCACTGCGGAAAGGATGAGAACTACAATTTTTACGAGTATGCCGGCGTGGCAACAAAAGCGCGCGGCAAGGGCGGGCACGCAAATGAGGATCCGCCTGTAAACACCAGAACCAATATGCCGTGACAGACATGACTGTTTATTCATTTTTTTTCTACATAACAGCAGCGCTTATTATCGCCTCCACGGGCCTTGCTATCACAAGAAAGCACATGGTCCATGCGGTGCTTTACCTGGTGGTTTCCTTTGTGGCAACCGCGGTCCTGTTTTATCTCCTGGGCGCACCGCTGCTGGCTATTTTGCAGGTGATAATCTATGCTGGCGCCATAATGGTGGTTTTTTTGTTCATTGTCATGATGATCCGTATCGATCCTGACAAACAGCAGCCCTTTCCGGTCAGCCATTACCTTGCAGCCGGCGCGGTCTGCGGGATCTATTTTACCGCGGCGGTCCTGCTGATTATTTTTTCAGGACCGGAGGCCGGCGAACCCATGGCGGCGGCGGCAGCGTCCCCGTTTGACTTCGGGTACTATCTTTTTGACCGGCACTGGCTGTCAGTTGAACTGATCTCCCTTCTGCTGCTGGTGGCCCTTGTAGGGGCGCTGCACGCGGGCAGGGGCAGAAAAGCGCGGAAATCCGAAACAGGGGAGCGCAAATGATCGTACCCTACACGCATGTAGTGCTTCTTGGAGGCATAGTGTTTCTGCTCGGAATGATCTGCATGCTCACACGCAGGAATCTTATCATGATCCTGCTTGGCCTGGAGATTATGCTCAATGCGGCTGCAATAACATTTGCAGGGGCCGGGCTGCACTTACAGCATATAGAAGGGCAGGTCATAGCGCTTTTCATACTCGCAGTGGCAGCC
>JAWLEU010000035.1:0-16168 GCA_041685965.1 Desulfosalsimonas sp.
TTGCAGATCTTCGCAGAAAACCTGATTATTGGATAAACAGAAAATAAACTATCACCCCCTCGGATGATACCTCTCGTGCATGTGCTTCATGTGTTCACGGGTTACGTGGGTATAGATCTGGGTGGTGGAAATGTCTGCATGGCCGAGCATCATCTGGACTGCACGGAGGTCTGCGCCGCCTTCGAGCAGATGGCTTGCAAACGAGTGGCGGAAGGTGTGAGGTGTGATTTTCTTGCCGCATCCCGAGGCCAGGGCGTACTGCTTTACGAGCTTCCAGAAGCCCTGCCGCGTCATGGGCCGGCCTGCGTGGCCGAAAAAAAGCCAGGCTGAGGTCCTGTTTTTTAAAAGAGCGGGCCTGGCTGTCTTTATGTACTGGTCAATCTTTTTTTTTGCATGCTCTCCTATGGGCACAAGCCTTTCCCTTGATCCCTTGCCGAAAACACGGACAAAGCCCGCCTCAAGGTTTATGTCCTGGAGTTTAAGTGACAGCAGCTCGCTTACCCTGAGGCCTGCTGCGTATAAAAGCTCGAGCATGGCGGCATCCCGCATGCCCTTGTGGCGGGTGGTATCCGGGGTCTCAAGCATGCTTGTGATCTCGGTTACGGAAAGCACGTCAGGAAGCTTGAGACCTGACTTTGGTAGGTCAATGAGCCGGGCGGGATCGCTTTTGATGTATTTTTCCTGTACCAGAAACCGGAAAAACCCGCGAAGGGTGACAAGGTGCCTGGCCCTGGAGCGTATCCCTAAGCCGTCGTCGCGGAGCTTTAAAAGATATTTAAGAACTGCGGCGGTATCTGTTTCTGTAATGGTTTTGATACTGTTTCCTGCAAGAAACCTCTGGAATCTCGCCAGATCAGATCCGTAGGACTCAATCGTGGACGAGGAAAGCCCCTTTTCCACTGTAAGGTAATTTGTGTAAAGATCAATGTGGGCGGAAATCTCGTTCATTTATCCCTTATCAGATCTTTACCTCCAGGGAATTTAACACTTCCGCGCCGTAGGGGCGCACCGCCACCATGTTTTCAAGCCTCACCCCGCCCCAGTCAGGCAGGTAGACCCCGGGCTCGACAGTAAATACCATGTTTTCCTCAAGCCTTGTGTTTCTCTCCTCCACAGGGCTCAAAGAAGGACCCTCGTGAATTGCAAGGCCCACGCCGTGGCCCAGGCCGTGGCCGAAATAACCACCCAGGCCCTTTTCATGCAGGTGATCCCTGGCTGCCGCGTCAATATCCTTTGTCCAGGCACCGGGCTGCACAGCCTCGATTGCTTTCTGCTGTGCCTCGTAAACTGCAGTGAATACGCGGTTAAAAGTCTCATCGCCCCGCCCCGTGATTATGGTCCGGGAGATGTCGCTGCAGTAGCCTTCAAGCTTTGCACCCCAGTCAAACAGTAAAGCAATGCCGTCCTGCAGGGTGTCGCCGGAAGGAATTGCATGGGGCAGGGCAGCGTTTTTGCCGAAAGCCGAAATCACAGGAAAGGAAACGGATTCAGCTCCTGCTTCCCGCATCTGCTTTTCGATTTCCCAGGCAGCCTGGGATTCGGTGATTCCCGGGGCCAGGTTTTCCAAAAATTTTGAAAAAGAGGATTCCGCAAGGCGCAGGGATTTTTTTATCCTTTCAATTTCGGATTCCTCCTTGCACTGGCGCAGGTTTTCAGCAAGATTGCGGGTTGGAGCAAGTTCAACCCCGGAGTTGTCTTCCGAAAGGCGACTGCGAATCATTTCGTATTGCTCGCAGGTCATTCTCCGGCTTTCAAACCCGAGCCTGCTTGTGCCGAGATTTTCAAGTATTGCGGGAAGCTCTCTTGCCAGGCCCTTTTTATAACAGATTACTTCGAAGCCGGAAGCCTCGTTTTCCGCCTGGATTTCGTAGCGCGAATCAGTGGCGAGCACCAGGTTGTCCCCGGATATCAGAAGGACTCCCGCAGACTCGTCAAACCCGGTGTCTTCTCCGGTAAACCCCGAAAGATAGCGCCTGTTTTCGCCCACCTGGACAAGGAGGGCGTCGATTCCCGCATCCGGAAACGAGTTTCTGAGCTTTTCAATCCTGTTTTTAATATGTGGTTTCATGGCTGCATTGTATAGCACATAACTGGAATTTTAAAAACAGCCGAATTAAGAAGGATTAATGACCTTGAAAAAACATGTGCTTATGGTATGAATAAATGTATGGCAAAAACCCTGTGCATAGCCGCACCTATTGCGGATACCGGCAAGACGGTGGCAGCGGTGAATCTTTCAGCCGCTTTTGCGGTGTTTGAAAAAAAGACCCTGCTGGTGGACTGCTGCCCTGAAAACGGATGTCTGTTCGGCGGAAAAATTGAGCCGCCCACGGATCCGCCCGGGCTTGCCCACGCGCTTGACCGCCGGGATGCTGACTTGTCCGGCTTTATTGTAAAAACAAGACTTGACTGCCTTCACATACTGCCTGCCGGCTCCGGGCTTGACCGGGCTGTAAACAATGCGCCGGATTCAAGGCAGGCGGCCATCACCTTGTGTAATGCGGTTTCTTTGCAGGCGCAGGGATATGATTATGCGGTAATAGATACGCCAACAGCATCATCCGTGCTTACAGAGGCTGCCCTGTGCGCAGCAGACGAGCTTTTGATCCCTTTGCGTGTGGATCCGGCAGGCGCGGAATATATCGAGGAAGGGCTTTCCTACATCAAAAAGCTGCTGGAAACCGCCGCCGGCCTGAGAAAGGAGGGCAGGACAGCCATAAGATCTGCAAAAATCCTGCTCAACTGCTGCGATGATATAGTGGAGGCCGAAGCCCTGCTGGGCCTGGAATTTTTTGACAGAATCCGCGGTATTTGTTTAAACATCTGCATCCCTGAGGACTTTCGCGTAAACGAGGCCTTCTGGTTCGGAAAGCCTGTTGTATGCCACGATATAACCTCTTCAGGCGCATATGCTTTTCTTGATTTGGCAGCCCTGTGGGCAGGGGAGGATGAAACGGTCAAAACAGAAAAACAAGAGGATTTACAGCCATGAAGCTTGCCCGGGAAGACATAATAAAAGCCTGTGAAAAACACCTGATAAAGCTGATCGTAAAAAATATAGACCGGTCTGCCCTGAAACAGGCCGTCCGGGAAAAATGCGATCTTGCGCCGGGAAGTGATGTTTCTTTTTACAGCGGCAATATAGTTACAAGAAACAGCCAGATTGCCTACAGGCTCGATTTCAGCGTTCAGGCGAATCTGTCGGTGCTGCTTGACAGAACCGGCGAGGCGATTGAAATAACCGCTTCTGAAAAATTGCCGGAAGAGGGCGAACTCGAGGCTGAACAAAGCACAGAAGAGGGCGGAAGGCGGATTGCATCCGAGATCGCGCAGATGATATCGGAAATAAATGAGTAACGGAGTTCTTAACCAATCGAAATCGGGATCGAAAAAATAAGGAGCCAAATCTGATTTTTATTTCGAGACCCGATCCCGATACCGAGACCCGATAGGAAGAAGGAGCAAAATGACGGATCAGCAGATCAAGCCTGCGGTATCTCAGCAGGACATGGCAACCATCGAAAGCTACAAATACAAGATATACAAACCCACCAGGCTTTTCTTGCTTGGAGACACTGACAGCGAACCGGGAAAGCGAATGGAGATGTTCTGCGACAGGCTCCAGGCAAGCATTCCGTCTTTAACAATAAAAAAGGAGCCAGGCGAGGATGAGCCCCCATCGGTTTTCATTCAGCCCAATATCAGGTTTGAAGCGGTTGCAGAGGGCAAGCTGCTTGAGCTGTTTTTAAAATCAATCGCAGGTGTACCTGCAATTGAGGATACGGAAGCAGGGGTGTCTGCGGAGGAAGTTCAAAACAGGCTCAAGATTCCCGGAGTTGTGCGGATCTATGTTTCGCCCTCATGCCCTCACTGCCCGAATGCAGTTGCCAGGTGGCTCTACATTGCATACTGCGCACCTGAAATGCTTGAGCTTCACATAATTGACGCTGCAATGTTTTCCGATGCCGCGGCATCCGAAAACATAAGGTCCGTTCCTACCGCCGTGCTCGACGGGCAGTTCCGCTGGACAGGGGTAATACCCATTGCCGAAATGCTCGATGTGATGGAAAACCGCGATCCCAGGGAACTGAGCGCTGAAACACTGAAAAAGATTGTTGCGGACGGAGATGCCGAAGGGCTTGCAGGACTGATGATAAACTGCCGGAGCGTCATACCCGGGTTTCTCGAACTGCTGGCCCATCCCAGGTGGCCTACCAGGCTGGGAGCAATGGTTGCATTCGAATACCTCGCAGAGCAGTCGCCTGAACTGGCCCGGGAGGCAATAGACAGCATTTGGAGCAGGTTCTCGGAGCTGGATGATGCGGTAAAAGGGGATATAATCCATCTTTTCGGGGTTTTGAATGACAGGCAGTTAAACCCCAGGCTGGAATCAGTAATAAACGGCGCTTACGCAGAACCCATAAAGCAGGCCGCCCGCGAGGTCATGTCCGATATAAAGAATGCGTAACCAGGGACGGATTTGAATCCGTCCCTGGTTATGCTTCTTGAGCCTTTCAGCTTGAACCTTTCACCTTTCAGCTGTTTTTATCTTACTTTTCCTGCTCCTGCTTTGCCCGCAGTTCCTCGATAACCTTCTGGGCGATCTGGGAGGGCACCTCGTCGTAGTGCGAAAACTTCAGGGTAAACATCCCGCGGCCGCCTGTCATGGAGCGCAGATCAGGAGCGTAGGTCTGCACTTCGGCAAGCGGCACCATGGCGCGTACAACCTGGTTCTTGCCCCTGTTTTCCATGCCCAGGACCCTGCCGCGGCGGCTGTTTAGGTCCCCCATTATGTCACCCATGAACTCCTCTGGCGTGACCACCTCGATTTCCATTATCGGCTCGAGCAAAACAGGGTCCGCCTGCTCCATTGCCTTTTTAAACGCAAGCGAGCCTGCGATCTTGAACGCCATTTCCGATGAGTCAACCGAGTGGTAAGACCCGTCATACACCGTGGCCTTGAAGTCTATGCAGGGAAAACCCGCAAGAACGCCTTTCTGTGCTGCTTCCGCGATTCCCTTGTCAACAGCGGGAATGTAGGTCTTTGGTATCACTCCGCCCACGATCTGGTCCACGAACTGGTATCCCTCGCCGCGCTCCAGGGGTTCGAACTGCACCCAGCAGTCTCCGTACTGGCCGTGGCCGCCTGACTGTTTCTTGTGCTTGCCCTGGACGCTGATCTTTTTCTTGAAGGTCTCCTTGTAGGGAATCTTGGGGATGTTTAGTGTTACCTCAACTCCGTATTTACGCTTCAGCTTTTCCACGGTTGTTTCTATATGCACCTGTCCCTGGCCTGTAAGAAGGGTCTGGCGGGTTTCATCCCTTCTTTCAAGAGTCAGGCCGGGATCTTCTTCTATGAGCTTTGCCAGGGAGGAGTAAATCTTGTCCTCGTCACCCTTGGACTTGGGCGCTATCGCAAAGGAGACCACTCCGGGCAGTGGCTCTGCTGCCTTGTATTGAATCGGCTTGTCAGGATCGCACAGGGTGTCTCCGGTAACAGTTTCCTTGAGCTTGGCAACAGCCAGGATATCTCCGGGTCCTGCGCCTTCTGCCGGCTTGTGTTCCTTGCCCCTTATCTGAAGAAGCTGGTTGTAGCGCTCTTTTGCCTGTTTGCTGGAGTTGTACAATGTTCCGTCAGGTCCGAGTTTGCCTGAAAAAACCTTGAAAAGGTTGAGCCTGCCTGCGTAGGGGTCTGCAACGGTTTTAAATACCAGGGCTGAAAAAGGCTCATCAGGCGACGGTTCACGTTTTTCTTCCGTGTCAGTGCCTGGCAGGTAACCGGTGGCGTGACCGCGGTCTTCAAGAGAGGGCAGGGCGTCTGCCATAAGGCCCGCCACGATGTCAACTCCTATGTTAAGGGTTGCAGAACCGCAAAGCACCGGCACGAAAACCTTTTCAAGGGTGCCCTTTCGCAGGGCGCGCACGATCTCCTCGTCTGAAAGCGACTCTCCCTCGAGATACTTTTCAACGAGCTCGTCGTCTGCCTCTGCAATGTTTTCTATCAGGGCCTCGCGCTCTGCTTCCACAGTTTCCTGCATGTCTGCGGGGATATCTCCCGGCTTTGCCTTTCCGTCCTCGTAGGTCCATGCCTTCATGTTAACCAGGTCCACTATGCCCTTGAAATCCGCTTCCTGGCCTATGGGAAGCTGCAGCCTGATAGGCTTTGGAGAAAAGATCTCTGCGGCATCGTTGAATGCCTTGTAAAAATCAGCCCGTTCCCGGTCAACCTTGTTGATGAAGATAAAGCGAGGCAGCCCGAATTCATCTGCATACTCCCAGGCCTGCTCTGACTGGACCTTGATGCCGTCCACCGCGTCGATTACAACCACGGCTCCGTCTGCGGCCTGCATACACATGCGGGTGTCTGAAAAGAAGTTCTGATCACCCGGGGTGTCGATCAGATTTACTGTGCGGTTTTTCCAGGAAAACTGGTGAAACGCTGTGGAAATGCTGCTTTTGCGCCTCAGCTCTTCAGGCTCGAAGTCAAGGGTTGCATTTCCTTCATCCACGCTTCCGAAGCGCTTGGTCACGCCGGCGTTATGGAGCAGTGCTTCCGCCAGGGAGGTCTTGCCGGATCCGCCGTGTCCGATTAAGGCGACGTTTCTGAGGTTTTCTGTCATAACGATCCTAACTCCTCTCTATTCTGCTGGATTTACATGCGGAACTGGTCTGTTTTGGTCCATTTTTTAACCGTTTACCCCAAAAAAATCAACCCCAAAACCGCAGCAGCTGAATGAATTCAAGGTTGCCGCGCGGGCCCGGAGCCGGCGATTTTGTCGGCTCGGCAGGGTCAAGGCCGTAATCTGAAAAAAAATCGGACAGCTCGGCGATCACCTTCCGGTGAAGGGCAGGGTCTCGTACCACGCCTCCCTTGCCTACTTCATCGCGGCCCACTTCAAACTGGGGTTTTATAAGCACAAGAATTGCCGCGCCCGGCTTCATAAAGCGCATTACCACCGGAACCACTATCTTAAGGGATATAAAGGATACGTCAATTGCGGCAAGTTCAAAACCGCCGGGCAGGTCCCCGCCGGTTGCGTATCTTATATTGGTTCGTTCCAGCACTGTGACTCTGGGGTCCTGGCGCAGCTTCCATGCAAGCTGTCCGTAGCCCACATCCACTGCATATACGCCAGCAGCCCCGCGCTGGAGAAGGCAGTCAGTGAAGCCGCCGGTGGATGCACCCACGTCAAGGCACCAAAATCCGTTTACATCTATTTTATAATGATTAAGTCCGTGCTCTATTTTAAGGCCGCCCCGGCTGACGTAACTGGTTTCGGTGGGGCGGCTTGTAACGATGGAATTAGGATCAATGAAAGTGCCCGGCTTGTCTGAGGGATGGTCATCCACCAGTACGCGGCCGGCCATGATCAGGGCCCTTGCCTGCTGGCGGCTTTCTGCAAGCCCTTTTTCAAAAACCGCTACATCCAGGCGCTTTTTTTTCTGCCGTTTTTCCTTCATTATGTCCGGTTCCGCAGGCACAGCTCCTCTGCAGCATCAGCAACTGCCTTTGCGTCAACCCCGTAGTGCGAGCGCAGTACATCCTTTGCTCCGTGGGAAACAAAGGTGTCGTTTATTCCCACCCGTTTGACAGTGCAGCCCGTCACTCCCGATTCAGCCAGTGCCTCGAGTACCGCGCTTCCAAAGCCGCCGTGCAGAACGTTTTCCTCCACTGTGACAATCCTGGGAATTTTTGCAGCCAGCTCAGATATCAGGTCAGCATCCACCGGTTTAGCAAACCTTGCATTTACAACCGTTGCGGAAATGCCCTTTTCATTTTCAAGGGTTTTTGCGGCCTCCAGGGCCTCTAAGACGGAATGTCCTATTGCAAGGATCAAAACGTCGTCACCCTGGGCAATTACCTTTGCCTTTCCTATGGCAACAGGCCGGTCTGTTTTTTCGGGTGCTGCTCCGGTTGCCTTGCCCCTGGGATAGCGCATTGCAATGGGGCCGGGGTGAGAGATCGCAGTAAGCAGCATCCTTTCGAGCTCGTTTTCATCCATGGGCGCCATGACCACCATATTGGGCATGGAGCGAAGATAGGTCAGGTCAAACAGTCCGTGATGAGTGGGGCCGTCTTCGCCCACGATTCCGCCGCGGTCCAGGGCGAAAACCACAGGCAAAGACTCCAGGCATACATCATGTATGAGCTGGTCATATGCCCTCTGCAGAAACGTGGAGTATATGGCCACAACCGGCCGCAAACCCTCGGTTGCTATGCCTGCTGCAAAAGTAACCCCGTGAGGCTCTGCGATTCCGACGTCATAGAACCTTTCAGGAAATTTCCTGGAAAAATCCACCAGTCCCGTGCCTTCAGGCATTGCAGCAGTGACTGCAACAATTTTTTCGTTTTTTTCAGCAAGCCTGACCATGGCATTGCCGAAAACTGCAGTGTAAGAGGGGATATCCGAGCAATCCACGCTTCCGCCTGTTTTTGCGTCAAAACACCCCACTCCGTGGAAATACACCGGGTTGGTCTCAGCCGGGGCGTAGCCGTGACCCTTGGAGGTGGCCACGTGAAGGAGCACCGGCTCGTCCAGGTTCTTTATGTTTTCCAGGATGTCTATGAGATGGTCAATGCGGTGGCCCTTGATCGGCCCGAAGTACTCGAAGTTAAATGCCTCAAACAGCATGCCCGGAGTGACAAAAGCCTTTAAGGACTCCTCGACGCGCTTGGCAAACTGGTAGGCATCGTTTCCGATCATAGGCAAAGAGCGAAGAAGCTCGCCGAAGTCTTTTCTTTTTTCCTGGATGTATTTAGTGGAAAACGTTCTGCTTAAAAGCGATGAAAGGGCGCCCACGTTGGGGGAAATAGACATCTCGTTGTCGTTTAAGATGACGATCAGGTCCTTGTGGATGCCTCCGGCCTGGTTTAAGCCCTCGTATGCAAGGCCCGCTGTCATGGATCCGTCGCCTATGACCGCAAGGACCCTGGAGTCTTTCTTTTTAAGACGCTTTGCGCACGACATCCCCAGGCCCGCGGATATGGAAGTTCCGCTGTGCCCTGTGGAAAATGCATCATACGGGCTCTCAGAGATTTTGGGAAACCCGGAGATCCCGCCGAACTGGCGCAGGGTGGAAAAGCGCTCCCGCCTTCCCGTGAGCAGCTTGTGTGTATAGGACTGGTGGCCCACGTCCCAGATGACTTTGTCCTCCGGTATATCGAAGACGTAATGAATAGCTATGCTCAGCTCCACCACCCCGAGGTTGGAGGCAAGATGCCCGCCGGTGCAGGAGACCACGTCGACAATCTGCTGTCTTATTTCCCTTGCCAGGCGGGGAAGCTCTGATCGGGGCAGTTTTTTTAAGTCCGCCGGGAAATTTATTTGTTCAAGCAGTCCCAAGGAATTCTTTACTCCTGTAATGAAAATAAATAAATTTTTATAAAACCTGATTTGCTCGGGGCATTTAAAAGACCGCTGTTATTTATCCCGTTCTATAATATATGCAGCCAGGGCCGTCAGGGGTTGTGCCTTGTTATCAAAAACCCTGACCGCCTGCAAGGCATTGTTTACCAGATTTTTTGCATATTCTGAAGCGCGGTCAATACCCATTAGGGAAGGGTAGGTGAACTTGCCCCTGGCGGAATCTGTTCCTGAGGCCTTGCCCATCTTTTCGGGGTCTCCGCTTACATTCAAAATATCGTCTGTCACCTGGAACGCAAGCCCTATGTTTTCCGCATATTCTGATAACGCGGAGATTTTTTGTTCATCCGCACCTGCCAGTACTGCGCCTGAAACCACTGAGGCCCTGATAAGGGCCCCTGTTTTAAGTGTGTGCATATCCTTTAACCTGTCAAGGTCAAGGTTTTTACGCTCTGCGGCCATATCTCGCATCTGGCCTTCTATCATGCCCGTGTACCCGGCAGCCTCTGATATGATCCTGATAATTCTGATAACATTGCCGGCATTTGCGCCGGTTTTTTGCGCACAACCTGCAAGGGTTGTAAATGCCAGGGTCAAAAGGGCGTCTCCGGCCATAACAGCCGTTGCCTCGTCAAAGGCAACGTGGCAGGTGGGCCGGCCCCTGCGAAGATCGTCGTCATCCATTGCAGGAAGGTCGTCGTGGACCAGGGAATATGTGTGAATCATTTCAAGGGAGCAGGCTGCATCCAGGACCCCGGCGGCTGCACTATCGGCAACAGCTTCTGCTGCGGCAAGGCACAGAACCGGCCGCAGTCTTTTGCCCGAACCCATCAGGGAGTGTTCCATGGCACGGCAAAGGCGGGTGTCAGCGCTGCTGCAGTCAATAATTTCAGCAAGCCTGTTGTCCACCAGGGCGCGCTTTTGCTCCAGGTATGCCTTGAATTCAAATAATTCCGGGCTATTCATTTTCCCCTGGGCCGTTTTGCTGCTGCTGGTTTGAGTCAAAAGGGGTTTCGGTTACTGATCCGTCCTGCTGCTGCATGAGTGCTGTGATCTTTTTTTCAGTCTCGTCGAGCTTTTCAAAGCAGAATCGTGACAGAGACACTCCTTCCTCGAATTTTTTCAGCGCCTTGTCCAATGACAGGCTGCCTGCTTCCAGCTCTTCCACGATTTTTTCGAGCTTTTCCATGGATTCTTCAAAGCTCTTTTTTGCCATCTTCATTTATCCTTTCTATACGGCAATTTATGCTTCCTTTTGAAAGTATTACTTCAACTTTGTCACCGACCCGGGAACCAGATGCGTCAGTGAGAACGGTTTTGCCCGGCAGGCTCCTGGTGATGCTGTAGCCGCGGTCGAGCACCGCAGCAGGGCTGAGTGCGTACATCCTGCCGTAAAGCGCCTCCAGAGCCGCGCGTTTCCGGCGGACCGCAGCGTCCGCAGCAGCCCTGAGTCTGGCTGAAAGATGTGCCTGCCTGTCATATAATGCCCGGATTCTGCCCTGGAGCGGGGCGGCAAAAAGCCTTTGCCTGCGCCAGGCAAGACGCTCGCGTTTGCGGGCTGTCAGGCGGAGCATTGCATTTGCAAGCCTTGCAGTGTCGTCGTCAATTCGCATGCGAAGATCATCTATTCGCCTTTTGGGATGTACAAGACGGCGGGCTAGCTTTTCAAGCCCGCGGCGCTGATCTGAAACATTACGGGTCAAGCTTCCGTGCATCCTGCGGGTCAGGCTCTGCAGGGTGTAGATTACATCCTGCTTGACCGGAACCGCAAGCTCGGCTGCTGCAGACGGCGTGGGTGCGCGCAGGTCAGCGGCAAAATCTGTTATAGTGTAATCAGTTTCATGTCCGACCCCGGAAATCACAGGTATCTGAGAGGCAAAAACAGCACGGGCCACTTCTTCAGAGTTAAACGCTGCCAGGTCTTCAAGTGAGCCTCCGCCGCGGGCAACGATAGCAACGTCTGCTTTTGTGTGGCGATCCGCAAGCCTTATTGCTTCAGCGATCTGCGGGGCGGCGGCTTCTCCCTGGACTGCGGCGGGGATGAGAACCAACTGCATGTTCGGGTATCTGCGGTTTATAACCCTGAGAATGTCATGGAGCACAGCGCCGGTTGCTGAGCTGATGACAGCGATCCTGGCGGGAAGAAAAGGGATCTTTTTTTTGTACTGCTCGTCAAACAGGCCTTCGTCAGCCAGTTTTTTCTTTAGCTGCTCAAAGGCTGCCTGAAGCGCGCCTGCACCGGATGGCTCCAGATACTCGAGTATTATCTGGTAGGAGCCCCTGGGCTGATAAACGCTTATCCTGCCGAAGCCGGTCACTGTCATGCCGTCTTCAGGGGCGAACTTTAGATTTCTGTTCTGGCCCTTAAACATCACTGCCTGCATCTGGGAGCCGGAATCTTTTAGAGTGAAATAATAATGGCCCGAGGCGGGCATCCTGATGTTTGAAATTTCACCGGAAATCCAGACAAATGGATAGGATTGTTCAAGCAGTTCCTTAATCTGAGCAGTAAGCCCGGATACTGAATAGACTTTACGTTCCGCTGTTGGGCGGTGATCATGGCGCATGACGGGTTCACCAGGTTGTATTTTGATTTAACCTTATAAAACTAGCATACCTTAAAGGATCATTCAATCCAAAACAGAAAATCGCCGGGTACAGAATTAACACCTGTGCCCATAACTGGATGCGGAAACCAAAGAACCGCATACCGCGCGGGTTTAAAATTTAATTACGTCTGATAAGGAATATTATGTAAACTTTTGGTCAAGGCGCACAAAACACCGCAGGGCAAGAAAGCAGGATGCCCTGCTTTCGTAATTCCTTGATTCACGTATGCTTGGATCGGGAAATCTTTTTTGCGCTGTGACGAAATTGCACTTCGGGTGCTTATGGATTTCTTTTCGGGGGAAACTATATGTTCAGGAAGCCCTGTCTATGATATCGCGCACCGCAGGCATGATGTAGATGTTTTCTATGGGAAACTGTTTCAGGCAGGATGCAAGAAGCTGGATTTTTTCGTTTACCGTGAGGTTTTTGTCCATTATGAATACTGATTCGCCTTTTACCCGGCAAAGGCCGCTTCTTGCATTCACTCCGGTGGCCCGCAGATTTTGCTCCACAACCCGGATTCCTGCTTTTTCAGCTGCTTCTGTCAGATGACTGTATATCTGCCTTCTTTTCATAAGTTCCAAAACGCCTTTTTATGAGCGATCTTTCTTGAAAACCCCTGAGGATGTGTTATTTTATGTTTCTTAAAAAATTTTTGTAAACAAACACCGATAAATTTTTAACAAGGCAAGGAGGAATTACATGGCAGAAACTGCAACCGTCCGCCCGACCGAAAGAGCCCAGGTACGCGTAAACAGCTTTATCAGAAGCGTCTACAACTGGATGGCTGTCGGCCTGGCGCTGACCGGGGGTGTGGCATATTTCGCAGCACACAACTCAACGCTGAACCAGCTTATTTACGGCGCGCCCATGGTGTTTTTCGGCCTGATAATCGCCGAGCTTGCAATGGTATTTTATCTGAGCGCGCGGATCCAGAAAATACAGGCTTCCACTGCCACCGGCCTTTTCCTGCTTTACGCAGGCATAAACGGGCTTACCCTGTCCTTTATATTTTTGGTTTACACAAAAACCTCTATTGCATCGGTTTTTTTCATATGCGCGGCCACCTTTGTTGCCTGCAGCATCTACGGCATGACAACCAAAAGGGATCTTACGTCCTGGGGAAACTTTCTCTTCATGGGTCTCATAGGCATCATCATAGCCTCCGTGGTCAACCTTTTTATCCAGAGCACCGCAATGATGACCATAATCAGTTATGTGGGAGTTCTGGTCTTTGTGGGCCTGACCGCATATGATACCCAGAAGCTAAAAAATATGGCACTTACCCAGCCCGAGGGCCTTGAGGCCGGTGTGATCCGCAAGGGGGCAATAATGGGCGCCCTTACGCTTTACCTGGATTTCATAAACCTTCTGATCATGCTTCTTTATATTTTCGGTGAGCGCAAATAGTTATTCTTCGCCGATCTTTTCGGCAACCACGTCCACAATTTCCTGGCAGAGGCGCCGGGTCTCATCGGGATCCGGCCCCTCAACCATTATTCTGCAGAGAGGCCGGGTTCCGGAATATCTGACAAGCACCCTTCCCTGCCCGCCCAGATGCTTTTCCACCCTTTCAATGGTTTGTGCAATCTCCGGCACCCGGTAAATATCGGTTTTTGAAGAGACCCGCACGTTTTTGAGTATCTGGGGATAAACCGTCATGATCTGTCTCAGCGAAGAAAGCGGCTGGTCTGCAACCTGCATTGCCTCTAAAAGCCGGAGTGCTGTCATGATACCGTCGCCTGATGTATGATGGTCCAGGAAAATCATGTGCCCTGAGTCCTCTCCGCCCAGGACCGCACCGGTTTTTCTCATCTCGTTTAACACTGAGCGGTCACCCACGTCAGTTCTTATATGGCTTATACCCATTTCCTTCAAGCAGTTTAAAAGCCCGACGTTGCTCATTACAGTGCTGACAACCACGTTGTTTTTAAGCCTTCCAGCCTGCTGCATGTGCCTTGCGCATATTGCAAGAATGTGATCTCCGGTAACAGGATCTGCATTTTCATCAACCGCAATGAGGCGGTCTCCGTCTCCGTCGAATGCAAGCCCGATGTCAGCGCCTTTCTGGCGAACGGTTTCCTGCATGGTTTCAATGTGCTGAGAGCCGCACTCCCTGTTAATGTTCACCCCGTCAGGCAGGTTGGCAAGAACAATGACATTGGCGCCCAGTTCAGAAAAAAGCCTTGGAGCTATCATTGATGTTGCTCCGTTGGAGCAGTCCAGCACAATGCGCAGACCCGTTAAGTCCTTTATTTCGCCGAGGCCGTTTTTCAGGAATTTTATGTAATGATCCTCTGCATCCAGCATGCGGTTTACAGACCCCACCTGGTCCGCGGAAGCCGGGGCAAAGTTTTCCTCCGGGTTTAGAGCAATTTTCTCTATACTTGCTTCCTCCGCGGGATCCAGCTTGTAGCCGAGGTTATTGAAGATCTTGATTCCGTTGTCCTCGAACGGGTTGTGGGATGCTGAAACCATTATTCCAGCATCAGCACAGTTTATGGTTGCAAGATATGCTATGGCGGGCGTGGGTATAATGCCCGCAAGATAAACATCCGCACCAGCCGAACATATGCCTGCAGCAAGGGCTGATTCGAGCATGTCTCCGGAAAGCCTGCCGTCTTTTCCGATAAAAAACCTGGAGTGATTGTTGGTTTTCAGGACTGCAGCAACCGCCCTGCCGATATTCATAGCCACTTCCGGGGTGATTGGATACCTGTTTGCCACCCCCCTTATGCCGTCTGTGCCAAAAAGCGACTCCATAATTTCCGGATTTCTCCTGTTTTTTGGGGTTGTTTTTTCAGGTCTTGAAAAGCCCGGGAAGCCGCGCCTTCCAACGCTGCGCAAGGGCATCGATTATTCCCTGGAGCCAGGAGCTCCCGAGATCTGCATCTGCCGGGTCAAGGGACTGGATGACTCCCGTATAATCCTGTTTTCCCTGAATTTCAATCTGCCTGTTTACCCGTGCGAGAAATTTTTCTTTCATACCGGAGTCTACGACTTCTCCGGCCCCTTGGACAGACTCCGGGTCAAAAAGCTCACGTCCGTTGTATTGATTCACCTGGCCTGCTGCAAATTTGTCAAAACGCCTGATGCGTTCTTCAATGCATCCGTCCAGGGTATGAAGCAGTCCCTGGTAAAGCGGCTCAGGCAGGTTTTCAGCTATAAACATGGACCGGACATTTGTGTACCAGCAGCGCAGTGCATTAAGGCTGGCGATATAAAAGAGGTTGTTTTCAACTATGCGGCTGATATTTCGCATCCCGCCGGCCTTTTCATAAGGTATGTTTCCTGAGCGATCCGGACCGCCGAATATAAGCCTGCCTGACCTGTGTTCATCCCTTCTGTTTATAGTGCCTGCGGCAATCACTGTGCCGTAGGCCAGCCGGCAAGGCCCAACAAGGCCGCCCTGCCCTCCCAGAAAAACAGGAGGCTGATTGAGCATCACGCCCTTTGCCACATCACCGATCAAAGAGGGGGTGGCCTTGTCCTGCCGCGGGGTGAAATTGAAATGTATGTATGAGCTTCCTACCTCGCTGTGATTGTCCGGGCCGGTTCCGCCTGCCATCAGGCAGTCGCAGAAATTGATAATGCTTCCGAGGGTCACGAAGGGAAACAGGATTGTCTGCTTGAGCCCGACATTGTGGGCGGCACCTGCGTGTTCCTCCAGTATTGTTCCATCTCTTATGTGCGCACAGGAGCCAACTGAAGCTTTTTTTAAAAATACCGATCCTTTAAAATAACCACCCTGAAGCGATACTTCAGGTCCGGCATAGCAGTTTTCAACAGTGACGGGAGCCTCTTTTCCGATTTCAGTCCCGCTGCATAAAAATGTATCAGCCCCTCTGATCCGGCAGCCGGGATGAATGACTACGCCCTGCTCTATCCGGTCCGGATTAACTTCCGGGGCTATCTCTATGCTGTCCGGATTTATGAGTACAACACCTTTTCCGGCAAGCTTTTCCTTCATTGACAATGTATCCCGTTTTTTTGTGGCTGATGGACAGTTTAGAGTTTTGAAATATTCAAATCCTTATCAATTCTCTTTTTTCTTGTCCATGCATTTTGCAGGAAAAATCCTGATATCAAGCTGTTAACCCAAACTTCGCTTGAAGCTGACCCATTTTTGTGTTATTGAGCAAGGCACTGCAATATCTTGCTTGCATCATGGGGCTAAAATTTTAAAATACTGG
>JAWLEU010000036.1:0-16128 GCA_041685965.1 Desulfosalsimonas sp.
CCCGGGCCCTCCGGAAACATCTGTTATTTCTGAAAGAGTCAGAAGCTCGATATTCAAGTGCCGACCGCACTCGACCAGTTTAGGCGAAATAATTCACATGGCGCAGTCATTGGTGGGAAAGGTCTTGTCCAGCCTTGCCATGTTGCCCCCTATGCCGGGGCTTTTTTCCACCAGATACACATAGTATCCTGACTCGGCAAGATCCAGCGACGACTGAATCCCTGCGATTCCGCCGCCCACCACCATAACCGATCCGACTGGTTTACCTGACATGGGCACCTCTCTGTTGATTATTCCCGGTTGTGGTTTGTGCTCCTCTTTTCTCTGCGATGATGCGGGTTCCCGGCTGCCCAGGTTCTCCATGATTTCTGAAGAAACACCCCTGCACTCGAGAAACTCTGCAAGCTTTTCATGTTCGATGATATATCTTCTGCCCACCCCCGGCTTTGCCGGAAGTCTGCCTGTCTGAATCCAGTTTCGCACCGTGTTGCGGTGAACTCCAAGCGCAGCGGCAAGGCTGCCTGTGCGGATCTCAATCATGACGTCTCCTGTGTTACTATATCCATAATGCGCCGGCACATCTCGGGTACTGAGGCCGAAACAGCCGCGGAAATGCCGGGCCTGATTTCATCGGGGATATTTTCCGGCTCAACCACGAGTACGCGTACATCGACTTCGGTTGAGTCCCTGAGTTCTTTTAACATGTTGGCGGTGGGAAACTGGTGAAGGGAAAAATCGCTTGTTTTTTCCGGGGAAATATTTTCAATGTCAATCTCTGATATCTCGCCCGGCGACCTGCCTTCCTGGCTTGAGGCGTCAATGATTAAAATTCTGGAGGGTTTTTTTTCGGAAAGAAGGATATCAAATAAAATGTCACGTACGCCTGTTCCGGCATCAATACATGCCGCGTGTGCCGGGAGCCGGTGGTTCAGTTCGAGGTGTTCGATGACGCCCGGGCCGAATCCGTCGTCTCCGAAAAGCGGGTTGCCGCACCCGAATATCAGGCACGGCGTCGAGTGGATCAATTCCATCATCGTCCAAATCCTGTGCGGATTGTGCAAGATGTGCTTGTTGTGCAGCTATCTTGTCATTACATATAAGCTTAAAGGTGTCAAGAACAATGTTTAAAAGGATAATTTTTGTTGCAGAAAAAAACATTATTCGAAAACTGATAAGCCTGTAAAAAGCAATCTGCACTTCAATGGCGGTATTTTTGCAGTAAAGAAATCCATAATCACGCTGGCTGACCGGCGGCGCGAAAAAGGAGTTTCCTTGGAAGTGTTCCCCCAGGTCCGTGCCCGGGACCGAGCACTGCAAATAACATTTTTCGGCATGCTTAAAATCTTTGATTTCATTTTTTTGAACCTTTAACCTTTAACCTTTAACCTTGAGCCTTGAACGAAGTTATTTAGAAGTCCAGGGTCGGGATCGGTTTTTGAAGCGACATTGTCTGCAAGAATTTTTAAGGGTTACAGATAATCCTGTTTCAGGTATCATAAAAACAAGGTACTTTTTTCACTCACCACGAAAACCCATCTGCTGATACAGGAGGCTGACGTGAACAAACCCCGAACAGTTCTGCTGGCGGCAATCGTGGCGGCAGCGTGCTGCCTTGCAGCGCAACCCGGGATGGGCGCACAGGATGCAGCCAGTGAAACAGGGAAAGGCGGCAACAAAGAAAATTCCGGGGGGTTCAGAACCCAGGAATCACTTTTTTCCCTTTACCAGCCATACGTGGAAAATATTTCCGCATATAAGCCCATGTATTTCCTAATCGGCGCTGACCCCGAGGAAAGCAAATTTCAGGTAAGCCTGAAATACCGGTTACTCTCGCCTGATAAGCAAATCACGGAAAAATACCCCTGGATCAAAAACTTTTTCCTGGCATACACGCAGACGAGCTTCTGGGACCTGGACTCTGCATCCCAGCCGTTCAAGGACACCAGCTACAAGCCGGAGCTGTTTTTCCTCAGCGGCGACATTCTCAACTACGGCCCCGGTGTCAGCAGGCTGTTTGTGCAAACCGGCTTCAAGCATGAATCAAACGGGAGGGACGGGCCCTCTTCCCGGAGCACCAACTTCGCCTATTTTCGGCCGAGTTTCATTTATTTTCACCGGGAAACCCAACTCGGGGTCCAGGTTTCCGCCGGTGCATGGACCTATGTTGGAAACCATGATGACACCAACCCGGACATAGACAAGTACAGGGGATATTTTGACCTCGAAATCAAGGCGGGCCGTGCCCAAGGCCTGGTGCTGACCACAAACCTGAGGTGGGCGGAAAAAGGAGGATCTCTTCAGGCGGATGCAACCTATCCCCTGCACCGGATTCTGCCCTTTAATCTTGATATTTACCTTCAGGCCCAATACGTAAACGCCCTGGCGGAAAGCCTGCTGAACTACCGCGAAAGAACTCGCGCTTTCCGCCTGGGCATATCCATTGTAAGGTGATTAGCTCTTTGCAAAACAAGGCATCCAGCGTTAATATTGCGTGGATAAACCAGACAGCCGCTTGTTGACTGATAACCTCATAACAGAACAAAGACCACAGAAACAGGAAACAAATCATGGAAAGACTGGACGCAATATTTTCGCCTCAATCGGTTGCCGTGCTGGGAGCATCCTCCACGCCCGGCAAGGTGGGACACGACATTTTCGCAAACATACTCCGCGGCGAATACACGGGAACGCTTTACCCCGTAAATCCCAAGGCCCGTTCGATCCTTTGCGTGCGCTGCTACGACAGCATAACGGACATACCTGATCCCGTGGACATGGCCATGATAATTCTTCCCCCTAAAACCGCCCTGCAGGCTGTGCGCGAATGCGTTGAAAAGGGCGTCAGGGGCATTGTCATAGTATCAGCAGGATTCAAGGAAGTAGGAGGTGAGGGCGCGGAAATCGAAGAGGAAATCGCGCAGGTATGCAGGGAGGCGGAAATTCCGCTGGTGGGGCCCAACTGCCTGGGCGTGATAAATCCGCATCCGGATGTCAGGTTAAACGCCAGCTTTTCAACCCACCTGCCGGAACACGGCAATATTTCATTTACCTCTCAAAGCGGCGCTCTGTGCACTGCGGTGCTCGATTTTGCAATGTCGCGCGGATACGGGTTTTCAAAGTTTATCTCCATAGGCAACAAGGCGGACGTGGATGAATTCGACCTGCTGCTCTACTTCCACAAGGACCCGGAAACCCTGGTTATAATGGCATACATGGAACAACTGCGCATGCGGGAGCAGTTTATAGAACAGATCAAAAACATTACCTCGGCAGAGCGGCCCACGCCGATCCTGGTGATCAAATCCGGCAAGACCGTGTCAGGCGCCAGGGCCGCATCCTCGCACACGGGATCGCTTGCGGGATCAGAGGCAATATACAACGCGATTTTCAGCGAAGCAGGAATCATCCGTGTTGAAACCGTGGACGAGCTGTTTGACTACGCAGGCGCTTTTTCCGCAAACAGGCTTCCCTCGGGCAACAGAACCGCAATTATAACCAACGCAGGCGGCCCCGGAATAATAGCAACAGACATGACAGAAGTATCCGGGCTGAAACTCGCGGAGTTCTCCCCGGAAACAGACTCGGCCCTGCGCAAACACCTGCCTCCCACTGCAAACTTCAGCAACCCCGTGGATGTAATAGGAGACGCTCCCAGCCAGCGCTACGAGCACGCCCTTGACGCCGTTATCAAGGACGATGGAGTGGACTGCGTTCTCATGATACTCACCCCCCAGTCAATGACTGATGCCGTGGGCACCGCAAAGGCGATCGTCAAAACTTATCAAAACACGGAAAAGCCCATCGTCTGCTGCTTCATGGGGGTTGTGGACGTGTCCGCAGGAGTACAGCACCTCCAGGAGCATCATGTTCCGGTCTACTCGTTTCCGGAAAACGCGGCGCGTGCTCTCGGAAAACTATATGAAGCCACCAGGTGGCTGACCCGGATCATTCTGCCCCAGTACGAGCTTGAATTCGACAGAGGTCGGGCAAAGCAGATAGTGGCGGACTGCATAAAAGAAGGAAAAACCGTGCTCGGGGAATATGACGGCAACAAGCTTCTGGAATGCTACGGGTTTTACTCCCCACCCCTGGAAGTAGCGGGATCCGCGGAAGATGCCGGAAAGATCGCCGAGAGCATAGGATACCCGGTTGTCATGAAAATAATCTCGCCGAATGTCCTGCACAAAATGGATGCAGGTGCTGTCGTGCTAAACATTGAATCCCGCAGGGATGCCGAGCAGGCATACACTGACATTGTAAGCAACACCAGGACCTACAACCCGGACGCAGAAATCCAGGGGGTACTTGTGACTAAGATGGCTGAAAAGGGCGAAGAGGTCATACTGGGCGTAAACAAGCACCCGGGCTTCGGCCATCTGCTGATGTTCGGATTCGGGGGGATTTACGTGGAACTTTTTAAAAACGTGTCATTCAGGCTGGCTCCCATAGGCCGCAACAACGCCAGGCGAATGATCAGAAACGTAAGAGGCTACGAGATCCTCACCGGCTACAGGGGAAAGCAGAAAGCAGACATAGAAACAATAGAAAAACTCCTGGTGGGCCTGTCAGGACTTGTCACTGACTGCCCGCAGATAAGGGAACTCGACATCAACCCCCTGATAGTGCATGAACAGGGCAGAGGGGCCACGGTTGCAGATATCATAATTACACTGGATGCCGAGCAGAATGACGCGGAGTGAATCTCATCAGCATTTTTCGCATACGGCCGGGCAGAAGGTAAGCGACTGGTCTGGCCTTGAGTGCTCCTGATGGTCAAAGGGGAATAAAGCCCTTTTGCTTATTGTGCCAGCGTAATTGAAAGCTGTTGCCGCAGTTCCCTGATGGTAAACGGCTTTTGTATGAACCCGGCTCGTTCATTTTCCACTGTCTCTTTATTCAAAACGTTTTCGGAGTAACCGGACATGTAAATCACTTTCATTTCCGGATGCCGGCCCGAAATACGGCTGTAGACCTCAGGGCCGTTCATCTCTGGCATGACCACGTCAGTGAGCAGAAGATCTATTACCTGCCCTGGTTCATTTGCCTTTTCAACCGCATCATAAGCGGTTTCTGCATATATAACGCTGTAGCCCTGGTCTGCCAGTATCCTGCCTGACAGATCCCTTACCGCAGGATCATCTTCCACCACAAGCACCCTCGCGGGCTCCTCCCGGACGGGGGCATAGTGAGCTGCGGCCGAACCAGCCGGATTTTCTGCCTGCTTGACTTCAGCCAGGGGAAGGTAAATCATAAAGCAGGTTCCTTTGCCGGGCTCGCTGTGTACACGGATTTTTCCCTCATGCTGCCGCACAATACCGTAGACCGTGGAAAGCCCCAGGCCGGTGCCTTTTTCCCTGGACTTGGTGGAAAAAAAGGGTTCAAAAATTCTGTCAAGGGTGTCGCGGTCCATTCCCTCGCCGGTGTCTCTTACACTGATCAACAGACATGGGCCCGGCTCAAGCTCTCCGGTTTCTGCAGCCTCGTCATCTTTTTCAATATTCACAACCTCTGTCTCAATGCAAAGCACGCCTCCTTCAGGCATGGCGTCCCTGGAATTGACCGCAAGATTCATAAGGATCTGCTCTATCTGTGACTCGTCTGCTTTCACGAATCCTGACTCCGCCCCAAGATTCACCTCGAGCCCGACGTCCTCTCCTATGATCCTGGCAAGCATTTTTTCAATACCGCTGATCACACGATGGACATCAACCTCCTTCATTTCCAGCATCTGCCGTCTTCCGAAGGCAAGCAGCTGTTTTATCAGATCCCTGCCGCGCAGCGCGGCATGGTTTATCTCCTTCATCCTGCCGTAATGTTCACTGCCTTCAGGCAGTTCCCGGAGCATCATTTCAGCGTACCCGAGGATTACAAACAGCAGATTGTTGAAGTCATGGGCAATTCCTCCTGCAAGGCGCCCCACCGCCTCCATCCGCCTGCCGTGATGAACCTGTTTTTCAAGTCTCAGTTGTTTTTCTTCGGCCTGCTTTTTAGCCGTGATATCCGAGATAAACCCCTCGATCATGTCTGTTCCGTTCTCAGCCTCATCAATTGCCAAACCCCTCTCCCAGACCCATTTTACATTGCCTGATCTTGTAACAATCCTGTATTCAATCTCAAAATGGCTGTCCTGCTCAAGAGAGTCCTGAACCTTTCGCCAGACATAATCCGCATCCTCGGGATGCACCAGATCTCCGTAAGCCGCCACCCGGTCACAGACAAGTTCCTCCGGCTCATATCCGGTCAGCATCACAGATCCCTCGCTGACAAACTCCATGCTCCAGGGCTTTCCGTTGCGGCACCTGTAGGCCATGCCGGGCAGGTTGCGCATCAGAGTGTCCATTCTCCGCCGGTAATCAAGCAGCTCAAGCTCCTGCCCCCGCTTTTCCACCATCTGCCCCAGCAGGCGGGCTGCGGTCCTGAGCCTCTTTTTGGCAATGTCCACCACAATATCCGGTCTTGGCACGTAAGCTTCCGCAGCCTGCTTCAGTTCACTGAAATCCACGTTGAATCTGCGGGCAAGAGTCTCAAGGGTCTCACTATCATTCGGCGGATTTCCGTATCCTATGTTAATGGAGCCAACCGGCCGGCCGCCTGCAAAAACAGGTTCTGCGTAAATCCTTATCCCCCCGGCGCATTCAATGTCCGCGGGCCGCCCTGTCCTGATGGCGGTCTTTGCAGCATCATTCCAGCAGCTTTCATGGCAGAGCCATTTGCCGCATTCAAGTGCGCGCCGGTTGTCCACATCTCCGCACAGGCGGCGCGAAGCACTGTCCATCAGCCGGCACCAGCCGGAGGCGAAAAGTCCGAATGCATAGTCGCCTGTTTCTTCATACACTGCCACGGAAGTGTCCAAAAGTCCGATTGCATCGCCCGCTATATCAGTCAGGGTCCGGGTACCTGCTGCATCAAGTATACGCCGGCACCGGTTCAGCTCTGTCAGGTCCCCGTATTGCTGGGCAGGAGCGCTGATTTCATATTCCGGTGAAATACTGTTTTTAAGAATCCATTGAAGACGGGACAACTCATCTGCCATTATTGCACTTTCCTTATCCTGTTAAACAGTTTAAAAAGTGAATCAATCGACTTTCCGCCAGACTGCGATTAAGGCAGGGCCAGCGGGTTACATGGTTGTAAACAATGTTTACAGGGCATATTATAATATAAATACAAATAACTGCAAGAACTGCATTGTTCTTAATATTGACAGAATCGTAAAAAGTAAGTTTTTAGATGGCGCCGTAAAAAGTTTAAGATCAAGGCTTGCGCGATTCCGAAGAATGCAGAGTACTTAGCCGTACGTGAAATTCTGAGGAATCGCGTGTAACGCAGATATTGGACTTTTTATGGTGCCATCAATATTGAAGGAAACCATATCCGCCTGTGGGGAGATTCATGAAACTTCGCACAATCTTTTTTATCATTGCAACTGCTCTTATGGTTTCAGCCGGAGCAGGCATCATATGGATGGTCAATACAGAAATGCGCCAGCAGGCGCTGCAGGAGGCGGAGTCCAAGTCCCGGATTCTTCTGGACCGGAACCTTGCCACGCACACCTATTTTACTCACCGTTTAAAGCCGGAACTGTTTGACTGGTCGGAAGAATTCCGGGATCCCGAATATTTTGCACCGGTCTGGATGTCATCGACCTATGCCGTACGAAAGATGCACTCATATTTCAAGGAATTAAACCAAAGCGACCACTATTACAAGGAATGCGCCGTAAATGCCAGAAGCCCGGAAAACGAGGCTGACGGATACGAACAAAAATTTCTGGAAAAGTTAAACAAAAACGAAGATCTGACCGCACGGTCGGGTATTCGCAACACAGACGGCCGGCCGTATTTCTACGTGCTGCGCCGCGGAGAGACCATGGAAGAGTCATGCCTCAGGTGCCACAGCACCCCGGAAGAGGCCCCTGATGAAATGGTTGCCGAATACGGCCCAAAGCGCAGTTTCGACAGGGATGCAGACGAAGTGGTATCCGCGGTTTCCATCAGAATACCCCTGCAAAGCGCTTTTGCAAATGCAAACCGGATCTCCTTATACATCTCGGGAGTGATGGTCTTCATTCTTGCGGTGTTTTTTTCAGTGATACTGTGGTTTACCCGAAGGTTCCTTTTTTCGCCGATTGACAGGATCAGGGAGAAATCCAGGCAGTTTACCGAATCCGGAACCGGCCTGGGCGAAACCATTGAACTTCCCGGGGGACTCGAACTCAGGGAACTCACAGAAACCTTCAACTCCATGTCAATCCAACTGGGCAGACACATGGAAGAACTCGAGGAACGTGTCAGATCAAGAACAGCGGAGCTGTCCGAAAAAAACCGCCAGCTTGAAAAAGCCGTTGCCGAAAAGGAAAGAACCGCTTATCTTCTGGAACAAAGCGAGCATAAGTACCGCTCCATGATGGAAGGTATGCCGGATGCGGTATACATATGCAGCCCGGATTATACAATAGCTTATATGAACCAGGCGATGATAAGCCGCATCGGGCGGGATGCCACGGGGGAATCCTGCCACCTTGCCATCCACGGTCTTGAAGAAAAATGCACATGGTGTGCTTTTGAAAGTGTAAAAAATGAAAATTACGAAGGCAATGAAATCAAAAGCCCGCTTGACGGACGTATTTACCATATCAAACACTCCCCGATAAAAAACCTTGACGGCTCGGTTTCCAAGCTAAGCATTTACAGGGATGTAACAGAAATGCGCAACCTTGAAGCCCGGATTTTCAACGCCCGGAAATTAGAGACCATCGCGGTAATGGCCGGGGGAATCGCCCATGACTTCAACAACCTGATGGCCGTGATTATGGGCTACATATCCATGGTGGAACAGTCGGAAATACCCGAAAAATACAGGCACATGATAGAAAACGCCCACTCGGCCTGCAACCAGGCCAGACAGCTTACCCGCAGGCTCATGATTCTGACCAGAAGCGCGGAACCTGAAAAAATATCCGGAGATATGGCAAAGACAATAAAACATGCAGTTGATTCAGCCCTGCAAAACAACCCTCTTGTCCGGTCCGAACTCGATCTGCCTGATTCTCCGGTTCATACGGCATTTGATGAGGAACAAATCAAACTGGCACTGTCCGAAATAATAGAAAACGCCAAAGAGGCAATGCCTGACGGCGGAGTTCTGCGCGTTACAGCCGAAACCCTTCATTTACCGGAACACGAAGACACAACGATAGACCCCCTGGCTGCCGGGCCTCATATCAGGATCAAAATAGACGACAGCGGCCTCGGGATACAGGTTTCGGATCTGGAAAAGATATTTGACCCGTACTTTACCACCAAGGAAATGGGATCGGTAAAAGGAATGGGCCTTGGCCTGACCACTGCATACGCGGTAATCCACAAGCACGGAGGCCGGATCAGGGTTGAATCGGAACCTGAGAACGGAACCTCGGTAATAATTGATCTGCCTGCGGAATCTCAATGAAAAGGCTTCTGATAAGAATAATAATAATTGTTCCGGCGGCCGCGATAGCACTTGCGGCTGTGCTCACAGCGTCCCTCCAGGTATTTCTGGGAACTGAAACGGCCGGGGATCTGATCAGAAAGCATTTAAACGCTGCAATTCCCGGGCATGTGAACTGGGAAAAACAGGATATCTCAATTTTCAGGGGCAGCGTCCGGATGCAGGATATAGAAATACTGGACCCCGCGGGCAGACAGGTAATAACCATAGACAGCCTGTTTGCTGACATAGGGCTCACGGAGCTTATTCGTGGAAAGGTTCTGGCGGAATCAGTAGAAATCCGCCGGCCCGGGATCTTTCTGGATACAGGGACGGACGGCGGCTTAAACATTGTCAGAGCCTTTGCCGCAGCGGATAAAAAACCCGAACCCCGGGATGAGGAAAAAACCGGCCTGCCCGGATTCAATGTCAGGGTCCGGTCACTGTCAATACAGGAAGGCAGGTTTTCCTTCCATACACTCGGGCAGGGCGTCGGGCCGGAGCCGCACGTGTTTATAAGCGATTTCAGCATCAATGTTAAAAACGCGGACCTGGCAGAAAGATCCGGAAGACTGAATGTCTCGGTACAGGAAGGCCTGGTAAACACAAAAGCTGCAGATGCACCCATAGACTGGTTTTTCCTGGAAACATCCCTGGCAGAAGAAACCCTCGATCCGCTGGAGCTTGAGTTTAAATCCGGAAATTCGGACCTGGCTGTTTCAGGCAAAGTCTCGGATGTTTTTTCGCGCCCTGTGCCTGACATTGTGCTGGATGCTTCAGCGGATCTTTCGGAAATAAGACGGGTACTGGGGCTCAAACAGGATTTCTCCGGCATGGTTAAACTCAATGCAACAGTTCAGGGAAACCTGAAAAATCCCGCGATAAAAGCAGGACTGGACAGCAGGGACCTGCACCTGGCAGGCACTGACCTGTCAAGTTTATCCATTGAAATGGCCATGAAAGACAGGCTGGTAACGATAAGCCGCCTTGAAACAGGGCTCGGCAAAGGCATGATCCTGACTTCCGGCACGGTGGATCTCGGACATGCTTTTTCCGAGGGTTTCACATCCCCGCCAACCGACCTGCAGGCAATAGGAGCCAGCCTTGATTTAAATATCTCGGACCTGCCGTTTTCCGGGCTTCCCGGCTTGGGGGGATTCCGGGGGAGCCTGTCAGGAAGGATAGGGGTTGACAGCACCGGCATTACCCCGAAAGAAATCAAGGCAGACATTGACGCGCAATTGAAGGCAGAAGGATTCTCGCCTGCAGGAAGCATAAAGCCGTTTGACATTGATTTGTCAGCCATGGCCGGCATGGAGCAGGGAGTTGTGAATATAGAAAGCATGGAAGCAGAAGGTTCTGATTTCAGACTTTCGGCGGAAGGCAGCCATGTTATTTTCAAAAACAGGCTTGACCTTAAAACCAGTATAGATGTTTCTGATCCCGGAATGCTTGCGGAAAAATTCGGGATTACAGGGGTTCTTGGCAGCTCGGCGACACTGGATGCTGATGTTTCAGGAAACGCCGCCCGGCCCTCCGTGGATGCGGTGTTAAAGGCCGACGGCCCGGGGTTCAAAAACACGGCAATAGACAGCCTTGAAGCTGAAATTGGATTTTCAGGCGGGCGCCTGGATCTCTCCCGGGTAAAACTGGAAAGCGGATCATCTGTTATCAATTTTTCCGGTTCAACAAAGCTCCTTGATGCCGAAACCTTCAGGCCTGAACCTGACCCGGCCGTAAACATAACCTTTGATACAAACAATATGCACATCAGCGACTTTGTTCCTGAACCCGCCGGCAGGCTCAGGGCGTCGGGCAGCATTGGCGGAAGCCTCAAAAATCCCGCAGGCAGCTTTACTGTCGAAGCCCGCGGCATAGAAACAAAGGTGCAGAAAATTCAGGCAGCAACCCTTGAAGCAGACCTGAGTGACGGAAAAATACACATAAAACCCCTTGAAGTAACAATAAAAGACACCCAGTCTCTGCGTGCACGCGGGTGGATATCCACTGACCTGGACTATGAACTGCGGCTGAGCTCCGACCCCATAGATCTTGCCGCCTTAGAGCCCATCAGAGATTCGGGTCTCGAGGGCCGGGCCGAAATCTCCGCGCAGGGAGCAGGCCGCCTGGATAACCCCTCGGTTGATGCATTGATCAGGGTCTCGGACCTTGCGGCAGAAGGCAGAAAACTTCCTGACACTGACATCAGCGCAGGACTTGAAAACGGGGGTGCATTCATAAGCATTGATGACCCTTTCTGGGTTAACGCTGTCTACGACCTTGCAAACCGGGAATTTTCTGCCTCCGCCGGGCTTACTGATACCGAACTTGCACCCTTTTTCAAAATTGCCGGCCTGGAAGGATTTTCCGGCTCTGTTTCGGCCAGCCTGAATTTGGACGGAAACGCGGCAGATATTGAAAACACCACTGGAAGCCTGACAATCGCAGACCTGGAAGTGCTTATGGACCAAGAAGAAATCGCCGCCACAAAAGATTTTGAAATCTTTTTCGAAAACCGGGAGATAACCATCCCGGCAGGCAGGATCGACCTGATAGAAGACGGATACATTTCTCTGGAGGGCACGGGCAGTCTGAACAGGAATATTGACATTACTGCTGAAGGGGTTTTTCCTGCAAAACTTGCGGCAGGACTCGCAGATGAAATCGAGTCCCCGCAAGGAAGTGCAGCCCTTGATGCCAATATAAGCGGCACCATAAACGAACCGGAGTTTTCAGCCGGGATAACCATAGACAATCTCGGGTTCACCCTTGCCTCCACCATGCAGCAGGTGCGTTCCTTAAACGGCAGTATTCGGCTCACTGACCGCGAATTCACGATTTCAGATCTTGCCGGAAACCTGGATGACGGAAAATTTTCTATTAACGGAAAGGCCGGGCTTGAAAACTTCTCCCCGGTAAGCGCGGACTTCGACATCAGGGCAAGCGGTTTGCCTGTACTTATACCCGATATGATGGAAATGCGACTGGATTCGGAGCTCAAGCTGAGCGGAACCCCTGATAACAGCCTGCTTTCAGGCGAGATCATGCTGATAGAAGGGCTGTATTTCAAGGATGTAAACATGAGCCTGGCAAAGCAGGCAGGCGAGATAGGCAAGCGCAGACGCAGCTCTCCGGCCCGGACGCAAATCCGGATGCCCGATCTGCAGTTTCTCAGAAACCTTTCCTTAGACATCTCGGTGGGGCACAGAAACCCTTTCATGGTGGACAACAACCTGGCACTGCTTGCCATCCGTCCTCAGCTGACAGTGGGAGGCAGCGCTGAAAATCCTGTTATCACGGGACGGGCCGAGATCCCGGAAGGAACCGTGGCCTACCGTAACACGGAATTCGAGGTAACAAAGGGCGTTGTTGACTTCATCGATCCATACAGGATAGAACCCGAGGTGGATATCCGTGCGCAATCCGAAGTACGGGAGTGGACAATAACACTGGCTATTACCGGAAACCCCGAAAACCTCGATTTCCGGCTTTCTTCGAACCCTGCCGAGGAAGACGCAGATATTCTCTCTCTTCTGGCAACCGGAAAAACCACCAGAGAGATGGCAGGATCATCCGGCGGAGGAACCGGTCCGGAGAGAATGCTTGCAAACCTGGTGGGAGGAAGGCTTGAAAAGCAGGTCAAAGAAGGTACCGGTCTTGACATAGTGGAAGTTGAATACAGCAATACCGGCAGGGAATCTGAAGCAGAACAGGAGGTAAGGGTGACAGTTGGCAAGGAGCTGTCGAGAAGACTTACGGTTAAATACGGAGTGGAGAGAAGAAGCGGGGAGATGGTCCAGCAGAGCACCGGGATCTACAGGCTGCTTGAAAACCTTTCTGCAAACGCCTACCAGGATAGTGCAGGTTCGTTCGGGGGAGAAATGCGCTACAGGCTGGAGTTCAGATAACCGTGCAAAGGGCTTTTCATTTCGCGGCCAAAGCCATGTTTTGCGTCAATCCCGCCTGCCGTATACTGCTTGCCGTGCTTCTGGGCTTAACAGCCCTTGAAGCTACTGCCGCGTCATCCGAAAAGCAGCCTGAAGTCGGGTCCATAACCGTTGAAATCGGCGGCGGGCCCGGGGACCCTGAAGAACTGGAACGCATGGCCCGCAGCATGATATACTTAGAAGAAAAAACACCCTTTTCGGATTCAGAATTTTCCCGTTCTGTGGAGGCTCTGGAGAGTTCCGGGCTGTTTGAGGCCATAGAAATCCCCGACCCTGACTGGTCTGAAGACCGTATAGATCTTGTATTCAAGTTAAAGCCATTTGCCAGGATCAAAGAAATTAATATCCATGGAGCATTCCCGCTGCTGGAAAAGGAAATCAGAAACGCCATGACAATCGATGCAGGTGATCCGTGCATTGATGAAAAACTCTTGCAGCAGGAGGAAAAAATTGAATCCCTGTTTCTAAGGGAGGGCTACATAAGTCCGCGGGTATCAGTTTTGCCGGGAAAAAAGCGGAAAAGCGGTCACTGCACGCTGGATGTTTCAATCGAAAAAGGTCAGTATTATCAGATCAGATCCCTTGATGTAATCGGAAACACCGTGTTTTCCGATATCCGCCTCAAAGCCCGGCTAGGAGCATGGCAATCCTCTTTTCTGCCGGGCGGCGCGTCCCGGCTGGTGCAGAAAAAGGTGGAGGAGGATGCAAAAACCCTGCGGCGGTTTTACCGCAAAAAAGGGTTCCCGGAGGCGGAAGTTTTAACCGCGATCAGGAAAGATGAGCAGGACAAAACCGCCAGGGTTGAGCTGACGGTTTCAGAAGGCCCGGAATACATAGTTGAGTTTGAGGGAAACAATGAATTCTGGGATTTCACCCTTAAAAAGGACCTGGTGTTTTTCACCGAGGGAATCACAGGCAACATCGGTTTGCGCAAAAGCATCAGGAACATGCAGAATCGCTACCGCAAGGCCGGTTATCCGGACATACAGATAAGGGCCGAAGAATCCGATGCCGGAAATCCGGGCAGGGATGCTGAAAAAATAAAGTTTATAATACGCGAAGGTCCCCGCTACATGGTTGAGTCAGTTACCTTCTCCGGTATCGATGCATTTGACGAACAAACGCTTCGCGACCAGATGCTCACGGCTCCCCCCGAGTTTTTTCACAAGGGCTACTATGTGCCTGAAACCCTGGAAGAAGACATAAGGGCTATTCAAGCCCTCTACGAGGAGGAAGGCTACAGGCAGGCCTCCATTGAAAAAACGGTTGACACCCGGACTTCGCCTGAAAGCGATGAAACAGTGGAGGTCTCGGTAAAGCTTGAAATCGGGGAAGGGCCGCAGACCATTGTAGATGAGGTCTTTTTGAAAGGAGAGCTGCCGGTTCCGAAAGATTC
This sequence comes from Desulfosalsimonas sp., assembly GCA_041685965.1. Lineage (GTDB taxonomy): Bacteria > Desulfobacterota > Desulfobacteria > Desulfobacterales > Desulfosalsimonadaceae > Desulfosalsimonas. The sequence continues at coordinate 14,812 of JAWLEU010000036.1, forward strand.
GGCAAAACAGGCTCTTGAGATGAAGCCCGGCACCCCTTTCAGGCACTACCTTGTAAAGCCTGACAGAAACTCTGTTGCCGCGGCCGTATCTGAAAAGGGCTACCCCCATGTTTCAGTGGAGCCGGAAATCTCTTTTACAAAGGACGGAACTGGTTCTGAAATCACTTATACTGTTGAGCCGGGCCCGTATGTTGAGATGGGAGATATCTTTTTTACAGGCAATTTCAAAACCCGGACAAAAATTCTTGACCGTGAGGTGGAGACCCCTCCGGGAGAACCTTTTTCCCTGTCGGAAATGCTTGAGACCCAGAGAAACATAAGGGGTGTTCAGGCAGTGGACACGGCAAGTTTCAAGACCTTCGGACTGGAGCAGAAGGCAGACAGGATAGACATGCTGGCTGAAATCCGGGAGATCAGACCCTATTTTGTAGAATTTGCCGCGGGCTACGACACCCGGCGGCTTTTTTACATGAATGCTGCCGCAGGAGATATGAATCTTCTGGGGTTAAACAAACAGCTGCGCGCAAATCTTGAATGGAGCCAGATAGGCTACAGGGCGGAGATAGATTTAAACGAGCCCAGGTTTTTCGGAACGCGCATTACCTCGGGAACAAACCTGTTTTCGGAAAAAACGGAAGAACTCAACAAAGACTTTGGCACCAGGATACACGGCGCCTCCCAGAGTTTTTCAAGGCGGCTTTCCAGGCGGGTTGACGGCAGCCTGAATTTCAGCCTCGAATCAAGGGATCAATACAGAACAGACAACCAGCCGGTGCCCGAGGAAGAAACCGACGAATACGAGCGCAGAAGCATTGCCACAGCCACGCCGGGCCTGACGTACAGAAGCACGGACTCATACCTGCGGCCAAAGCGCGGAATCCGCTCCTCGGCCAAAATAGATGTCTCAAAGGGGATCTCCAATCCCATAGACGACTTTTTCAGATACCGGTTAAACGCCCAGTATTACTATACACCATTTAAACGTTTAACTCTGGCTTTCCGCGGCATGGTCGGCCATATTGACCCCTACGGCTCAAACGACCGCGCAGCAGAGGACCAGCTTTTCTTTTTAGGCGGCACAGCCGATGTCAGGGGTTTTTCCGAAAACAAGCTCAGGGTCGACGAAAACCGGGATCCTGTCGGGGGCAGAACAGCCGTCCTTGCAAGCGCGGAGGCACGCTTTGACCTGGGCATGAACTTCGAAGGAGCATTATTCTACGACACTGGCACCATCCGCAACGCGGTAGCAGATGCAGGATCTGATGATTTCAGAGAATCGGCAGGCGTCGGGCTTCGCTACATAACCCCCATAGGGCC
>JAWLEU010000037.1:0-16044 GCA_041685965.1 Desulfosalsimonas sp.
GTGCGAGATTTTTTCTTAAAAATCCTAAGAGTTCTGGAAAAAGGCGAGCTTGCCACCACAGGGGCTGTGCGCCGCGTGGAAAAGAAAAAGGCATACGTGAGGACCTCGGCGGATTTTCCGGGCACGGATATCGAGGCAATAATCGGGATACTTTCGCCCAGGTATCTTCTTTACACCGAAGCAGGCGATATTGTCTCACACATCCAGCTCTACCGCCGGCTGGGCGGCAGCGAGTTCGTATGGGACATTGTCCCTGATGAGGTCTCCAAGACCCGCACGGTGGTGGTATGCGCAAAGGACCGGCCCGGGCTTTTTTCAAAAATTTCGGGTGTATTTACACTGAACGGCATAGATATCCTCGATGCCCAGATCTACACCTGGCTCAACAACACTGCCCTGGATATCTTCACTGTCACCCCTCCGCCGGACCAGATTTTTGAAGATGAGCGGTGGCAGAGGGCGGCAAGGGATATGGAGGCAGCCCTGACCGGAGACCTCGATCTTAGCCGTGCACTTGCAGACAGGCAGCAAGCCGCAAAGAAGCCAGGGGCAGACGGCCGGCCCAACAGGGTGGAAATCGACAATGAAACATCAAGCTTCTACACAATCGTAGAGGTTTTTGCCTATGATTTTCCCGGTCTTTTGTACCGGATAACGGATGCGCTGACCAGAAACGGTCTGGATATATGGGTTGCAAAGATTGCAACCAAGGTGGATCAGGTGGTTGACGTCTTTTACGTGCGCGACGAGCAGGGAGGCAAGGCTGACTCGCCTGAGCGGGTCGAGCAGATCCGAAGGGAAGTGCTCTCTGTGCTGCCCTGACCGCCGCGGGGATAAGACGTGAGTTGACAATTTTGTTACAGGAGCGAAAAAATGATCGGAAAATCTTTGGGACCGCTTGTTTATGCTTTGCCGGCATCTGCAGGCCGGGCTATTAATACCCGGGAGAAATCAACCTTGTATCGGGAGGATGAATCATGAAAAAAATTGAAGCCATCATCAAGCCTTTCAAGCTCGACGATGTCAGGCAGGCGTTAAATGATATCGGCATCCAGGGCATGACTATTACCGAGGTAAAGGGTTACGGAAGGCAGAAGGGTCACAAGGAGATATACAGGGGTGCGGAATACCTGGTGGATTTTATGCCCAAGATAAAGCTCGAGATCGTGGTCCCGGCGGACCGGGAAGACGAGGTAATTGATGCGGTCAGATCTGCTGCCAACACCGGCAAGATCGGAGACGGCAAAATTTTCGTGATACCACTGGAGCGCGTGGTAAGGGTCCGCACAGGAGAGGCTGATAATGAAGCTATATAAAGATTTATGTTTTTCGTTGAAAGTTTTTTTGGCGGATTTTTAACAGTTTTGAAAAGTAAGTATTCGTATTCAGGTATGAACTTATTAATGCAAACTTATAGGAGGCAGGACAATGACGCAGCCAAAGAACGTACTTGACCTTATCAAGCAGGAGGGTATCCGGGTGGTGGATATCCGTTTCATGGATTTTCCCGGTATCTGGCAGCATTTTACAGTGCCTGTAAGCGAAATGGATGAGGATTCCTTTGAGGACGGCTACGGGTTTGACGGCTCGAGCATCCGGGGATGGCAGCCGATCAACGCAAGTGATATGCTCGTGGTGCCGGATTCTTCCACTGCAAAGATCGATCCGTTCTACGATGAAAAGACCCTTGTTTTGATCGGAAATATCGTGGATCCGGTAACCCGTGAGGCATATTCCCGGGACCCGCGCCACGTGGCCCAGAAGGCTGAGAACTATCTGCGCCAGAGCGGGGTAGGAGACACTGCATTTATCGGGCCTGAAGCCGAGTTTTTTGTTTTTGACGACGTGCGGTTTGACTCGCAGAGAAACAAGGCTTTTTACTCCGTGGATTCGGTTGAGGGCGTGTGGAACACGGGCCGCGACGAGGGGCCGAACCTGGCCTACAAACCCCGGCACAAGGAGGGATACTTCCCTGTGCCGCCCATGGACAAGGGCCAGGACATCCGCACAGAGATGATGCTTACCCTGGAGGATCTGGGCATTGACGTGGAATGCCAGCATCACGAGGTGGCCACAGCAGGGCAGGGAGAGATAGACATGCGGTTTAAGCCGCTTCTGGAAATGGGCGATCAGCTGGTATGGTTCAAATACGTATTAAAAAACGTCGCCCACAGGCACAACAAAACAGTTACTTTTATGCCAAAGCCGCTTTTCGAGGACAACGGAACAGGCATGCACACCCATGTAAGCCTCTGGCGGGACGGCAATCCATTGTTTGCCGGAGACAAGTACGCGGGTCTTTCACAGGAGGCTCTTTACGCGGTGGGCGGAATTTTAAAGCACTGCAAGGCTCTTTGCGCGTTTACCAATCCCACCACAAATTCATACAAGAGGCTGGTTCCGGGGTTTGAAGCGCCGGTAAACCTGGCTTATTCAAGCAGAAACAGGAGTGCGGCTGTCAGGATTCCCATGTACTCATCATCGCCAAAGGCAAAACGCATCGAGTTCCGCACTCCAGATCCGTCCTGCAACGGTTATCTTGCATTTTCAGCCGTGCTAATGGCAGTGATCGACGGGATAGAAAACAAGATTGATCCGGGCGATCCCATGGATAAAAACATCTATGATCTGCCGCCGGAGGAACTGGCCCAGATAGATTCAGCCCCGGGTTCGCTTGAAGAGGCGCTCAAGTCCCTGGCGGAAGACCATGAATTTCTGCTCAAGGGAGATGTTTTTACAAAAGACGTAATAGAGCGCTGGATCGAATACAAGATGGAAAAGGAGGTCAATGCAATTCAGTTGAGACCCCATCCCCACGAGTTTTTCCTGTACTACGATATTTAACCCCCCCTGCCTGCTTAAAATTAAAGCCAGGCATAAAAAAAGGCGGCCCCGGAAAAGGGGCCGCCTTTTTTGCGTAATTTTTTTTCCATGGGCTCATATATACTGCGGGCATTGGCCATGAAACGGGCCGGCTGTGAATTGAAAATACATTTTTGTCATATCCAAGCTGTATTCTGACAAAAATGTAACATATTTTTTTGGTCCCTCCTCATGCTTGCGGATGTTATTTTTAGTAAATTTAATTATTTATAGCTAAGTTTCAGTGGTCTGTAAAATGGCACATCCATTGCTATTGAATCTACAAGGCCTTTCAGGTCAGCGCATCCGAATTTTAGCAAACCCATAACGCAGATTAGTGATCACTGAAACGGAGGTATCAGGCATGAAAACATTGCTTTGGACATCAATAATATGGGCCGCAGCAATTCTGCCGGCCTTGGCTGCAGACGGCTCTTTGGCGGAATCAAACAAGGAGGCTATAGGGCAGCTGCAGACTAATGCAGACTATTTGTGGACCCTGGTTGCAGCAATCCTTGTCTTTTTCATGCAGGCAGGCTTTGCAATGGTTGAGGCAGGATTTACCAGGGCCAAAAATTCAATCAATATCCTGATGAAAAACCTCATGGACTTTTCCATGGGCTCGCTGGTTTTCTGGGCGGTGGGCTTCGGCCTGATGTTCGGGGTTTCAAACACAGGCTGGATCGGCACATCCGGGTTTTTTTTAAGCGGCTATGAGCCGGGCGGAGATCCATGGGTGCTGATGTTCTGGATTTTCCAGGCAGTTTTTGCCGCCACTGCAGCCACCATCGTGTCAGGAGCCATGGCGGAGCGAACCAGGTTTGTGGGCTACATGATCTATACAGTGTTTATCACCGGCCTGATCTACCCTGTATTCGGATCCTGGGCCTGGGGAGGCCTGCTTGACGGCGGGGGCTGGCTGGAAAACCTCGGGTTCATAGATTTTGCAGGCTCAACCGTGGTGCACTCCGTGGGCGGCTGGGCAGCTCTTGCAGGCGCCATCGTACTCGGCCCCCGCATGGGCAAATATGCAAAAGACGGCAGCATCCGTCCCATCCTGGGGCATAACATCCCGCTGGCAGGTCTGGGGGTATTTATCCTGTGGATGGGCTGGTTCGGGTTCAATGCAGGCTCCACAACCGCGGCTTCCACTGATGTTGCACTAATTGCAGTTAACACTGCGCTTGCCGCTTCAGCAGGCGCGGTTTTTGCCATGCTGACCTCCTGGATCAAGTTCGGAAAGCCGGAGGTAAGCATGAGCTTAAACGGCGCGTTGGCAGGCCTGGTGGGGATAACTGCGGGCTGCGCAAATGTATCTCCGGCTTCTTCGATCATTATCGGGGCAATTGCAGGCGTGATAGTGGTCATGTCTGTGCTGTTTTTTGAAAATATCAAAATAGACGACCCTGTGGGTGCTGTTTCGGTCCACGGGGTAAACGGTGCATGGGGAACCCTGGCAGCAGGCATTTTCAATGCCGGAGGCACGTCCGCCTCCATTATCGGCGTGCAGCTGCTCGGGATTTTTGCAGCTTTTGCCTGGACCTTTGCAGCCGCCTTTATCATGTTCAAGCTTGCAGACATGGCAGTAGGCCTGAGGGTCTCCGAGGAAGAGGAAAGAGAAGGCCTGGATTTTACCGAGCATGCAGGCACGGCTTACGCCGACTTCGAGGTGCTCTCATACAGCGGCAGTTCAGGATATTCTGTGAAATAACTAAAACAGCTAAGCGTTAAATCTGCGAACCACGCAAAGCCGGTTTCGGGAAAAATAACTTCCCGCCGGCTTTGTGGGGCTTCGCGGTTTTTGTTTTGGTTTGTTTTGGAGATCTATGGTAAAAATATAACAGTGTTTTTGCTTTTACAATCAAAACTGAGACATAACAATGCTCGGCCGCCGGCCCAACAATGATCAAAAGTTTATCCTCTCTCACCTGGGAGTTTTTTATGCCCTGGTGGCCACTATTTTTGTAATTCCCCTCATGGCGGCCGTGGTGGTGGTGCTCATCAAGGGGGTCTTTGACCTTCGCTATGTGATTTTGATAGGCGGGGCGTTTCTGGTGCTGGGTTTCTGCATCTGGATGGTGATATGGGGGATCGGGTTTTTCAGGAAAATAAGACAATCAGGCGATGCCACGGCAAGGGATTTTTACGGTCAAAAAGCCGCCGGTGAGGCGGTGGAACTGTCTTTTTTCGGCGGCCTTTTCAAGGTGTCGTATAAGGGGAGCCCGGAGGCGGGCCGGGCAGATGCCAATCATCTTATTGCACAAGATCATGCCAATGACGCCACCTACTTGTTAAGCAGCCCCGGACAGTCGGATCTCGTATCCCGGCTCCGGGCATTGACAGAGCTCAAAGACGCCGGCAATATTGATGAGCAGGAATACCAAAAGATCAAGCAAAGGCTAATTGACGGCACGGAAGATTGAATTTCACCCGTGGCATGCGGGTAAAGATTGCATAAAGAGGTGATTGTGCAGACACGCAAAGTCATTGATCATATTGTCGGCTGGTTGCGCGACTATGCCACAGGCGCAGGTGTCAACGGTTTTGTGGTGGGTATTTCCGGAGGCATTGACTCTGCGGTGACATCCACCCTGTGCGCTGAAACCGGTCTTTACGTGATAGTTTTAAACATGCCCATCCGGCAGGCCCAAAATCAGAAAACCCTTGCGGAAAAGCATGCCGCATGGCTTGAAAAACACTATGAAAATATTTCCGGACACACCACAGATCTAACCGCCGTGCTCGAAGCGTTTGAAAACTGCCTGCCCCAGCAAATCCAGGATCATCTGACCATGGCCAATACCCGGGCCCGGATCCGAATGACAACACTTTATGCCTTTGCCACCCACAAACGGATGCTGGTGGCCGGCACCGGCAACAAGGTGGAGGACTTCGGAGTGGGGTTTTTCACCAAGTACGGAGACGGTGGCGTGGACATAGCTCCGATTGCGGATCTCATGAAATCCGAGGTGTATGCAGTGGCCCGGGAGCTCGGAGTCATGGATGAGATCCTCGGCGCCCCGCCCACCGACGGCCTGTGGCCTGACAGCAGAAGCGACGAGGACCAGATCGGGGCGAGCTATGACGAGCTGGAGTGGGCCATGCGCTTTGAAGAGCAGGGCGGAGACGAGAGCGTGCTTACAGAAAGGCAGAAGAGGGTCCTTGAAATTTTCCGGGAATTCAACCTAAAAAACCGCCACAAGATGGAGCCTATTCCGGTGGCGGTTATACCCCCGCAATTAAAATAGCCTCTTTTCCGTCACAGCCGCGGTTTGAACTTCGGTTTGAATATACACAAATGACCGGTTTTTGACACTTTTGTAAGGTATTGGTACTTTATGAGAAAGAGGTGCTGGGTATGCTCGGTGCAATTGCAGGCGACATAATCGGTTCTGTGTATGAAGCCAGGCCGGTAAAGTCAAAGGATTTTCCGCTTTTTTCAAGGGGATGCTGCTTTACTGACGATACCGTGCTCACAGTTGCGGTGGCGGATGCCATCTTAACCGGCGCTGACTATGTTGACAAGTTTCACGAATATTTTGACAGGTATCCGCATGCAGGGTTCGGCGGCTCATTTATGCAGTGGGCCATGCTTCGCTCCAGGCAGCCCTACTACAGCTTCGGAAACGGCTCGGCAATGCGGGTAAGCCCGGTGGGGTTTGCATTTGACGATCTTGAAACCGTGCTGGCGGAAGCTGAAAAAAGCTCTGCTGTCACTCACAACCACCCCGAGGGCATAAAGGGCGCCCGGGCTGCTGCAGGCTCGGTGTTTCTGGCAAAAACAGGGGCGGATAAACAGGAGATCCGCGAGTTTGCCTCCGCTCGCTTTGGCTACCGCCTGGATGAAAGCCTGGACGAGATCCGCAGGACCTACAGGTTCGACGTGTCCTGCCAGGGGTCCGTGCCCCAGTCCATTATCGCGTTCATGGAGGCCGGGGACTGGGAGGACACGGTGCGCAACGCAATATCCCTGGGAGGTGATGCTGACACCATGGCCGCGATTGCCGGAGGAATTGCAGGGGCTTATTACGGGCTGCCCGAACATATTGAAAAAAAAGCGCTGTCGTATCTCGATGATCCGTTAAGGCGGGTGGTGGACGAATTTAACCGAAAATTTGAGGGGCCGGCTTAAAAGAATTTTAAACAGGCCCGGCTGAACACATGACAAAGCAACAAAGCAGCGGTGACCAGAGATGGATCGAAAAGCTGATCCGTTTTTTCAGGCAGATGCCGGGCAAAAAGCCCGATGCCCCGGGTCCGGACTATACCGGCTGGCACCAGAGCGAAGATCAGTACCAGACACAGCAGGCTAAATGGTTAAGACAGGTCCAGGAGCGCAAAAAAAAGAAAAAGCCGGAAGATGACAAAAACCGGGAGTGATGGATCCGAGTACCTGGTCCGCAGGGTTACGTGGTGGGGGCTTGCAGTCAATCTTATGCTTGCGGCCTTTAAAGTGACTGCCGGACTGCTGGGCCACAGCCAGGCACTTGTGGCAGACGGAATTCACAGCATCACTGATACCATAACCGACCTGGCGGTGATCCTGGGTTCTTATTTCTGGTGGCGGCCGGCTGACGACTCACATCCTTACGGCCACAAGCGCCTGGAGACCACGGTTTCAATATTTATTGGCGGGATGCTTTTTCTTGCAGGCGCAGGAATAGGGTGGGATGCGGTTACCAGGGTATACGAGCCCCACGAGCGTCATCCCGGGATGATAGCGTTTGTCGCAGCCGCAGTATCCATACTGATAAAGGAATCATTATACCAGTGGACACGGAGGGTCGGCAGCCGGTCAAACAGCCCGGCCCTGACCGCAAATGCTTGGCATCACCGCCTGGATGCGTTCAGCTCCATCCCGGTTTTAGTGGCGGTGGGTGTTTCCTACCTGTATCCCGGATTCCACCTGCTGGATCACCTGGCGGCGTTTTTCGTGGCCATCCTTATATGTTACGCTGCCATAGGAATTATAGCATCAGGTTTCAGGGAGCTCGTTGACCAGGGAGCGCCGCCGGAGGTCTGCGAGCAGATAAAGCAGATCGTAACCAATCATCCTTCCGTGCAGCAGGCCCACAATATCCGTACCAGGTATTCCGGTAACTGTCTTTGCGTGGATCTGCACGTGGTGGTAGACAGCCGGATGACCGTATCAGAGGGGCACAGGGTGGCAGAGCAGGTCAAAAACCTGCTTTTGAGCAAAGGACCGGACGTCATTGACGCCGAGGTTCATATCGAGCCTTCGGAAGCTGCCATAACCGAGGGTGAATGCTGACAGCAGCATTATTATTTAAGACTGAGGTGAAGCCATGCATAAACTCGTTCTTATAAGACACGGTGAAAGTGTCTGGAACCGGGACAACAGGTTTACGGGCTGGACAGACGTGGATTTGACTGAAAAAGGAAAACAAGAGGCGCTTGCTGCTGCACGGGCACTGCAGAAAAACGGTCTTGATTTTGACGTTGCTTTTACTTCCGTGCTAAAGCGCGCCATCCGGACTTTGTGGATTGTAATGGATGAAACCGACAGGATGTGGATTCCCGTGCACCGTTGCTGGCGCTTGAATGAACGCATGTACGGAGCCCTGCAGGGCCTGAACAAGGCTGAGACTGCAGCGGAATACGGAGATGAGCAGGTGCATACCTGGCGCAGAAGCTACGCGGTCAGGCCTCCTGAAATCGAAAAGACAGACGAGCGCTGGCCGGGCAGCGATCCGAGATATGCCGGGCTTTCAGAAGATCAGATCCCGTGTGCCGAAAGCCTGGAGGAAACCATTGAACGCTTCATGCCCTACTGGCACGAAACCATCGCGCCGGTGGTTAAACAGGGCCGCCGCGTGATCATTGCAGCCCACGGAAACAGTCTGCGCGGGCTGGTCAAGCACCTGGACGCAATATCCGATGACGATATTCCCGGCCTGGAAATCCCGACAGGCATCCCGCTTGTATACGAACTTGACGAAGACTTAAACCCGGTTCGCCATTACTATCTGCAGGAGAGCTGAAAGTGGACATACGGATAGTTAACTACGCTCAAGGAGCGGCGGAAAGCCGCGGCCTTGCGGTTATCATAGACGTTTTCCGTGCCTTTTCAGCTGCCTGTTACGCATTTGACCGCGGAGCGCAGAAGATCATTGCCTCTGAAAGCCTTGAGACCGCAAGGGAGATTAAAAAGCAAAACCCGCACTACCTTCTCATGGGCGAGCGCCATGCAAAAAAACCTCCGGACTTTGATTTCGGCAACTCCCCTTCGGAAATCGCGGAAAAAGACCTTTCAGGCAAAACCCTGGTTCACACAACTCATGCCGGCACAAAGGCGCTTCTTGCGGCACGTAACGCAGAAACAGTAATCACGGGCAGCTTTGTAAATGCAGGGGCTGTTGCCGGATTCATAAAAAGCCTTTCCCCTGCCTCGGTATTTCTGGTCTGCGCAGGTTTTGAAGGAAAAACAGAGGCGGCAGAGGATACCCTTTGCGCAAATTATATAAGAGGGCTTCTTTCGGGGCAGAGCCCGGGCCTTGACTCTGTTGCACGAAAATTAAAGACCGCACCCTCGGCTGTTCGCTTTTTTGATCCGCAGGATCCTGATTCGCCTGAAATCGATTTTCACATGTGCCTGGATGCAGACCGTTTCGGTTTCGTGATCCGGCGCACACGTGCAGACAAAGATACATGCGTGCTTGAGCCTGTGGTCGATTTTGCACAACCGCCTTAAAAAATCAAGAGGACTGGAAAAAGAATTCTGTCTGATGTTTCAATCAGTCACGGGTTTCAGGAAGGTTGGGTTCAATGTTTATAAGAGACAAAACAGGCAGTGGCGGAAAAGGGAAAAAGCCCCCCTACCATGGGTTATACGGCCGATGGGTTTTTCCTTATATTGAAGTACTGGCAACCAGGGGGCTGGGTAAAATACGCAGGCGGCTTTTGAGCCGTGCCAGCGGCCGGGTGGTGGAAATCGGCGCGGGTGCGGGCCAGAACATGGAGTATCTGCCGGAATCCGTTTTTTCCTATCTTGCCGCAGACCCGTCCCCGGTTATGGTCGGCAGGGCTGAAAAGGAGATACAAAAGCGAAGGCGCCCCGGGTTTTACGCGCAGGCTGTAAGGGCGGAGGCGGAAAGCATGCCGGTTGAAAACCAGGGTGCTGATACGGTTGTCAGCTTCCTGGTGCTCTGCTCTGTTTATGATCCGTTTGCAGCACTTGCCGAAGTTCACCGCATATTGAGGCCCGGCGGCAGTTTTCTTTTTTTCGAGCATGTTCTTGCACCGGGCGCATCCACGGCCGTGTGGCAGAACCGGATAAATCCCGTATGGAAGCGCCTTGCGTGCGGGTGCCATTTGAACCGGGACACTGCCGGTTATATGGAAAAAAGCGGTTTTAGTTTCGAAGAACTCCTGCAGTATCGCTCTTCAAGGATGGGGCCAGCCATAACATCCAATGTAATCGAGGGATCGGCAGGAAAAAAATAGTTTTTTTCTAAAACCTTTCTATTAACTTGTCTATAAGATAGGAGCTTTCGCGGATGGCCTGTTCGCTAAACGGCCCGAACCATTCCGCGATCTTGTTGAATTCGTCAATGAATCCCTGCCTGTCACCTTTTTCCACCATTTCCATGTTTTCGTACATGTTTTCTATGTATGCCTTTAACAGGTCCCGCCTTTTTTGCGAGGCGAATATGATTTCCGCGTACATGGCCGCGTCCTGGGCAAACAGCCTTCCAACCATGCCCAGCTCCAGGCGGTAGATGGGACTTGAGAACTCAAGGGTTCTTGCTACGGGCACTTTTTTTCGTTCTATGAACTGGCCGAATGCAAAGGTGGCAAAATGCCGCAATGACTGCACCACTGCCATTATATCGTCATGTTCCACCGCCGATGAGGTCACTATAACCGCGCCCCAGGCAGTAAACTGGTCGAGAACCCACTGGCATGCCTCCTGGTTGTGCCCCGGGGTAGCCACAACTATTTGCTTGTCCAGCGATCTGGTGGTGGGGCCGAACAGAGGGTGCAGCCCGGTGACCGGGCCTTTGTGGGCGTCTGTCATGGCCTCGAGCGGTTCGTACTTGATGCTTGTGATATCTGTCAGAACAGCTTTTTCCGGCAGGTGCGGGGCAAGGGCGTAAATGGTGTCAACTGTTTTTTCAATCGGAACCGATACAATCGCAAGATCCACGTCTTTGCAGAGCTCTTCTGCCTGATCCCAGTCGCTTCTGCCCATCAGGCGCACATGGTAGCCCGCCCTTGAAAAACAGGTCTCGAAATACCTTCCCATTTCCCCGTATCCGCCTACAATCAAAACCACGGCGCCGGGCCTGACCGCCTTTTTGCTCATTTCTCCGGTCTGCTCCACCCTTGACTGGCGCAGAACGGTCCTGTAGAGTTCCTCTATAAAATCAGGATCCATGCCTGCCTTGCGTCCCTGGCTGCGCCGAAGCGAGATCAGGTCTTCTTCCCTGGCAGGGTGGTAGACAGGCAGGCGGTATTTTTTTTTGATCTCAACGATCCTGTTTACAAGCTCCTGACGCCTGGCAAGCAGGGAGACTATCTGCTCATCAGCCTCGTCTATTTTTTCCCGCAGGGTTTCGAGCTCCGTGTCTTTATCGTCTGTCATTATTGTGTTTCCCTGTGTTGCAATGCCTTAAAAACAAACTAAGTGATCTGATTCGTAAGTTCGGTGACGTATTCTCTTGGTCCTATCAAACCAATGAAGGAGGCTTTAACTTAATAAATCCGAAATTCGAAAGAAATTCAAAATTCCAATAAGGACATAATGTCCGAAACATAGAGAAAACTCCTCTGCTGGCTCAATTCAATTGGTGGAGTTCTGCTGGTTTTGTTTTATATTTTGGTCATTCGTGCTTGTTTCGTGCTTCGTGCTTCGAATTTCGGATTTTTCAGCGTCGCTTCAGATCCCAATAGTGAGCCTGCTGTCGGGATTGTAATGTCACTGTATTTATGGCCGCGTGTACTAAGCATCATATATAAACCCGCCCTCATGTCAAGGGTTGGTCTTTGCAAAATTATTAAAAGCAGGTTATTTTAAAGATTTATACTGCAGAGTCCATCCGGAGCCGGGAAAAGGTTATGCCTGTAACACGCAAAATGTTTCTGTCTCTTGCCGCGGGGGTCCTGCTGTCAGCAGCGGGATTTTATTTTGCATTCCGCAGCGTGCCTTTTGACCTGCTGGTTGAAAGCCTGGCAGAGGTCAATTATCTGTGGATGATACCGGGAGTTGCGATCGGGCTTGCTTCTTTTGCTGTAAGGGCCCTGCGCTGGAGGGTTATACTGGGTTCCACCCTGAAACTGCCGTTTGGCTCGGCATTTCACTCTCTTATGATAGGTTTTATGATCAACTCGGTGCTTCCGGGCCGGGTGGGCGAACTGGCGAGGCCGGCAATAATAAAAAAACAGGACAATGTTCCTTTTTCCCTGGGCCTGACCACCATAGCAGCCGAGCGCCTGCTCGATGCGGTTGCACTGATGGTGCTTTTTGCCTGGGTGCTTGCCACCGTGCACATCGACCCTGCCATGGAAATCGAGTTCAGGGGCCGGCACCTGGATGCCAAAACCCTTGACATTCTCTCGCAGGCCCTGACCCGGGTATGCATCATTCTGGCCGCAGCTGTAGGCGCGGTGAGTATTCCCGCTGTCCAGAGGTTTTTGAAAACCGTAATTATGAAAGCACCCTTGCTTGTTTTTTCTGAAGGAAGCGGCCCTGAAAAAAAGGTGCGCGAGAAAATCGCACTGCCCCTGACCCGGATTCTCGATCACGTGGTGTCCGGACTTTCCATGGTAAGGCAGCCTGTAAACATTTTATTATGCCTTGTGTATTCACTTGCTATCTGGCTTATGCAGGCGCTTTCCCTCTATGTCCTGACATTCGGTTTTCCTGGTCTTTCCCTGGGGTTCGACGAAATTACCACGGTTTTTATTATTATCTGCTTTTTTGTCATGCTGCCCTCGGTTCCGGGTTACTGGGGGCTTTGGGAGGCAGGAGGCGTGTTTGCCCTGGCCCTTTTCGGTGTGGGGGCGGAGCTTGCAGCTGGATTTTCAATTATAAGCCATGTAATGCTCATTGTCCCGGTTATTGCCGTGGGGATTTTTTCCGCGGCTGTCACGGGCGTGAATATTTTCCGCGTTACCCGCCAGGAAGCAGATGGGACCGTTTAGCCGTATGCTCGGGAATAAGCCGGGTTCAAAAAAGCATCTGTTCTGCTTTTTCCCTTGTAAGAGCCCGGCTGAAAAACCATCCCTGGCCGTATTCACAGCCCATATCCTGCAGGGCTTCAACCTCCTCGATGTTTTCCAGACCTTCTGCAACCACGTTCATTGAAAGACGGTGGGCCAGCTCTATGGTGCTGCTTACTATTGCCTGGTTGCGGGGGATTCTGTTTATTCTCCTTATAAGGGATCTGTCGATCTTGAGCGTGTCAAAGGGAAACCGGTTAAGATAGTTCAGGGAGCAGTATCCTTTTCCGAAATCATCCAGGGAGGTGCCCACCCTTATGCTCGCGAGTTCTTCCATTATTTCAGCAAGCTGTTCAGAGTTGCTGATAAGAGATGTTTCAGTGAGTTCAAGGTTTATGCTGGCAGTGCTGGCCCCTGTTTTTTCAAGCGCGCCCTGCAGCACGGAAAGAAAACCCGGATCCGCGAATTGATGGGCTGATACATTGACGCTTATGGTAAAGCTGCGGCTCCTGCCGGCTATATTTTCCCATTCGGCAGCCTGGCTGCAGACCTCGTATAGAACCCAGCTGCCAAGCGGGATTATAAGGCCTGTATCCTCGGCAATGGATATGAAATCCTCCGGCATGATTATTCCCTTTTCCGGGTGCAGCCATCTTATCAGTGCTTCATATCCCGCCAGCGTGCCGTTTTTAAGCGAAACAATGGGCTGGTAATGCACCTGGAACTCTTTGTTGTTAAGAGCACGGCGAAGATCCGGCTCTAAGGCCAGCCTGCGCATTGCCTCCTGGTGCAGGGTTTCGTCGAATATCTTGAACCCTCCCCGCAGCCCGGCCCTGCTTGCTGCCAGACCTGCGTCCCGGAACATGGTTTCCGCGTCACTGTAAGGCGGCTGGTTATATACCACCCCAATGCTGACTCTGCCTGCGATCTCATGGCCGGACATGTTTACCGGGGTGCTTAAGGTTTCATAAATACGTATTGCATAGGCATTTCCCCTGGCTGCAGACGGAAGGTCACAAAGCAGGACCGCAAAGTTCTGCTCCCCTGTTCTTGCAAGCATGGCATCTTCAGGAAGCACGTTTTCAAGTTGCCTGGACCGCTTTAGGAGGTAGTCGTTTGCAGCTTTTCTGCCCAGGGACTCAAAAATCATGTTGTACTTACCCAGGTGCAGAGAGATTACCGCAAACAGTGAAGGACGGCGTTTGCTGCGGTTGATCTGTTCCTGGAGCCTTCGGAGGAAATTGCGCTGATTGGCAAGGCCGGTTAAAGAGTCATAGAGGTTGAGATATTCTTTTTCAATATCCTGCAGCCTCTTTTTTTCCAGGCTGGCAAGTATCCTTGCCCGGAGCATGACAGGGTTGAAGGGTTTTGTGAGGTAGTCTTCTGCGCCTTGCTCAATGCAGGAAACCGCGCTGTCAGTGTCGTCGAGTGACGTGATAATGATAACCGGAATTTGCCTGAGGTCAGGGTCTTTTTTCATTATCTTTAAGACCTCATGGCCGTCTATCTCGGGCATCATGACATCGAGCAGCACCAGGTCTACCCCGGAGCTTCTGAGAAGCTCCAGGGCCTGTTTTCCGTTTTCCGCTTCGTGGACAAGCGAAAAGCCCAGTTTCATCAGCATCCTGACAAGGGCAAACCGCGTGGAGCTGACATCCTCCACCACAAGGATCGAAGCATCTGTATTCATTTGCTGTTCTGCCTATTCGCCCTTGAATACCGGCTGGCGTTTTTCCATGAAGGCTGTAAAGCCCTCTGCTGCATCCTTTGAGGCTTCGGCTTTCTGGCTGCCCTCGCGCTCGACCTTCAGGCCCTGTTCTATGCCTTCATAAATGCCGGTGCTCATGGCGCGCAGCACGCAGCTCACAGCCACGGGCGGTCTTTCCGACAACCTGGCGGCAAAAGAGGTGACCTCGTCCATCAGCTTTTCCGGCGGCACGATCTGGTGGACAAGGCCCGTGTCCATGGCCTCGGCGGCGCTTAACCGCTTTGAAAAAAGGATCATGTCAAGGGCTTTTGCCCTTCCAACCTCACGCATAAGGCGCTGTGTGCCGCCCCAGCCCGGGATTATGCCGAGGTTGAGCTCGGTTAGGCCTATCCGGGCCTTTGTTGAATCGGCCATGAGCCGGAAGTGGCAACAAAGCGCCAGTTCCAGGCCCCCGCCAAAGGCGTGGCCGTTTATGGCCGCTATAACCGGCTTTTCAAGCCTGTCTATCCGGCGCCAGAGTTCCTGTCCCTTGGGGCCTGTCTTGTCCGAGTTGGCCGCGTCCTTTACGTCAAATCCGGCTGAAAAGCACTTTTCACCAGCACCTGTAAGAATCAGGGCCCTTATGTTTTTGTCGTTTTCCACTTTGTTGATTTTTTCCTCGAAATCCTGGAGTGCCGCAAGGCTCCAGGCATTGGCAGGCTCGCGGTTGAAAGTGATGGTGGCAATGTGATCATTGATCTCCAGAACGTTGAGTTCATCTGCCATAACTGCCTCCTTGAAAGGTTCAGGATTCGAATGTTTACATTCAGGGCTTTGATTTACCCTTATACTCCGCCGAGGCCGGTGTCTTCTGTTTCAATTGCAGCACCGCAGCCCTCGCTGATGGAATCGAGTCTGCCCTGGATCACCGGAAGCACCGTGCGGATATAGAATTCCGCGGTTTTTCCAAGCCCCATTGAGACCTCGCCGAGTTTTGTGACGGCATTATCCACCTTTTTGGCCAAAGGTTCAAGAGTTTCGTTTTCCTTTGCTGCAGAAACAGTTTTCTGCATTTGCCCAGGCAGGCTGCCGAAGATCTGCCCTTTTTCCCTCAGTTGTTCTCCGTGCATCTGCTCCCAGATGACAAATCGATTTCCCTTCTGTCTGCAAGCTGCTGTGCCATTGTTTTTTAAACAGTTGCTTAAAACCCTCGTACTTTTGAAAAAAATCGTGTAGTATGCTACACGTTATCTGGTACAATACCCGCATGAAGCGGTTTGTCAACAAAAAAAGGCAGGGCGGCGCATTGATAT
>JAWLEU010000038.1:0-15616 GCA_041685965.1 Desulfosalsimonas sp.
CCCAGGTCCACTGCAGGCTCTGACACCTTCACCCCCCCTGCAACGTTCATGAAAATGTCCTGGCCTGCCACGTTTAACCCCAGTTTTTTCTCCATCACGGCCACCAAAAGAGAAACCCTGTTGTAGTCAAGGCCCAGAACCGTGCGGCGCGGGGTGGCGTAACCGGAACTGCTTATAAGGGCCTGCAGCTCCACCAGTATGGGACGGGTGCCTTCCATGCAAGCTGTTACAACAGAGCCGGGCGTGCTTGATTCACGCTCCGCCAGAAACACCTCTGAAGGATTGGGCACCTGGGCAAGCCCTGTTTCCTTCATCTCGAAGACGCCTATCTCGTTTGTGGAGCCGAACCTGTTTTTTACCGCCCGCAATATCCGAAACACGTGATTCTGGTCGCCTTCGAAATAAAGCACCGTGTCAACCATGTGCTCCATTAACCTTGGGCCAGCGATTGCGCCCTCCTTGGTTACATGGCCGATCAAAAACACGGCAATCCCTGTCTGCTTTGCCATGACCATGAGCTTCATGGTCGCCTCGCGAACCTGGCTGACGCTTCCCGGGGCAGAACCCGCATCCCTGGAAAACATGGTCTGGATGGAATCTATTACCAGGGCATCTGGCATGCGCTCGCGCACCATCGGAATGATCGCGTCAATGTCTGTCTCACAGAGCGCATACATTCCAGGGGCTGAATCCGCCAGCCTGCGGCTTCGCATCTTTAACTGCCTGGCTGACTCTTCTCCTGATACGTATAAAACGTTTCTGCCGTCTGCAGCCAGCTGCTGCAGCACCTGCAGCAGAAGCGTTGACTTGCCTATGCCCGGATCGCCGCCTATGAGCACAAGACTGCCGGCAATGATACCGCCGCCCAGCACCCTGTCGAATTCAGCCACGCCCGTGTAAATACGATATTCCTCGTCAAGCTCCACTGCATCCATGGCAACCGCTTCCGGCTGTTGCAGGGGGCTTTTTTTCGGGCCTGCCCCGGAGCCCTGAGAAGCCTGCTCTTCAAGGCTGTCCCATGTCCCGCAGTCAGGACACCTTCCCATCCACCTCGGGGTCTGGTGACCGCAGGACTGGCAGACGTATATGGTGCGCGCGCTTTTTTTCATGGGCTGCCTTTTAGCCTAAAAAGGGCTTTCAAGATTGACATAAGGTATTTCAAAATGGCAAGTAGAAGTAATTGCCGGGCATCTGCCGCAGCGGTGAATATAATACGGCAGATGACCGAAATCAAACTTTTTCCTCTGCTTTCAGGCGGGATCAGTGATGATGGATTATCACGTACATACAATGCTTTGCAGCCATGCAAGGGGCACCATGGAACAATACGTGGACCATGCCGTGCGCGCCGGCCTGTCTGAAATATGCTTTCTGGACCATCTCACCCTGAACGAAAAGGGGCGAGACCTGTCAATGACCCCGGATGAAGTGGCCCTGTATTACTATTCAGCCAGGAGGCTACAGGCGGCATACAGGGGCAGGATCAGCATAAAGGTGGGCCTGGAGGTTGATTTTACACCGGAGCTTGCAGAATCCGCCCGCAGTGTGGTTGAGCGATTCGATTTTGACGTGACAGGCGGCTCCATCCATTTCATAGAAGAAAAAAACCTTGTGAGTTCAAAGACCTCGCGCAGGTATAACGAAAAACCTGATGCATCCTTTTACGAGGACTACCTGGATCTTTTGGACAGGATGCTTGACTGCACATATATCGATATAGTCTGCCACCTCGACATTGTAAAAAAATTCGGCACCATCCCGCCAGACTGGTTTTATCAAAGGGCTGAAGCCCTGCTGGACAAAATCGCGTACACAGGCAAGGTGCTGGAAATAAACACCAGCGGATCGGCCCACCCGGTGGGAGAAATCTATCCTGCTCAGCGGCTTGCAGAAGAATGCTGCAGGAAAAATATCCCCGTGTGCCTGGGCTCTGACGCCCACCTTCCCGAACAGGTGGGCCGCGGTTTTGCAGAAGCCGCCGACATGTTAAAAAAAGCCGGCTGCACCGAAATAGCAGTTTTCAGCCGTAAAACACCCTGCCGGGTCTCGCTGGAATCTGCATACCCGGGCATTGAAATCCCTTAGAAACCGGAAGTATGAATATGGACATTTTTGCCATAGCAATCCTGGCGGCAATAGTTTTACCGTTTTTCCTGCTCACGGTGTGGGCCCTTGTAAATGTAACCATAAAGGATTTTCCCGGAGACATTCGCGAAAAGGCAATATGGTGGCTCGTGGCCCTGATTCCTTTTATAGGCTGGCTGATATACCTGCTGTTCGGCTTTCGCAGGGGCAAAAGGCGCACGGCGGCATCATAAGAAATTTATTTGACAAAGCCGCATCAAACAGGCATAGTATGTGCCTGCCATATACATGTGGCCCCATCGTCTAGCGGTCCAGGACGCCGGCCTCTCACGCCGGAAACAGGGGTTCGATTCCCCTTGGGGTCACCAATAATTTAAGTTAGTTATACATTCCTATTTTGCCACCGGCAAAACTACCTGCTCCTGTGGCGGCTTTTTCTCAACTGCTCTTGCGCCGCTAATAAAAGCCAAAGGGCTGATTCGGCTGCTGGCAAGAAACCACCACACGATTCCGGCCCTGCCCCTTGGCCTCATAGAGGGCGGCATCTGCTCGCCTCATCACATCTTCTATGCTGACATCCATATCGATGAGTTCGCTTACACCCGAACTTATGGAAACCTTTCCCGCTGCTCGTCCAGGGTCAACTTTCAGTTGCTCTGATACCTGACGCATCCGCTCTGCTTGTCTGCAGCCATCATTGGCATCCGTTTCTGGAAGAATTACGGCAAATTCCTCACCACCTATCCTGTAAAGAGAATCGACCTCGCGGAGCTGCGAGGCACAATCTCTGGTGAGCCGGCAGAGCACGTCATCCCCCACGCTATGCCCGAAATCATCATTAATCTGTTTGAAATAATCAATATCAAATATCACCAGTGCTGTAGGCCGGTTATACCGCTTGTATTTCTGAAAACACTTATCAAGCTGCTCCAGGAATTTGCGCCGATTAAAAATTCCTGTTAAAGAGTCGGTTTCACTTAGCTGCTGAAGTTTCATCTCAAGTTCGTACTGATGGGTGATATTACGTGCAGCCCAGACCACTGCGCGTTCCCCCCAAAGGGTTAACGGCAATGGTTGAACTCGACCCTCAAAACGAATATCACCATCCGGCCCCTGCGATGTATCCAGCCCTCTAACTTCATTGCCGGCAAGAGAATACTTGACCGTTCGCAGTCCCCCCTGCTTCAATGTCTCCTTGACTTGCCACAAGAACCAGTCAGCCTTACCCTCTGGCAGCACTTCATGTAGTGACATACCTTTCAGATATGATCCGTCATGGTAATAGGAAGGATCCCTGCCTCCGGCTATTTCGAGATAATACCCACCTTCGGTGATTACAAAAACCGGGTCAGGAAGCGCTTTCACCATTGACCGGAGCAATTCAATTTCAAAATCCATAATTTATTTGTGTCCACGACTTACTATTAATTCTAAAAAGCATAGCTTGAAATCACGGTATTCATAGAATTGTTTTCGGAAAGGTGCAGATTCCATTATGCCTGGGAATATTGCTTTCTGATAGCAGGAAGTGCCCGGCACGTCAAGACGACCCATCTTTTTGGAAAGTAAGAAAACCGGTTGAGCCAATGATTGTAACTGTCTTGCTTCGCAGCCAATCTAGTGCTGGTCAATCGCCTCGCGCACCTTTGCCGCCAGATCCTGAATCGAAAAGGGTTTTTGAATGAAATACACCCCCTCGTCGAGCACCCCGTGATGCGCGATGACATCTTCTGTATATCCTGACATAAAAAGGGTTTTCAGCCGGGGGATTCCGGCGGAGATCTTCGAGGCCAGATCCCGGCCGTTCATCTCCGGCATAACCACGTCGGTTATGAGCAGGTCTATTTCCCCGTCATCTTCTTCGGCAATTGCAAGTGCGTCATTCGGGTTTCCGGCCACCAGCACGGTGTAGCCCAGGTTTTCCAACATGCTTTTCCCCATCTGTAAAATCGCCGGCTCGTCCTCGACGAGCAGGACGGTCTCGGACCCCTCCGGTATTTGCACCACGAGTCTTTTCTCAGGCGATAACCCTGATTCCCTGCAGCGGGGCAAATATATTTTAAATGTCGTTCCAACGCCCGGCTCACTGTAGACATTTATGAACCCGTTGTTCTGCTTTACAATCCCGTAAACCGTGGCCAATCCCAGGCCTGTTCCCTTGCCGAAGGCCTTGGTCGTAAAAAAAGGCTCAAACAGATTGTCCTGAACCTCCTTTTCCATGCCGCAGCCGGTGTCGCTCACCGCCAGCATTACATATTCTCCCGGAACAAAATAGAAATACTGTCTGCAATAATCTTCATCAATAAAGATATTTTTGGTTTCTATCACCATCTTGCCCACATCTGATATGGCATCCCGGGCATTTACAGCAAGATTTGTCATGATCTGGTCGAGCTGTGAGGGGTCCATTTTTATGGGCCACAGGTTATTGCCGGAATGCCAGATGAGCTTAATGTTTTCGCCAATCAGGCACTGAAGTATTTTCAGCATATTTGGAATCGTGTCCTTTAAATCCAGTTGCACCGGATTGGCTGTCTGTTTGCGCGCATATGTCAGCAGTTGTCTTACAATCTCCTCTGAACGCTTTCCGGCATTGTAAATTTCGCGGATATTACCATATAGCGGATCTTCAGGGTCGATCATATCTATAGTCAACTCAGCATACCCGTTGATGATGGATAGCATGTTGTTAAAATCATGGGCCACGCCGCCTGCCAAGCGGCCGATGGATTCCATCTTCTGTGTTCGGTTGAGCTGGGCCTGTAATTTTTCCTGTTTTTTTTCTGCCTGCTTGCGAGCCGAAATGTCAAAAGCAATTCTAAGTATGGCCGGACTTCCGTCAAGATTGATTGCGTTTAAATGAATTTCAGTATCATATGCTGATCCGTCCTTTCTGATGTGCATAGAATCAAAAGAAATTGATTGGCCGGTTTCGATAGAAAGCCAAAACAAACGAGCCCCTCGTTCAACAGAAGCAGGCTCAATGTCCTTTACATGCATTTGCAGCAACTCCTCCCGACAATAACCGGTATGCCGGCAGGCGGCTTCATTGACAAACAAAAACATCCCGTCCAGGTCATGGACAAAAATGCCTCCAGAAAGGTTTTCCAGGAGCGTTTGAAAACGTTGCTCACTTTCCCGTAGCGCCTCCTCCGCTTGCTTGCGCTCTGTTATGTCATGCATCGCAACGATTGCACCATATATCCTGCCTGTCTCATCGGTCAGCGCCTGCCCATTGCATACCAGGAAATAAGGATGGCTGTGTTTGGGCGCTATTACAATTTCTGCATTTCGAACTCTTTCGCCTTGCAGGGCCCGGAACAGGGGAATTTCCTCTTTAGGCAGCGGGGTGATCCCATCCCTCTGATACAGGTCATAATGCCGGGCCCATTGATCTGACGGGACAGGCTTTTCAGGAAGGCCGTGTAAAAGTCTCGCCATTTCGTTGAATCGGTTGATACGGCCTTCTACATCGCTAATTACAATGGCCGCTCCTATGTTTTCGATCACGGCAGATAAATATTTGCGCTCGTTTTCAATCGCCTCCGTAATCCGTTTACGCTCGGTGATGTCTGCTATGGCAAGGAGGATAAGCCGCTCCTTTCCAGGCTTTCTTTGAATTTCCCTTGCATTGAGAAGCATGGTGCGCCTGCCGATATCGGCAATTTTTTGTTCAACCTCGTAGTGCTCAAGGCTTGTTTTCTGGGGGAGGAGCGTTTCGAGCATTTGTCGCAGCTCCGGAATGTCCCAATATTTATTGCCCAAGTCAAAAAAAAGCCGGCCCTCGGTCTTTTCAGGGTTCACCTTAAATACTTTATAAAAGGAACGAGAGGCGGAAATCACCTTCAAATCATGGTCCAGAACAACTAGTGGCTCACGCGATGTGCTGATTATGCCCTCGGCGTATTGGCGAGCTTCATGTCTGGATAGTTTAGAATCTACCATTTTACTTCACCTTATACCCTTCATAGCGCATTTAACGGGGGACTTCTTTTTGACTCCGGAGACCTTTTTGCTGACAAATTGAGCAATGTTGTCATTTAGGGTCTCGGCCGGTATATATTTGCGGCCTTCTTTCGGAGTCAGCCAATATAGTTGCGAGGGTCTCGAATATTCGCTATGACCCATCGTTGCGCATGTAACAACTCCCCCCTTGGGACAGGTTGGCTGGCATTTTTGTTTGAAAAATAGATTTTGGTTATAACGTCAGGAAGTGAGAAGCTTTTTATAAATACTTGTATGCTAAAGGGCGAGACATCTCCTTTCGATAAAAATTCTCATAGTTCAGGCGACTTATGTTTTCAGAAGGTGTGATTTGTTTTTCATGTTTTCATTTTGCTCATAAGATCCCCGAGTCCTCAACGCACTAATTGGAAAAAGTCGAAGCACGTGATCCAGAAATCCATAAAAAAAGCCGAACCACCACATAAATGGCAGTCCGGCTATCTCAGAA
The DNA here is from genome assembly GCA_041685965.1 of Desulfosalsimonas sp. Classification (GTDB taxonomy): domain Bacteria; phylum Desulfobacterota; class Desulfobacteria; order Desulfobacterales; family Desulfosalsimonadaceae; genus Desulfosalsimonas. The sequence continues at coordinate 6,539 of JAWLEU010000038.1, forward strand.
CCGAATCAAGGGAAAACCAGTACCGAAAAGACCCGTGACTTTCCGTCCCAATCTTACGATTGGTTTGGCTTTATCATAATTTTTATATGCTCCCGGAAAAAGGATGTCAATATTTTGTTTAGATGTTACAAAAATCCAATTTTAAAAAATGCGACTCCCGCGCCCGAGAGTATTGCCGTAATCCCGTGATTATCACCATCAGCCTGGGCTTCAGTGACTGGAGCCAGGTCTTTGGTGATGCAAGCCTCACTGTGACCCTACTGGACAGGCTGATTTGCAAGACGCATATCATTGAATGCACATGGGAAAGCCACAGGCTGCAGGAGGCAATGAAAAACCATAAAAAAGCCTGATCAGGTTTATTTGCAGGAACCGGACTATAAGAATACATTATTCACTGGATCCGTGAACAACCTCCCCCCGCGAGGTGAAAGAAACGCCCTGCTGCATTTGTGTGCCGATCATTATTGTCTCGACAATAGGTGGGTTTACGGGCTTTTTGCTTTGCCACCGGACGATGAAGTTGGCTCCGGATCCGCCGCTGCTGTCATTTTGTGATACGACATGACGTATTGATTCCAAAGGCTGCAAGATTACGGGATCATCAAGATAATTTTTCAGGAGCTTTCCTTTTGTTGCGTAATAACCAATTTTGGTGACCTGAATCTGACGTTTTGCATCAATGTTTCTTATGCTCAGGGTAACGGTCAGCAAAAATGGTTTTTCCCTGTTTCCACTATAAATGTGGGAATACGCAGGAACGTATATCGTTTGTCCACGCGACAATTCACCTTTTTCTTCAGCCAGCAAAGGCGATGCCCCCCAACAAACAAAAAGGCTCAAGAATAATAAGTATATACAACTCCGACGCGTCTTCAAAGGTTCTCCTCTTATTTATGGTTCATTTTAACCCCCGCCTGTCACTAATACTTTTAATGATTTTGTTAAATGATATCAAAGGGCCAAATGTTAATCAAAATTAATCAACTCTGTGTCAGTAACACATAATATATCCGGAGTTTTAGCACATAATCTGACCGGTCTAATATAGCCGGCGAAAATGTGTATCCGGATTGTAAACCGCAATTGATGGATTAAACCAATATTCTATGCATGACCTGAATTTGCGCCGGCATTTCTGATATAGAGGTTCGCAGCTTAGAGTTTTTCTGAAAACTGTTTTGCCAATGCGTGTATTCGATGCCGAAAGGCTTCTTGTTCTGATTGAATGCATACAGCTCAATAATCACAGGGCTTACTTGTCGCATAGATGGAAAAAGTTGCTTGATGGCGTGTATTAAAACAAAACTTGCGTAGCAGGGTTAAAGAAAATCAATCCTGCAGGTATTTTTCATTTTCCTTTAATAACTTGTCCAAAAGAGGCTGAAGGTGTTCTTCCCCGATCAAAGTCCTAAGATGGGGTTTGGATTCTTCCAAAACATTTCTGAGAAAATTGCGCCTTATTTCCGAAGGTTGGGAGGCTACTTCCGCCCAGGTGTCGAATTGACTTTTCTCCACTGCACTCACAGCGCCAGCCCTAAACGCACCCTTAAAGGTCATAACTTCAACATCAGGAAATTTTGCATTTGCAATCTGTGAAAATTCAGTGATCTTTTTCTCCTGTCTTGCCGCACCTAAGGTAACATCCCGAATTATTTTGCAGCAATCAAATATTCCCATGTTGGACGTTGTATGGCTCAGGAACCTAAAGTCGTTTTTGTCCACCCCTTCCTGTATAGCATCTACAGCCAATGGGTCGTATTGAAAATCATTCAGGCAAACATCTACACCTTCATTAAATTGCAACACCCTATTAAGAGACACCATATCCCTTTGCATTTTATCAAGATCAATTGCAGCTAAGTCATCTATAAAACCAAAAGCATGCCTGACTTGATGCCATCTGCTAAAAGCGTTCCACATCTTATATCCACGCTCTGTCTCCAGATCAGTGCCTCCCTCTAATGGCGCATGTGTTTTCCCTGAAATTGTACAACCAGACTGTATCGTAGGCAAGTTATCCAAAGTTGAAATCCTGGAGGTAACCCAATTGGCTATATTATGAAAAGCAACCCCTAATTCTGGAGCATAACCTTTCTTCGGATTGCCGGCAGCAGGGAATGCGCCATTAACCACCATTATTCCAGGTTGAATTATCTGGGCTAAACAAAGAGCTGCCATGAATTCGGCATAGGCCTGAAGTGCAATGCCATAGATAGTAGCCGGGGCTGTAAGACATGTAACTGGCATACTCGTAATATATAAGGGTAAATTTTCTTTGGCGCATTTGAAAAATATATCTATATTATCCACTGCCTTGTCGCTTTTACCTGCCTCATTAAACATTAACGGAGAATTAACAGGAGAATGAGTAGTACAAATCAGTCCTGTTTTTTTATATTCTTCTTTTACCTTTCTAACTCCTACATCAGTTTGAGCCCTTATATAGATAAATCCAGAATAATATTCGCGCATTACATCTATCTGTCTTTCCTCCTCTTCTGGTGTAAACTTTGCGCTTGCACTCTTGAACATGAAAGGAATATTGAAATGCTCAGCCATATCCATCATTTCAGCAACATGAATCTCAGTTATAGGGGTTATATAATCATCCCCACGCTTGACAAACATCGCAACCCCGCCTCCTCCGAAAGAATGTTCCGGAACAGGAAACTGGTCACGTCTCGGTGTGGAAGCCAAACAAGATTCAACCAGATCGCTCATGATGTGAATACGCTGTGTAGTCTCGTCATAAGCAGCCAAATTTGTATTTTCAAATGTCTCAATTACCCTCCTGTCATTGCATCTTACGCCAATATCCTGCAATATCTGCTTGGATGCCAATTTTACCTTTTGCTCTAAACTTTCATTTACAATTTCTTTACCTTCCTGTGAAATCATAAATCTTCCTCCAGCTATAAAATTATAATCATGTACTAATGGTAGCAAAAATATGTAGACATCCGTAGTTATCTGTGGGATACTTTACAGGCATTTCACGGAGGTCGAGATTTTATGAACCCGCAGTGCGGATTTTGGATCAAAAGACCCCATATCTTTTCCTGACATTCCGCATCTTCAGGCGGCTCCCCTGATTTCGATCCCTGCGTGATCAAGTATATCCGGCACCACATCCGTCCATCCCAGCGGCATAATATGGATTCCCTGCACCATGGGTTTTATCTGTCTGATCAAGCGCCCGGTCATTTCAGCCGCCTTCTTCTTGCGGTCCGATTTATCCACGCTCCCTATTTCTTCTATCCAGGAATCCGGAACATGAACACCTGAGACCTGCTCATTCATAAATTTCCCCATTTGCGGAGATTTCAGCACGACCACCCCCATCTGAACTGGGGGACAATCCTGGCCCGCCCTTTCCATGAAACGCTGGAACACTGCAGGATCATATACTGCCTGGGTCTGGAAAAATTCCGCACCCATGTCAATTTTCTTTCTCATTTTCAACAGCTGAAGGCTCAGAGGTTCGAAATTAGGATTAACCACCGCGCCAAAGGCCATATCAGGCGGATTCTCGATTGTATTGCCCGTTATATCAAAACCATCGCGCAAGCCCTTGGCCATTTTAATCAGCTGCACTGAATCAAGGTCGAACACTGGCTTGGCCTCCCTGTGGTCACCAAGCTGAATATGATCGCCTGTAAGCAGCAGCATATTGTCTATGCCCAGAGAATAGGCCGTAAGCAGATCGCTCTGCAATGCCAAACGGTTGCGATCCCGGCAGGTAAGCTGATAGACTGGTTCAATGCCGGCGGCTTTTAGCCTTACGCTGGCGGCCAGAGAGCCAAGTCGCATAAATGCCGACTGGTTGTCCGTGACATTTACTGCATGGACGTATTTCTGAAGAACAGCCGCCTCTCTGGCGCAGGCCGGTTCAATGCTGCCGTCCCGCGATATCGCCCCTTTGATTGGCCCGACTTCACCGGTTACAACAAACTCTGACTTGTCAAAAAAATCTGTTATTTTCATACTGGGCTTCTCCTGTTGCTGTTTGTTTCCGAATCGTTTCCAACCTGAAAAACTGTTTTTTACTCCCGGCTGCTTACCGTGATCTCTCCTGCAAGGCTGCAAAAAGTAGCATGCCCGTCGCCAAGTTTCAGCCTGCGCGGACGGCTCCATCTGGCATAATTTTTAGGATTTTGATAGGTTTCGAGAAGCTCCAGCCTTCCCAGAGTCTCCAGGCGCTCATATATAAGAACCCATCCGCATCTGCGGGTGCTGTCAGTTTCGCACATACCGTTTTCCGCACCACCACACGGGCCGTTTAAGAGCTGTTTTGAACAAAGAGTCAAAGGACACAGGCCGCCCGTGTATTCAAGTATGCACTCGCCGCAAAGAGAGCAGTACTCCTCGATATCTTCCGAGGTAACGGTTTCACCGCCGAAAAGAGTGTCGCATCCCGGATGAACCATTGCACCTTCTGTTGCGTCGATAACGGTATGGATGCCCTGGCCGCATGCCAGCACCAGAAAGCTGTCCGCCTCTGCTGTTTGGCCTGCACACTCCTGCTGCAGAACTTTTTGCGTGTTGTCCAGTTTGCATAAAGACATCCCCTGGGGACCGGGTACGGTGTATCCTGTTACATACACTCCGCGTTTTTCCAGCCGTTCGGCCATTGCGGCCGTCTCCTGCTCCCCTCCGGATTGGCACTTCCACGCGCAGTTATTGCATCCGACCACGAAAACTTTTTCATCCTGTTTTATGAAGTTTGCTATTTCTTCAATGGGTTTCTGTATTGTTGCGTGCACGATATCCTCCTTTCTCCGGCAAGATCAGGCCAGCATACCTGCTTTATCCCGCCGCTTTCCGGTTGTTGTATGTTTTCCGGCATTCTCCCCGACTGTGCGCGGCTATAATGAAACTTCCAGGGCCTTGTTGATGGCATCTGCGCCTACCCCCGGGCTGGAGGCCCACGAAACGATTAACCTCCTTAAAGGCTCCACACCAAGGAGCCTTGAAATCCAACAGACATAGACCGTCTGCAATTGCTTTTTCAAAGTCCTGAGGGCTTTCGATTTGCCTGATATGCATACCTAACCACTCCTTATATGTTTTCGGGTAAGTATAAACAAAAACCATGCCAAAACATGGAAAGGATGTGATACTTACAGCGATATGCAATAAATTCAAAATAATAAAATCAAATGATATACTCTGGAAACGAGAAGAAAAAATAAAGAGGTAAGGGATGACCGTTCAGGCGAGCAGAGATAAAACCCAGGGCAACGTTTTGGTAACGTTATCCCGGGTTCATAATTTCTTCATGTATTTCCACACGGAAGTCCGGCTTTTGCCAAGCATGCGCCCTACTTTGGCCTTGCTCCACACGCATTCATCCAGAAGAGCCCGCAGGGTTTCCTTCCTGTAAAAATACCACCGTGGTGGTACAGATAGCCTTTAACGAAGATCCACTTTTCGGATTTTGCCGGAACCGGTCTTGGGCAATTCTTCGACAAATGAGATGGCTTTGGGCGTTTTAAATCCCGGCATACGTTCCCTGCAAAACTCGATAAGAGTTTTTTCATTGGCTTGAGATCCCGATTTCAAGCTGATCACCGCCTTGGGCACTTCCCCCCATTTGGGATCGGACATAGCAATCACCGCGCATTCCAAGACATCCGGGTGGGTGTATAATGTGTTTTCCACCTCTATTGAAGAGATGTTTTCCCCGCCGCTGATGATGATGTCCTTGGCTCGATCCACAATGAACACATAGCCCTCCTCGTCCACGGTGGCCAGGTCCCCGGTATAGAAATAGCCGTTTCGAATGGCTTTTTCGGTCTCCTCGGGCAGATTCCAGTAGCCCTTCATGACATTGTCGCACCGGACAGTGATTTCGCCTACTGTCTGATTATCCCAGGGTACCTGATTCCCGTTTTCGTCCACCACCTGGAGATCCACTCCCACGACCTCCAGACCGGTTCGGGTAATGTGGTCCAGTTGCTTTTCTTCCGGGGCGTCCTTTAAGGTATCCTTCAGGTTGCCCACGGTGAGAAGCGGGGTGGTTTCGGTAAGACCGTAGCCCGATACATAGCGGCAGCCCAGGACTTCCATCATCTTTTTTGCATTGGCTGGCGACATGGGGGCACCACCCACCATGATCCACTCCAGACAGGAAAGATCGTACTGATTGATATCCGAAACATCGAGCAGGAAGTTAATCATAGTAGGCACCATCATAGCCGCTGTTACCTTTTCATCGGCGATGGTCTGCAGCACTTGCCCGGGCTCGAACTGCCGCTGCATCACATGGCTTCCTCCCTGGAAAGTAACTGACCAGATAAAAAAGGCATCTGCCAAGTGAAACAACGGGGCTATATGATACCAGGTCGTGGCATCTTCCAATTGGAAGGAAATAATTGTGCTCAGTGCATTGGCGTAAATATTTCGATGGGTTAGCATAACCCCCTTGGGCCGCCCGGTGGTTCCCGAGGTATAGTAGAGGTTTAACATGTCGTTTTCATCTGCCGGCTCATAAAAAAGCTGTTTACTGGAGGCCTTTTCAATCAGATCCTCGTATGTGCCAGTAATCCAGTCAGCATCAGCAGGCCCGTCGGCGATATAGAAATAACGGACCGTGGGCACATCCTCCTTGATCTTTTCTATCAAGGGTTTGAAATCCGCGTGAAAAATGAGCATCTCAGCTTCCGCATCATTTAAGATATAGGCGTAGTCATCCGGGTAAAGGCGTATGTTAAGAGGCAGAAGCACACGGCCGGCCTGGGCCAGGCCGAAATAAAGCTCCATGTAGCGGTAGGTGTTGTAATCAAGAAATGCCACCCGGGCGCCGTGCGATACGTTTAAGTCATCCAGTGCGTGAACGACCTGATATACACGATTCTGGACTTCTTCATAGCTCAGGCGGATTGCACCGTCCACCACGGCTGTTTTTTCCGGGTAAAGCTTGACCGCCCGATCAAGGATGCGCTTCGGCGTCATTGGAACCTGCATAATAGCCTCCCTCTTTAAGTTGCGTACGGGTTACGCCTGTTTCGGCCCGCACCCGTGCTCAAGCCGCCCCTTACGCGCCTTCGGGTGCAGTCTAAACATCGATAAACCGGTTATTGAGCTTTTCTTTCCAGCCGGCTTTCCGCAATGTCAAAGGCCTCTTTATAATCATGGTCCCGGGCAATGGCCTTGCTGTTCCTGCCGGTCATTCTCCGCTGACATTCATGTAATAATCCTTGTATTTTTTCCGAATATCCTTTTTGGAAAACTTGCCCACACTGGTCTTCGGGATCTCATCCACCAGCAGAATGTCATCGGGCAGCTGCCACTTGGGGAATTGGTCTGCCAGATAACTGTAAATGTCTTCCTTGGAGGTCTGCTCCTGACCCTCCTCGGTCAACACAGCAAGGGCCAGGGGCCGTTCCTCCCACTTGGGATGAGCAATGCCCACCACCGCAGCCTCCTGTACCCGGGGATGCCCCATGATGCTGTTTTCCAGGTCTATGGAGGAAATCCATTCGCCTCCGCTTTTAATGACGTCCTTTATCCGGTCGGTAATCTTGATATAGCCGTTTTCGTCAATGGTTGCGGCATCACCGCTTTTCCAGTATCCATCCTGGAAGGCTTCCGCACTGCGGTCATCCGCATAATAAGCCGTAGTAATCCAGGGCCCCTTTACCCAGAGCTCGCCCACTGTTTTGCCATCATTGGGCACCTCCCTTCCATCGGGGTCGGCAATCTTTACGTCAATGCCGGTTACAGGCAGCCCTTGTTTTTTTCTTAGTTCCCACTGTTCTGCCTCGGGCATGCTTTTCAATGAAGGCTTCAGTGCGTTTAAGGTAACCAGAGGAGTGGTCTCGGTGGCGCCGTAGGCATGAATAATCTCTGCCCTGCCCAGATCCCAGTATCCTTTCATCATTGAAAGCGGCGGCTCGGTGGCGCCTGAAAACATGCGAAGGCCGGTTAAATCCGGTTTTTCAGGCAAATTCTGGATGTACTGTAGCATGGGCATGAAAATCGCCGGGGCGCCGCAGGAAACCGTCACTTTTTCTGAAATCATGAGATCCACCAGGCTGCCTGGATTCTCCAGTGTGTAGCGGCCGGGCAAAACAATTTTTGCGCCCACCAGGGGAGCAATAAAGAAGACGCCCCATCCCTGGGCATGAAACATGGGCACAATCTGCATGACAACGTCGTTTATCCCGATCCGGCCCATGTGCGCAAACTGAAGGGTATGCAGGTAGATGTTCCGGTGCGAATAATAAACCCCCTTGGGCATGCCGGTTGTGCCCGTGGTGTAGCAGGCGCTGTAGGCCGAGCGCTCATTTACCATGGGCCATTCAAGATCGGGGGATGCGGCTTGCAGGAGTTCCTCGTAACCATACTTCGGCTCGAGCGTGGATTTGACATCACCGACTGCCGAATCGGTTAGCATGATATATCCCCGGATATCTTCAAGCCTTGAGGCCACATTTTCAATAACCGGTGCCATGGTTTCGGCGATGCAGATGTATTTGGCCCGGCTATGGTTTACGACATGGGTCAGATGATCAGCCGAGATCCTGGGATTTAACTGCAGAACCACTGCCCCGAGGCCGGAGACCGCAAAATAAAGTTCAAAAAACCGGTGCGTGTTCCATTCCATGATTCCGACCCGGTCACCGGGTTTCACGCCCAGATCGACCAGGGCATTGGCCGCCTGCTTGACACGCCCATAGGTTTGCTCATAATCAGATCTGAAAAGGGTTCCGTCGATCCTCCTTGAGACGACCTCCTGTTCCGGGAAGGTTCGGGCTGCATGACGAAGAAGGGTAATTGTATTTAGCTGATAGTCGTCGCCTGATGTTGCCGGGAAGCCGTCAACGATTGCATTGCCCATCTTTACCTCCTTGCATGTTAGAAGTGGCTTTTTATGATAAGCAGGAAATGAATACCTTTTACAATAGGTTAAATTACAGCAGGCATATCAGTATAAACTATGCTGCAACCCATGTCGGCCGGAGCAGGTCAGAGATGAACTAAAGCGCGGAGATATCAATCTTTACATTAATTACTATATAGTGGCTGAACGAAAACCCTGTTCAGCCAAAACCCGAATATCGAAATCCGAAA
>JAWLEU010000039.1:0-15326 GCA_041685965.1 Desulfosalsimonas sp.
GTGTCGCCGTCGGCAATATGGATCACAAAGCCGGGTCAGGCCGAGGCCGGAATCAGGAGTAGGGCAGGGCGATTTCTATGAGACAAAAGACCTTCTTTTTATACAGGTTCGGCATTGTTCCTTTCATTGATGACAGTTTCAGCGGCATGAACCAGAAAGGAGGATCTTGACATGCCTCTTTTTTTAGCCATCGTGTCTATTTTCCGAAGCGTATCTCCTGGGACGGTTATATTGACCCGAACGGACCTATCTTTGAATTCGGGCGTGGAGACCACAAGAATTGCGGCAGCATCCGAATAATCCGGATCATCCACGATGTTTTCCAGTTTAGACGGAACGGGCATAGGTTCCCCGTCTTCCAGGAGCCCTTTCACATGAAGCGAAAGCGCATCATGGGCCATGTCTTTAGCCTCATCGAGAGTAGTGCCGGCGGTAACACATCCCGGAAAATCCGGGAACGATACCCCGAAATCACTATTCGGCTCTTTATGGACAACGGCAAGATAATTGGCCATATTGGTCCCCTCTACTCGAATTTAATCCCTGCTTGACGCTCAATGCTTTTTAGCGTGCCAACGGGAACATCTTTTTTAGGGTGCGGCACTGTAACCCTTCCCTTTTTGGAGGGATGCCGGAACCGTATGTGAGAACCTGATTGATCAACCTTGTACCAATCATTTTTCTCCAGTGTTTTGATAACAGTCTGGCTATTCATATGTGTATTTATACACATTAAAACATGATTTGTCAACCGTTAGCATATTAATCCTTTCACCCCCTGCAAACAAAAAGGCCTTGGCAACTGTCCGTTACTAACAACAAGGAGTTTGGAGAATTCAAATTCAAAAATCTTGTAAAATTTGAGGAAACCAGGGAGAAGCTGCGGAAGAAAGCGGAAACGATTCCCCCAGGCTTGCTGAGCTTCTTGGAGTGGGTAAATGAGTATCCGAGTTATGTTAAGAGGCGATATGTTAAGAAGACGAACAAAGAGAAACAGGGTGCTTTTAAAAAATTTCTGTTTTTTGCCAACGAACAAGACCCGGAGCTTGCAAATGAACTCGGCTTCCTATCTATACCGCATAGGCAGTAAGCCTTATACAGAAAATTTTACGGCATGAGCCCCAGCACTACCGTGAGGTATTTAAAGAGAGTGGGCTTTGACACAGAAGAGTTGAAAGGAGCTATTGAAGAGTTTAGCAAAAGAGGGACTGCTGAGGTTATCCCCTTACATGAAAAAACCCCCGGAGTAACGCCTCCGAGGGGTCAAAAGATATGCAGCGGGGATATCCAGTTCGGATAACGGAAATCAGAACATAAACGAAAACCCGCGAGAATCGGATGGCGGGAGCGACGAGACTCGAACTCGCGACCTCCGGCGTGACAGGCCGGCGCTCTAACCAAACTGAGCTACGCCCCCGTATGTAAATTTATTTTTCGGGAAATGGTGGGCGGAACAGGGCTCGAACCTGTGACCTACGGCTTGTAAGGCCGTCGCTCTCCCACCTGAGCTACCCGCCCCTCCCTTGTCCATGTCCCGCTGCCGGGAAAAGATCCCGGCAGGCAAGTTGTAGTATCTAACAGTCAACCATTCCGGTGTCAAGACAAAAACGAGACAACCGAATTTTTTAAAGGTCTGCTATTGCAGGCCTGCCGGTATCGCCGGGTTTGCCAGGATCATGCGGCGGAATCCCTTCAAATGTGTCACCGTCTTTGGCCTGCTTGTAAAGGGAGTCTCCTTCTTCAACCACAATTGATTTATCTATTGCCTCATCCATGTGCTCCACCGGAATAATCTCCATTTGCCGCATAATCGTGGCAGGAATCTCCTTTAAGTCCTTTTCGTTTTCAGCAGGGATAATTACTCTGCGGATGCCTGAGCGGTGTGCTGCAAGGATTTTCTCCTTGAGTCCGCCCACAGGCAGCACCCTGCCCCTGAGGGTGATCTCGCCTGTCATGGCTGTATCGCGCCGCACCGGCAGCTTGGCAAGGGTTGAGACGATAGACGCGCACATGGCAATACCCGCCGAGGGTCCGTCCTTGGGCGTGGCACCTTCGGGTACGTGGATGTGGATGTCGAATTTTTCATAGAACTGCGGGTCTATGTTGAACTGCCCGGATCTGGATCGCACGTAGCTTATTGCCGCCCGGGCAGACTCCTTCATTACATCCCCGAGCTTTCCTGTTACGCTGAATTCTCCCTTGCCGGGCATGATTGCGCTTTCAACATACAGCAGCTCGCCTCCGAACTGGGTCCAGGCAAGGCCGGTTACAATGCCCACCAGATCCTTTTCTTCCATCTGGCTGCGCCGGTACTGGACCGGGCCCAGGTATTTTTCCACTGAGCGCGAGTTGACGTTAACCGGCTTTTCATGACCATGCTTGGCGACCCGCCTGGCGATTTTGCGGCATATGGAGGCGGTCTCGCGTTCAAGGTTCCGCACTCCGGCCTCCCGCGTGTAATTGCGGATTATCCTGTATATTGCGTTCTTGGAAAACTTCACATTTTCAGTGTCCAGGCCGTTTAAGCGGATCTGCTTGGGTGCGAGAAAAAGCCTGGCTATATTGTATTTTTCATATTCCGTATAGCCGGGCAGCCTGATTATCTCCATTCGGTCCTGTAAAGGCGCCGGAATATCAGGCAGGGTGTTGGCAGTGGTTATAAACAGAATATCTGACAGATCATAATCAAGATCCAGGTAATGGTCATTGAATGCGTAGTTCTGTTCAGGATCCAGCACTTCCAGCAGGGCTGCCGAGGGATCACCCCGGAAGTCCATGCTCATCTTGTCCACCTCATCGAGGCAGAAAACCGGGTTGTTGGCCCCGGCCTTGCGCAGGCTCTGGATGATCTTGCCCGGCATTGCGCCGATATAGGTTCTTCTGTGGCCCCTGATTTCGGCCTCGTCGCGCACGCCTCCAAGGGACTGCCTGACAAACTCCCTGCCCGTAGCCCTTGCAACTGATCTTGCAACTGATGTTTTGCCCACTCCCGGGGGGCCCACCAGGCAAAGGATCGGTCCGCGGATTTTCTGCACCAGGGTCTGGACTGCCAAATATTCCAGGATCCGCTCTTTGGGCCGCTCCAGGCCATAGTGGTCTTCGTCGAGGATTTTTTCCGCCTCGTCGATGTCCTCGGATATTTCGCTTTTTTCGTACCACGGCAGGCTCAGTATCCAGTCAATGTAGTTGCGGGTTACCGTGGCTTCGGCGGACATGGGGGTCATCTTTTTGAGCTTGGAAAATTCGTGGCGGACCTTTTCTTCAGCCTCTTCCGGCAGCTCCTTGTTTTCGATGCGCTCTTCGAGCTCTTTTAGCTCGTCATCCTCGGTCTCGTCCTCTCCCATCTCCTTTTTGATGGCCCGGATCTGCTCGTTTAAGTAGTAATTCTTCTGGCTCTGCTCCATCTGCTTTTTGATCCGGTTCTTGATTTTCTGATCCGTCTTCAGGATGATTGATTCCTGGTTGATCAGCTCAATCAAGTAAGTCAGGCGCTCGGACAGCGACTCTGTTTCGAGCAGCTTCTGGTTGTCGCGTGCCTTGAAAGAAAACTGCGACGCAGTTGTATAAAGAAGCTGTACAGGATCGGTGATTGAAGAGATGTTTTCAATCGTGTCCTTGGAGATGTTTTTGTTCTGCTCTGTATATTCCTCGAATGCATCCACCACATTGCGGATGTAGGCTTCGGATTCGGATTCGTTTATTTCGGGTTCTTCCAGGATTTCGAGCCTGACCTTGAAAAAGCTTTCATTGGGCTCAAACTCCACTATCCTTGCACGGTGCTTGCCTTCCACCACGGTCTTGACCGTGCCGTCGGGCAGGCGAAGCATCTGCAGCACCTTTGCCACCGTGCCTATCCTGTTGATGTCTTTTTGCTTTGGATGATCCTCTCCGGGGTTGGCCTGGGTGGCCAGGAATATATACTTGTCTTCCTTGTTCATGGCCTCGGACAAGGCGTTTATGGATTTTGTCCTGCCCACGAAAAGAGGTGAGACCATGAAAGGAAAAACAACTATATCTCGAAGAGGCAAAAGAGGCAGCGTGGCCTCTTTGCCGTCTGTTTCATTGTTGTGCTTGAATATTTTCGGCATGTTTATCATATGCAATCTTGGAAAAATTCCCTGTATTTTTTAACGGCCGATTATGCCTGTTTTTTGTTCTGCTGTTCGTAGAGCAGAATCGGCTCTTCCTTGTTTAAAACAACTTCTTCTCCCACCACGCATTCCTTGACTCCCTGAATTGACGGGAGCTTATACATTATATCGAGCATGGTGGATTCCAATATGGCCCGCAGTCCGCGTGCTCCCGCGTTGCGGTCCATGCTTTCTTTTGCTATTGCAGCAAGGGCGCTGTCTGTAAAGCGCAGATTAACCCCCTCGAGTTCGAAGAGTTTTTTAAACTGCTTGATCAATGCGTTTTTCGGTTCAGTTAGAATCTTGATCAATGCGTTCTCGTCAAGGTCCTCCAGGGTGCCAACAATTGGAAGGCGCCCCACGAATTCCGGGATAAGGCCGAACTTGATAAGATCCTCGGTTTCCACCATCTTGAGCAGATCGCTCTGCGACCTGTCGCGGTGGCTTACAATATTTGCGCCAAATCCCATCATATGGGATCCGAGCCTTTTTTCAATTATATTGCTCAGTCCCGTGAAAGTCCCTCCGCATATAAACAGGATGTTGCTGGTATCCACCTTGACAAAATCCTGCTGCGGGTGCTTGCGGCCGCCTTTTGGAGGAACGCTTGCAAGGGTGCCTTCTATGATCTTGAGCAGGGCCTGCTGCACCCCTTCGCCGGAAACATCCCGGGTGATTGAGGGGTTGTCAGACATCATGGCGATCTTGTCTATTTCGTCAATGTAGACAATGCCCCGCTGTGCCTTTTCAACGTCATAGTCCGCGTTCTGCAGCAGCGCTAGAATGATGTTTTCCACGTCCTCGCCCACGTATCCGGCCTCTGTAAGGCTGGTGGCATCCGCGATTGTAAACGGGACGTTTAAAAATCTTGCAAGTGTCTGGGCAAGCAGGGTTTTGCCGCACCCGGTGGGCCCGATGAGCATGATGTTGCTTTTGTGCAGTTCCACGTCATCGGTGGCCGCCTTGGATTCCAGCCGCTTGTAGTGGTTGTGCACCGCCACAGAGAGCACCTTTTTGGCATGATCCTGCTGTATTACGTATTCATCGAGCTGATTTTTTATGTCCGAGGGCGCGAGAACGCGATCTGTGACATCGGTTTCCTTTATGTTTTCCTCTTCGATTATCTCGCTGCAGAGCTGTATGCACTCGTCACATATATAAACCGCAGGTCCGGCAATAAGTTTTTTTACCTCCTGCTGGTTTTTGCCGCAGAACGAGCAGAAGAGGTTGTCGTTGCCTTCTCCGCCCTGATAAGATGACATATAAGCCTCCTTAATCGCTTATTTTTTCGAGATCGTTCCTGTTGGTTATAACATGGTCTACGATCCCGTATTCTGATGCTTCAGCACCGGCCATGAAAAAGTCTCTGTCGGTGTCTGTTTCTATTCTTGAAAGGTCCCGGCCGGTGTGGTGGGCCAGTATTTCATTTAACCGTGCCCGCAGGCGGATTATTTCCTCTGCCTGGATCTTGATGTCAGCGGCCTGCCCCTGCACTCCGCCAAGGGGCTGATGAATCAGTATCCTGGAGTTGGGCAGGCAGTAGCGCTTTCCTGCTGCGCCTGCTGCCAGCAGCACCGCACCCATCGAGGATGCCTGGCCTATGCAGACGGTTGCTATATCGGGTTTTATGTACTGCATCGTGTCATATACAGCCAGCCCGGCAGTTACCGATCCACCGGGGGAGTTTACGTAAAAGTTTATGTCCTTGTCCGGATCCTCGGATTCGAGAAACAGCAACTGGGCTATGAGCAGATTGGCCACTTCATCTGAAACCGGTGTGCCCAGAAAAACTATCCGGTCTTTCAACAGTCGGGAGAAAATGTCATACGCTCTTTCTCCCTTGCTGGTTTGTTCAACTACCATTGGTATTAATGTCAAGGTCCTGTCCCTCCTTCGACCGGCTTAAGGCCCTGTGAGAGCCATCAATTATATGTTAACGTATCGGCTTTTTTTCTGATTTATTTATTCCGCTTTATCATCCTGCTGCCCTGTTTCGTCCTCACCATCGGCGGCTTCGGTTTCCGGCTCCACCTCTGTTATCTCCGCAGAATTAACTATAAGATCGATGACCTTTTTTTCAAGTAGTGCATGCTTGAACCCGTCGAACTTCTCGGGATTCTGCCTGTAATAAGCCTTGATGGCGTCCTTGGGCTGGCCTGTGCTTTCCGCGAGTTTGTCGTATTCAGCTTCCAGCTCCTCATCAGGGGCTTCTATCTGTTCCTGCTCTATAATTTTGCTCAAAAGAAGGTGCCTGCGCACCTGCTGTTCGGCAAGACCTCTGTATTCGTGTTCCATGTGCTCACGGGTGATACCAAGCTGCTCCATGGAAAGTCCGTTTTGTGCGAATTTCATCTCCGCATCCTTTATAATGCCGTCCATTTCATGCTGGACAAGTGTTTCAGGTACATCAAAGTCTTCGGGAATAAGCTGTTCAAATATCTGCTCATGCAGTTCCTGGTCTATCCGCCTCTGGTAGCCTTCATCCAGGTTTTTGCGTATTTCAGCCCTGAGGTCCCCCAGGGTCTGGAATTCTCCGAAGTTTTTGGCAAATTCATCGTCCACCGGCGGCAGCACCTGTTCGCGAAGTTCCTTGAGGGCGATTCTGATTTCCACGTCCTGCCCTGCGAGCTGTTCATCTTCATGGTCTTCGGGAAAGCTGACTGTAACACTTTTTTCCTGGCCCGGGGTCATGCCGATTATTGCATTGTCGAATTCTTCCGGTAAGCCTGATGAACCGATCTGGAAGGCATAATCCTCGGTAAAGGGGACAGGTTCAAAAGGCTGGCCGTCCTTGAACCCCTGATAGTCAACAGTTACATATTCCTTGTCTTGTGCAGGCCGCAGGGGATCCACCGGTTTGTATTCCGCCAGATGCTGACGAAGCCTTTCTATCTGGGAATCAATTTCAGCCTCGTCCACGCTGTACAAGGTTTTCTTCAGTTTCAAGCCCTTGAAGTCCACTTCCGGCATTTCCGGCTTGAGTTCCACTGTAGCTGCATATTTATATGAACTTTCCGGGTCCAGCTCGGGAGCATCCAGGTCAGTGGTCTCAAGAACCGCCAGTTCGGATTCCTTTATCGCGTCGGGAAAAGACTCCTGTATCAGGGAATTGGCCACGTCTGCATTCACATCCTTTTTAAAATGCCTTTCAAGCACTGAGCGCGGGGTCTTTCCGGGCCGGTATCCTTTTATCTTGGCTGTTTTTTTAAGCTGGCTGTAGGCTTCATCCAGTTTGCTGCTGACCTGTTCCTGCGGAATCTCAACATGCAGCTTTTTTTTGACATCGCTTACATCTTCTACTTTTACATCCATGACGTTCCTTTCCAGTATGTTCTGTAATTGCTTGCCCGCATGGATTTTCGCGGGGAGAAATAGTTAAGGGTGGTGCGAGAGGGGAGACTCGAACTCCCACTCTTTTTCAAGAGCTGGATCCTAAGTCCAGTGCGTCTACCAATTCCGCCACTCTCGCAGATGTTTTTTCTTTATTTTCGGCAATAAATCCGTTACAGGATTGATGACGTATCAGATTGCAAAAAGCGGGAAGAAAGCCATCAACTATTTGAGATTATAGTAAAATTATTCAGATCGCCTTGGTAAAATAATATTAATTTCCGGGAGTGTCAAGGAAAATTGCGGAAAACAGGAATCAGGCGCCCGGCAAAAGCCGAGGTTTCAACTTTACCCGGCCCGGGTGCGGCGGGTGTTCATATCTTTCCGGATCCGTAATGATTTTTATGCCTTTTGGCCGCGCACCCGGCAGAGCTCCGGGGTGGCTGAACAGTTTGACTTGCATGAGTGTAAAAAGAGTGTTAGAAACTGCAAAAAGTCCGGACGGGGCGTAGCGCAGCCTGGCAGCGCGCCTGCTTTGGGAGCAGGAAGCCGCAGGTTCAAATCCTGCCGCCCCGACCACTGATCCCGCCCCCGGGTTTGCCGAAAGAATCCCTGATGTCAGGAATGATTGTATTTCCTTATTTTTATCAAGCAGCGTTTAGAGGCAGGCCTGCCTATGCGAAACCGCAGTTTTGATGCAGACAGGGCAGAAAAATTAAGACAGTTTTTCTGGTGTGCGGCAGCCGGTATTGCTCTGACCTGCTCATTTCCAGGAGCTGGCGCGGACTGGCTTGCATGGTTCGCTCTGGCGTTTTTCATGATGGGTCTGCGCACTGCTGCTCCCCGCCGCGCGGCCATGCTGGGCCTTACTGCAGGTTTTATACATTTTCTGACCCTGCTTTACTGGCTCGTGCCAACCATGCACAGCTATGCGCCCATGCCCCTTGCCCTGAGCGCAGGGGTGCTGGTGTTGCTGGCATTTTATCTTGCACTTTATACAGCTGTTTTTTCCTGTCTTGTTGCCTGGTGTTCATCTGGCAGAATCCGTCATCCCCTGTGGTGTATCTTGACGGTGCCCGTATTCTGGGTAGGTCTTGAGTGGCTGCGGGGGCATTTGTTTACGGGTTTTCCATGGGGGCTTCTTGGCTACAGCCAGTATGCCCGCCTGCACCTGATCCAGATCGCAGATATCTGGGGCGTATACGGCGTGTCGTTTCTGCTGGCTGCAGTAAATGGGTGTGTTTTTGTCTTGATCCTGGCAGTTGCCCGGCTCCGGTGGCAGGGAAGGGTCCCGTCTGCAGGGCATGCGTTTTTTGCAGCTGCAGCTGCAGCTGTCCTGATTGCGGCGGCACTGGGATACGGCTCCTGGCGAATCGAAAAGACAGACAGCCTTGCCGAAAATTCAGACAGGATGCGTGTTGCCGTTATCCAGGGCAATATAGAGCAGTCGCTTAAATGGGACGATGAGTTCCGCGAGAAAACCACCAGCAAGTATATCAGGCTGACGTCAAATGTCCTTGAAGAGTCTCCGGATCTGGTGGTCTGGCCCGAAACAGCCCTTCCTTTTTATTTTTCACATGACAGGGAGCTCACCTTCCGGGTGCTCAATGCAGTCTCGCGGGCCGGAGTTTATCATCTGGTGGGAAGCCCGGCTTATGAGTATGGTGAAAATGAACAGGGGCCTTTTCTTTATAACAGTGCGTACCTGATCGATACGCACGGAAGCGCCGCAGACCGGTATGACAAGGTCCACCTGGTGCCGTTCGGGGAATACGTGCCGTTCCGCAAGTGGCTGCCGTTTCTGGGAAAGATGGTTCCCCAGGCAGCGGACTTTTCAGCCGGGTCCACCGGCCAGGTGCTCGGCATGGAGGGCACAGGCCTCGGCGTCCAGATCTGCTACGAGATGATTTTTCCTGAGTTGTCTGCCGCCATGGCAAGACAGGGCGGGGATCTTATCGTGAATATAACCAATGACGCCTGGTTCGGAAAAACAGCAGCCCCTGTCCAGCATTTTTCAATGGGCGTGTTTCGGGCCGTGGAAAACCGCAGGGCTTTTGTAAGGTCGGCAAATACGGGCATAAGCGGGTTTATAGACCCTTCCGGCAGAATAATCAGGGCATCTGAAATCTTTGAAACACTCACTCTTGTCCGTGATGTGGCCGTGATCAAGGGACCGCCCACTTTTTATTCCGCCCGCGGCGACTTGCTGCCCTGGGCCTGCATGGCCGCAGGGGCGGGTTTTATCCTGGCCGGTTTTAGAAAAGGCTTGAGAATGAACCGGAATTGCTGATAAATAAGGTAGATAATCCGGCAGGGGTTTTAAACCCGGGCCGGCCATGGTGCAAATTGAATTATATACAAGGAGGTTTATCGATGTCTGAAGAACTCAGATCGTCAATAAACGAATTTTACCGGAAAATAGACCAGTTAAAGGGGTATCTTTGACCTGCCCGGCGCAGAAAAGCGGCTGGCGGAAATCGAGAGCATGATAACCGAGGAGGGCTTCTGGAATGACCCGGATCAGGCCAGCAGTGTCCTGCAGGAGCGCTCAAGGCTAAACGAACGAATAGAGGGCTTCCGCGAGCTCTACAGTGAAATCGAGGATTGCGACACCCTGCTGCAGCTGGCGGAAGAAGAACAAGACGAGGCCTCGGTCAGTGAAGTCCGGCGGCAGGTGGAATCTTTGAAAAAAAAGGTTCATGCCTTTTCGGTTTCGCTGATGTTGAGCGGAGAAGATGACAACCGCAACGCCATTGTATCAATCAACGCTGGGGCGGGGGGCACAGAGGCCCAGGACTGGGCAGAGATGCTTTTCCGCATGTATCACCGCTGGTGCGAGGAAAAGGGCTACAAAATTGAGGTGATGGATCTGCAGCCAGGTGATGAGGCGGGAATCAAGAGCGTCACCTTTACTGCAAGGGGAGACCGTTCATTTGGCTATCTCAAGGTTGAAACCGGGGTTCACCGCCTTGTGCGGATATCCCCCTTCAATGCCAGCGGCAAGCGCCATACCTCGTTTGCCTCAGTATTTGTCTATCCGGAGATAGAAGATGAAATCGTGGTGGATATAGATGACAAGGACTTGCGGATAGACACTTACCGTGCCAGCGGAGCGGGCGGACAGCATGTAAACAAGACCAGCAGTGCTGTGCGCATAACCCATGAACCCACTGGCATAGTGGTGCAGTGCCAGCAGGAAAAGTCCCAGATCAGAAACCGGGAACTGGCCATGAAGGTCCTGCGCGCAAGGCTTTACCAGCTTGAAAAGCAGAAGCAGGATCAAAAGATGCAGGCCATCCATGATACCAAGGGCGAGATCGCATGGGGCAACCAGATCCGATCATACGTGCTCCATCCCTATCAGATGGTAAAGGACCACAGGGTCAACATGGATATAGGCAATGTCAACGCCGTGCTCGACGGATGGATAGATCCTTTCATAGAGGCCGTGCTGCTTTCAGGTGTATCCGGCAGCCCGGCGCAGGTCAATGAGCCCGCTTGACCTTATTGAAAAATATTACCCGCCCGGCAGCCTTGCCTACAGGGTGCTGATAAGACACTCCGGGCTAGTGGCAGAAGCGGCTGTAAAGGTTGCCGGCCGGGTGCCGCATCTTTTGCCTGATGCCGCTTTTATATGGGAAGCGGCCATGCTCCATGACATCGGGATTTTTTATACGTATTCCCCGGAAATCGGCTGTTTCGGCCAACATCCTTATCTGAGCCACGGTTATCTGGGAAGGGCGCTGCTGGAGGAACACGGCCTGCCGAGGCACGCCCTGGTCTGCGAACGTCATGTGGGCTCAGGCTTTACTGCCGAAGATATCAAAAGACAGAACCCGGGCCTGCCGCAACGGGACATGCTGCCGGAAACCGTGGAAGAGCAGATAATCTGTTTTGCAGACTCATTTTTTTCAAAAACCCCGCCGCCCCGGGGCAGCAGGAAAACCGCGGAACAGGTGGCTGCGTCGCTGGAGCGCTACGGCAGAGACAAAACTGAAAGATTTTCCAGGTGGCTGGAGGTTTTCGGCAGTGTTGCCTGACTGCGCAGGTCTTATGCAAAACCCAGAAAAACACCGGGCATTAACCCTTGGATAAAGCAAAAATTGACTTGACATTTTATTTTGTCACGGATGACGACGCCCCGGGGTCCAGTGCCCTGCAGCAGGCTTATACAGCGGTTGCTGCAGGGGCCACGGTCGTGCAGTACCGCAACAAGAGCTTTTCCGGGCAGGATATGCCGGAAGTGTTAGCTGTCAGGGACCTGTGCAAAATAAACGGGGTGTTGTTCATAGTAAACGATGACATTGTGCTTGCAATGGCCGCGGGTGCAGACGGAGTTCATTTAGGCCAGGAGGATTCTGATCCGGCTCTGGCCAGAAAGCTCCTTGGCGAAGGGGCGGTCATAGGAATATCTGTTTCTACAACGGCCGAGCTTGAGCGCACGGACCCGGCTCCCTGCGATTATATTGGCACAGGACCGGTTTTCAGTACCGGCACCAAGCAGGACGCTGGTTCAGCCATAGGCACCGAGGGGCTGGCAGCAGTGGCGAGAAGATGTTCTCTTCCGGTGGTTGCCATCGGCGGCATAACACCTGAGCGTGTCCGGCAGTGTTTTAAAGCAGGTGCTGCGGGCGCGGCTGTGATAAGCGCAATTACCCGGGCTGCGGATCCGGCGGCTTCCGCCGCCCGGTTTGCAGAAGCATGCGGGCTGCAGCCGGCAGAGCCAGCTTCCCCCTGGAATGACGAATTTTTACTGATCCGTCGTATTCTTGCGGATTTTCGCGAGCCCCGGGACAATAAACAAGGGCCTGTTAAAGTGGGTGCGGGAGACGACGCTGCACTGCTTAAAACCCTGAAAAACCCGGTTGTCACCACTGACACCCAGCGCGAAAACGTGCATTTCAGGCGTAGATGGCAGTCCATGTCAGAGATAGGGTACAAGGCTGCGGAAATAACATTCAGCGACCTGGCTGCATCCTATGCAAAGCCGGTGGCGCTGTTTGTAAACCTCGCCCTGCCTGCCGATATTTCCGAGGAACAGGTGCTGCAGATATATGAAGGAATAAGATCGTCTCTTTTTTCCCGGGGGGCGGTTCTCGGCGGGGGCAATGTTTCTTCTGCCCGGGCGATGGGCCTGGATCTGTTTGCAGCAGGAGAGGCGAATCCTGAAATTTTCCCTGTTCGTTCCTCAGCACTGCCTGGGTGGGGCCTTTATGTTACCGGTCAGCTGGGCCTTGCAAGGGCGGGCCTGGATTGCCTTTACCGCGGAGATGACGGGTTTGCCGGTCTGATTCATGCCTTTACCAGTCCTTCAGCCCGTTTTGACGCTGCTGCAGTGCTTGCAGAAAACCGGGTCGAGTGCGTAATGGATCTAAGCGACGGCCTTGCAGGGGATGCCGTGCATATTGCCGAGGCCTCAGGTGTGACGATAAATCTTGACCTTGCCGGCGCGCCTGTGAACCGGGAGCTTTCAGATTACTGCCTGAAATACGGCAAGTCGCCGCAGCACGTCATGGCTGCAGGAGGTGAGGATTATGAGCTGGTTTTCGCATGCCCGCCCACGGTTTTTGAAACGGTTGCACAAAAACTACCCGGCGCATACCGGATCGGGGAGTGCGTGTCTTATAACGGCCTGCCGGTTAAAGGTCTGCCCGGCGAGATCACCGGGTACAGACACGGCGGGCGCATTTAACATCCGGAGAACCTGAAGATGAAATACAGCGAGGCAGGTCTGGGCCGAGTCTTTGTGCTCAGGCTCGAAGACGGTGACGTGGTACATGAATGCGTTGAGAGGTTTGCAGCAGAAAACAGGGTCAAGGCCGCGGCAGTGGTTATGCTCGGCGGGGCCGACAGTGGCAGCCGCCTGGTTGCAGGACCTGAACATGGCAGGGCGGCCGGTATTGTACCCATGGTCCTGATGCTGGAAAATGTTCACGAGGCCGCGGGCGTGGGAACGATCTTTCCTGACGACTCGGGCGCCCCTGTTCTTCACATGCACATGTCCTGCGGCAGGCAGAATGACTCGGTGACAGGCTGCGTACGTTCCGGGGTCAGGGTCTGGCATGTCATGGAGGCAGTGGTTATTGAACTTACTGAAACCGATGCGGTGCGCCTGCATGACAAAGTAACCGGCTTTGCTCTGCTGGAGCCGTAACCTGTTTTTTTGAAAGGAGGTTTTGGATGATCATTCCGGTTATACTTGCCGGGGGTTCAGGGACGCGGCTGTGGCCGATGTCAAGGCAGCTGTTTCCAAAGCAGCTGCTGCGGCTGACAGGAACTCATACCATGCTCCAGCAGACACTGCTGCGGGCTGCAGGGGTGGAAAACGCAGCAGATCCGGTTCTGATCTGCAACAAAGAGCACCGTTACCCTGTTGAACAGCAGGTGTGTGAACTGGGCAATGGGCAAAAACATGCAATGATTATGGAGCCTGAGGGCAGAAACACTGCACCGGCCGTGGCGATTGCAGCACTCAAGGCGCTTTCTGCAGACAAGAATGCACGCATACTCGTTCTTCCGGCAGATCATCTGATTTACGATAACCAAGAGTTTTGCCGGGCTGTTGCAGCAGCAGACCGTTACGCAGAACTCGGTTATCTGATAACCTTCGGGGTGACACCGGACAGCCCGGAAACAGGATATGGATATATCCGCAGGGGAAAGCCCCTGAAAGCCGACGGAAATAAAGACAGCGGGCCCGGGACATTCGCAATAGAGCAGTTTGTGGAAAAGCCTGACCTGCAGACAGCAGAAAAATACCTTGCATCCGGCAGGTACTTCTGGAACAGCGGGATGTTTCTTTTCCGTGCAGCAGACGTATGGGAACAGCTCAAGCGATTTTCCCCGCAAATAGCCTCTTCATGCCTGCATGCCTGGCAGGACTCTGTATACGAACACGGCGCGCTGTTTCTGGATAAGAAAGCATTTGCGGACTGCCCGTCTGACTCAATAGATTACGCGGTCATGGAAAAAACTGAAAAAGGCGCCATGGTATCTTTTGACTCCGGCTGGAGCGATCTTGGATCCTGGGCCGCCATGTGGGAGGCGGGGGGCAAGGACGCTGACGGAAATGTGATGAACGGGGAGGTAATAGCCCGCGGTGTTAAAAACAGCCTTGTGTTTTCGGACCGGCGGCTGGTGGCAGTCCTCGGAATGCAGGACTGTGTGGTAATAGATACGTATGATGCACTGCTTGTTGCTGACCGCTGCAAGTCCCAGGATGTTAAGGCAGTGGCAGAGGCTCTTAAGGCTGAAAGCCGAAGGGAAGCTCTGAGGCATGAAACAGCTTATCATGAATGGGGTGCAGAGGATGAGATTGCAGGCTGTAAAAGCCACGTGATCCGTAGGCTCAGCCTTGAGCCTTCAAAACAGGCGGAAATCAGTGTGCCTGAAGCGACGATGCTTCATATGACCGTGGTCTCAGGAAGCGGTCGTATAGTGCGCAACGGTTCCGACGGGGACGTGCAAAGGGGAGACTTTGTGAAGATAACTCCTGAAAGCGGAATCATTATTGAAAATACTGGCAATGAAGTGCTGGTGATAATAGAGGTAAAAATCTAGGGCACTGAATTTTTTTATCAAGGAAAAGCGGAAATGGCGAGCAGCAGCAAAAATCCCGAGGAAGTTTTTGATAAGGCGGATCTTTTGGAAAGGCTGGAAGGAGACTTCGAGCTGGCAAGGCAGCTGGGCGAGATGTTTCTTGACGATTCTCATGAAACACTGGAAGTTATACGCGACCGCCTGGACAAAAACGACGCCGACGGGGTCAGCCGGGCGGCTCATTCCATAAAAGGGGCCTCGTCCAATCTGTCAGCTCTCCGCCTCAGCCGCGTTTCCGCCGACCTTGAAAGGGCTGCAAATCAAAAC
>JAWLEU010000040.1:0-15053 GCA_041685965.1 Desulfosalsimonas sp.
AGGCCGGGAGTTCGGGTATTAATTCATCACATTGGCTTTCACAGGCAATTTCCGCCCTTCCTGTTTTGGCTTGAAAGCAGCTGGATTTAATTTTACATAGAACTTGCAGGAAAGGGTTTTAAGGAAGGATGTAGTCTACAGGAGGTTTGGATTTTGCAAAAGTCTGCGGACACGCTGATTAAAAACGGAATTGTTGTTACGGTAAACCCGGAATTCGAGATAATTGAAAACGGGGAAGTGGCGGTAAGAGACGGCCGGATCGTGTATGCGGGGAATCCGGGCGGCTTAAGCGAGAAAAACGCGGGCAGGGTGATTGACGCTGCTGGCGGCATTGTAATGCCGGGTCTTGTAAACACCCATACCCATCTGCCCATGTCGCTTTTCCGGGGGCTTGCAGACGACCTGCCGCTTGAAAAGTGGCTTGCGGAGCATATCTTTCCCGCGGAAGCCGCGCATATAAACCCTGACACCGTAAGGACCGGAACTCTTCTGTCATGTGCTGAAATGCTTCTTTCTGGCACAACCACCTGCTGCGACGGTTATTTTTACGAAAACGCAGCCGCACACGCCGCCTCGGAAGCAGGAATAAGGGCGGTGCTGGGCCAGGGCATAGTGGATTTTCCCACTCCTGACTCGCCTGACCCGTCAAAGAGCATAGACGCTGCCGCAGAGTTTGCACACGAATGGAAAAACACAAGCAGGCGTATTATCCCCTCGATTTTCTGCCATTCGCCCTACACCTGCTCTGGGCAAACCCTGAAGCGCGCGAAAAAGGCCGCGGACGAAGCAGGGGTGATTTTTCAGGTCCATGTTTCCGAAACC
Organism: Desulfosalsimonas sp.; assembly: GCA_041685965.1. Classification (GTDB taxonomy): domain Bacteria; phylum Desulfobacterota; class Desulfobacteria; order Desulfobacterales; family Desulfosalsimonadaceae; genus Desulfosalsimonas. The sequence continues at coordinate 823 of JAWLEU010000040.1, forward strand.
CGCGGCGAGGCTGAGATCTCGGGTCTTGAAAAAGGCGGCTCGGTTGTAAGCTACCTGGCTGATCTTGGCGTGCTTGACGAAAACACACTGGCCTCGCACTGCGTGTGGGTCAATGCAGTGGATATATCAATTCTTCATGATAAAGGGGTCAGGGTTTCACACAATCCCGAGAGCAACATGAAGCTGGCTTCGGGCACGGCTCCCGCGCCCGCGCTTATAAACGCGGGAATAACCGTGGGCCTGGGCACAGACGGGTGCGCGTCCAACAACAATCTTGACATGTTCGAGGCCATGGATTTTGCAGCCAAGCTGCACAAGGCTGAATTGCATGACCCCACTGTGATGGATGCAAGGACAGTGGTGCGCATGGCAACCATTGAGGGCGCCCGGGCACTGGGAATGGACCGGATAACCGGCTCCATAGAAAATGGCAAGGCCGCAGACATTGTAATTATAAATTCCCGCAGGCCTCATCTTGTGCCAATGTATAACCCTGAATCCCATATTGTATATTCAGTGCGCGGCGCGGACATATCACATGTAATGGTTGACGGTGAAATGCTGGTTTCAGACGGACAGCTTGTGAGAATGGATCTGGCAGCCGTGATGGCAGATGCGGAAAAAACAGCCATGGCTGTTAGGCGGACAGATTGAAAAACCGGGACAGGCATGGGAATCCTGATAAGTAATCGTTAAAAACAAGGGGATTGCATTGAACAGTCATACTGCAGAACTCATCGGGGCGGCAAGCGGCAGGCACCCCGCAGATCTACTGATCACTGACGCAAGGATTGTAAACGTTTTTTCAAAAGAGATCATTGAAGGTCATATAGCAGTGAAAGATGGCTATATCGCCGGCGTCGGCGATTACGAGGCCGAAAAAACGGTCTCCGTGTCAGGCGCCTACGTGGCTCCGGGCTTTATTGATCCGCACGTGCATATTGAAAGCACAATGACCGGTGTTTCCCAGTTTGCCCGCGGAGTTGTTGCCCGCGGCACGACCACTGCGGTTGCAGATCCGCATGAAATCGCAAATGTGCTGGGAACCGACGGAATTGCATGGATGCTTGCTGCGGCTGAAAACCAGCTTATGAACATTTATTTCACTCTTCCTTCGTGCGTGCCTGCAACAACAATGGAAACATCAGGCGCAAAACTAAATGCGCAAACCCTGGTTCCCCTTCTTTCACATGAGCGGATCCTGGCCCTGGGCGAGATGATGGATTTTCCGGGTGTAATCAGCGCAGACCGTGAGGTGCTTCTCAAAATTGATGCTTCAGTTAACCATCACAAGCCTGTTGAAGGCCATGCCCCGTCAGTTACCGGCAAGGACCTTGCAGCTTATATTGCGGCAGGAATTTCAAGCGACCATGAATGCGTGGATGCCGGCGAAGCAATGGAGAAGCTGCGTGCGGGGATGCACATCATGATAAGGGAGGGAACCGGCGCCAGAAACCTTGACGACCTGCTGCCTATTGTAAGCGCTTCCACCTCGGGCAGGGTGATGTGGTGTACTGATGACAGGCATGCACAAGATATCCTCAGGCAAGGGCATATAGACTCTATCATTCGAAGGGCGGTAAAAGCTGGACTCGATCCTGTCACTGCCATCCGTATTGCCACAATAAACCCTGCATCATATTTCGGCCTGCACCGGCTTGGAGCAGTTGCGCCTGGAAGACGGGCGGACCTGGTGATAATGCCCGATCTGGAAGATTTTGAGATTAAAACAGTATACTGTGCAGGCAAAAAGGCCGCAGAAAACGGCGAGACCCTTGAGGCGGCATTCGGATACGATCCTGACACTTACCCGGCATCAATGAATGCAGGCAGCAATGCCCCGAATTTCAGGATACCTGCAAAGGGCGGCTCTGTGCGGGTCATAGGTATAGTGCCGGAAAGTACAATAACTTCCTGCCTTGTCATGCCGGCCAGAATAGAGCAGGGACAGGCTGTGTCCGACCCGGGGCGCGACATGATAAAGCTGGCGGTGGTCGAGCGGCACAGGGCCACCGGCAATATCGGCCTCGGTTTTGTCTCGGGCTTCGGGCTGCGCTCCGGTGCGATTGCAGGAAGCGTGGCCCATGATTCACACAACATAATAGCCGCCGGGGTTGATGACTCTGATCTTGAGGCAGCCGCGGCGGCTGTTGTAAACATGGGCGGCGGGCTGGTAGTTGTGCATGAAGGGCGTGTAACTGCATCCCTTGAACTTGCCATAGCCGGCCTGATGTCAAACCTGTCTCTTGAAGAAGTTGCGCAAAAAACCGATGAATTAAACAATGCAGCAAGAGCGCTGGGCTCGGGGCTTGAAGATCCCTTCATGATGCTTTCCTTTCTGGCCCTGCCGGTGATACCCGAGCTCAAGCTCACAGACATGGGGCTTTTTGATGTGTCCCGGTTTGAACATGTGCCGCTTTTTGCTGACTGATGCTATTTGAGATTCTGGTTTGATATGATTGTTCACGTGGACATGGATGCCTTTTTCGCCTCTGTGGAAAAACTCGACAACCCCGAGCTGCAGTACAGGTGCGTGATAGTGGGCGGGATATCGGACAGGGGCGTGGTTTCGGCAGCCAGCTACGAGGCCAGAAAATACGGGGTGAAATCAGCCATGCCCATGTATAAGGCCAGGCGGCTTTGTCCCGGAGGCGTGTTTCTTGCCCCCCGCGGGAGCCGTTACAAGGAGCTCTCCGGGTGTGTCATGGAAATCCTCGGATCTTTTTCACCCCTCCTAGAGCAGGTCTCAATTGACGAGGCCTACCTTGACATCTCGGGCTGCGGCCATCTGTTCGGCTCCCCGCGGGACACGGGCTTTAAGATCAAGGAAAAAATCCGCGGGGAAACGGGGCTTACCTGTTCAGTTGGCATTGCCCCGCACAAGTTTCTGGCAAAGATAGCCTCTGACATGGAAAAGCCCGACGGCCTTGTGGTTATATCCCCTGAGGAGGCTGCGGGCTTTATAGAGCGCCTGCCGGTTGACAAGGTGCCGGGAGTGGGCCTGGTCTCGGCAATGGTGCTTTCGCGCATGGGGATCAAGACCCTCGGGGATGCGAAGAAATACGGGGAATCAGTGCTTGTGCGGCGTCTGGGAAAGTTCGGCACCAGGCTTTTCGAGCTGGCCCGCGGCATAGACCGTTCAAAGGTCACGCCTGTCAGGCCCGTGAAATCAGTGAGTTCGGAAAAAACCCTTGCTGCTGATACAAGGGACAAGGAAGATCTGAAAACATACCTTCTGGATCAGGCCGAAGAAGTGGGACGCCAGCTGCGAAAGAACAACCTGCGCGCCAGAACGGTGTTTATAAAGATAAAGCATTCGGATTTCACACAGATAACCCGGCAGGCTGCACTGGAGCAAAGGAGCAACAGCGCTGAAATGCTGTACCTGAGCGCAGCGGACCTGCTGGGGGCATATCATCCTGAAATGCCTGTGAGGCTTATAGGCCTTGGAGCCACTGACCTGATAGACGCGGATGTACCGGTTCAGCAGGAGCTGTTTTCAGAATCATCAGGCCGGCGGGAAAAATGGGAAAAGGTTGAATCAGCGCTGGACGCCATCCGGCAGAAATACGGCAGCCAAGGCATTTGCCGGGCGGGCGGCCGAAATAGCGCGGGCCGTCCGCCCGGCAAAAAGGAAAAGTAAGCAGGTTTTTAAGTAAGCGTGAATCTCAGCAGGTAGCATCAAGTTGGATCGCCGGTCTGCATCCCCCTTGCCCGTCTCGTGGAACTGTTCCATTTTATTATCGAAATCGGAATCGGTATCGATTTCGATCCCGATTTTGAAAAAACCACATTACGGTTACTTGATCCACGGAGATTCAGGAGGAATTGCCGATTAGAAAAGAATTTTGAGCACGCTGTCAATCCGGGTCAGGCTTTTCTTTACGGCCCTGACACCGTTTGTCCCCAGATTGCCCTGCACGGCCAGGTCCAGAAGGCGTGAGACAGTGCTGTAGGTGCGGTCAAATGCAGACTTGACATCCAGGTTGTCGTTCATGCGGCTTTTAAAATCAGGCTCAAGCCTTCCTGCCAGGGATTCCGCTTCTGATGTGCCGTGTTCGGCCGGCTGGTTGTGTTCCTGAATACGCCCTGCCATTATCCTGTAAGTGTCCACCCTGCCGCGGGCGCAGTGCATCCTGTCGTAGTTTAAGTCAAGAGGCTTCCTGTAGTCGCCGTAAATCAGCAGAAACCTTATGTGATGAGGCTCATAGCCACGGTTGAGCAGGTCGCTTACGTATAAAATGTTGCCCTTGCTCTTGGACATCTTTTTGCCCGCAAGAAGAACATGGCCCCCGTGGAGCCAGAAGTGCGCCAGTTCTTTTTCTGATACACCCTCCACCACTGCAATATTGTAGTCGTGATGCCTGTATATGTTGTCAATGCCACCGCAGCATATATCAAGCTCCCAGCCCAGGTGTTTTGTTATCATGGCTGGATCCTGGACATTCCATGCCGGCCTGCCCTCGCCGAGCGAGGTCTTCCAGTATATGTCTCCGTCTGCCCTGTGCCTTTGTTTCCAGAGGATAAAATCGCCCATGTTCCACCGCTGGCCGGGATAGGTGTCTTTTTTAAACCTGATCTTTTTTTTAGGCCATTTGTTCATGTCCAGGCCGAAGAGTTTTCCGAAATCCCTGAATTTCAGAGGATCAAAGAAAATATCTCCCCCGTGCCGGTAGGCGATCTTTTTCTGCATGAGCCTTTCAATAAGCAGTACCGCCTGGTCCACGCTGGTTGTGGAACGCGCGATTGTTCCGGGGAGCCGGATATTTAACATCCTGCTGTCCTGTAAAAATTGTTCCGCCACCGGCCTGGTGAGCTCCTCAAGGGAAACGGAAAGTTCGTTTGCCCTGGCAATTGCCTTGTCTTCCATGTCAGTGAAGTTGATCAGCCTTTTAACCCGGTAGCCGAGAAATTCCAGGTATCTCTCCAGTATGTCCTCGAAAAGAAAGGTCCGGTAATTGCCGATATGAGGCCAGTTGTAAATGGATGGCCCGCAGGTGAAGATCTTTACCGGCTGTCCCGGGTGTCTCGGGACAAACGGCTGGTTTCTGCCTGTCATGGTGTTTTGCAAATGCAGGTCAGCCGGCATTGTGCTCAGTCCTTTCGTCAGTGGTTATGGCCGTGCTCTGAATGACCCCCGGCAATAACATAAAGTGCTTCATCATCTCCGGGGTTTTCCAGCCAGGCGGTGTGGTCTTCTGCAATGTGGAAGGCCTCCCCCTGGCTCAGGCGGCCTGAGAACTCGCCTTTTACCTCCAGGTCACCCCTTGCTGCCAGCACCATTTCTTCATGGCCCTTTCCCGGCTTTACCAGGCGGTCTTTTTCCCCGGGTTTAAGGACTCCGTAGATCATGTAGCAGGCATGGCTGCCTGTATGCTCGGCGCCGAAGACAAATTCCCCGTCTTTTGACTCCAGGGCATTTTTGCGAAGGTCGATAAATCTGTCCATTTCCTTGACTCCTCGGATAATAATGTTGTTCTTAAAATCAGGCTAAAAACTTATTTCCAGGGAAACCCAAATGCCTGCTAAATTGTTTTTATAAAAAATACTTGCCCCTGCTTGCTTCTGTCAGGGGCATCTGGGATCAGGCGCATCCAGCCGGTTGTAGGCAAGATAGCTCATGGCCGGGCACCCGCCGCGGCATTGCCTGTGGATGCCGCAGGACTTGTTTGCGCATGGGCTGCCCGTGGATTTTCTGAAAAAATCGAGTATCCTGTGGTTCCAGATTTCGGAGAAATCGTCTTCCAGTATGTTACCGAGACGGAATTGCTTGTACCTGAAAAACAAGTAGCACGGATAAACCGAGCCGTCGCTCATTACAGAGAGCTTTGTGGTGCCTGCGGGACACCGGGTGCCTGCAAGTTGTGGGTGTTGTTTTGTATCAGGGATGAACCCGCCGCAGAAAACGCCTTTTACCCGGGGGTACCTGCGGTTTAAGACCTCCAGACTGTTTAAAAATGTTTCAAAACCGGGGCAGTTTTCAAGGTCGGCCCTGTCTGCCGCATCCCTGAATATGAGCCTGCAGTCCATGTCCTGCATCCCTAAATATGGGAGCATCGCATTTTCAGATGACCGGGCGCCTGTAAAAACGGTTTTGAGAACCGGCCGATTGGCAAGGATGTAGTCGTGCAGCCCTTCGGGCATCCGGCTGTCATTTATTGAGATGCCTATTCCCACAGAGTTTTTGTCAAAATTTTCAGACAAAGCATAAAGCACGTCCGGGTGGCTGCCGTTGGTGCTGATTGTTGTTTTGAGGCCTTTTTCGCAGATGAGACCCGTTATATCCAGTATGCCCGGATGAAGGGTGGGCTCACCGCCCAGGATGTCTATATGTTCTGTTCCCAGGTCCCGGCAGACAGATGCGATTTTTTCAAATTGTTCAACCGAAATGTCATCCGTCTGGGCAAGATGACGGTTAAAGCAGAAACTGCAGGAATAATTGCACCTCAGGGTGGGATAAAACTGGATGTATGCCGGAGCCTTAACTTCTGCTGTTCCCATGGTCAACCCCGTAGAGGCGGCACATGGCCGGGTCAGGCGCAAGAGGGTGCGGAGCCCTGAATCTGCAGCCGCCCCTGCATTCATGAATAAATTCACATCCCATGCATTCGAGCTCGTCGAGCCTTATGTGGGGCATGTTCTTCCAGCATTCAGCCAGGCTTTTACTCGCATCCCCCAGGGGGCGATCGCTGTAAAATCCGCATTTTACAGCCTGCCCGTCAGGCATGACCGCCATGAGGTGGCGGCCGCAGGCATAATCATCAGAAGAGCCGTGGTATCCCCCGCCGAAGGAATATTCCATGAAAGGGGCTGCCCTGTCATAAGGCAGGCAAAGATCCTGGTGGGCCACAAGTGATCCCGTGACCGTCAATATATCCACTCCCCATTCCACGGCTCCGGCATCTTCGATGAACATTTTCATCTGTTCGAATTCATCGGTATTTTCCCTGTGGATCATGGTTGAAAAGGAGATGTCAATGCCTGCGCTTTTTGCAGCGTCTATGCCGCGCATCAGGGGATCGAAGGTGTTTTTACCTCTAAGGGCTTCATGGCCGCTGCGCCAGCCGTCCAAGCTGAAGGCGATTTCTTCCGCCTGCAATCCGCGGATGTTTTCAGATGTCAAAAGGGTGCCGTTTGTAAAAAGAATCCTTCTGATTCCAAGATTCCCGGTCTGCTCCAGAAATGACTCCAGCCCGCTGTAGAGCAAAGGCTCCCCTCCGGAAATAAGAAGGCGCAACCCTCCGTTTGCGGCAAACTGGCGGGCAATGTCTGCTGCCTGCCCCGGGTCGAGCTCGTCTCCGGCAGACGGGCCCAGGTAGCAGTGCCTGCATTTCAGGTTGCATTTGTGAAGCAGGTGAAGCTCAAGGTAGCGAAGAGAGGGTATGTCCCCGGTGTCAACGTGTATGCTTATTTCTCCGGGCCGGTCCAGGGCTTCTATGATTTGTTCTTCCACGCAGTATTCCACGAACTCTGCCTCGCCGGTGAGCTGCCTGCCCTGCCTTGTACCATTGCACAGCTTTAAAAACTCAAGCGCACGCTCGTCTATCTCGTAGAGCTCGTCTTTGCCTGTATGGTAAACATAAGGGACTTCAAGGAATTTCAGGGCTGCCCGGGGATGCAGCCGGAGTATGGAGTCGCGCCAGTTGACAGGGTTCATAGGGCTTTTTCCACCTGCCGGATATCGAGTTCGCGTTTTTCAAGCAGGTAAGCCAGCAGGATATAACCCCCGCAGGGTTCAAGATCATCCGAGGGCTCCGGGGACTGAAAATCGCAGTCTTCCTGCCGGAATTCGCATGCACTGCAAAGAACGCTTCCCAGGTCCGCCCTGTGTTTTTCCCACACGTCTCTTTGCTTTAATATGTCCTTGATTTGCCCGGGCTTTATGATGCCGTTTTCATAAAGCACTGCGGCAGCCCTGGCGCCCAGGCAGGCCATTTCTTCTTTTTCGTCTTCAGAGAAAAACATGCACAGCGGCCGGCAGATATAATCCTTAAAGTCTGTTTTGCGCATTTTCGTCCCTGGCTGGTGAAATAAAAAGCCCGTGCATGAACCACCCGTCCATGCACAGGCTCTGTTCAAAAGGCATGATGTTTTCAGCAGGAGCGTTTACACTTGCACAGACCGGTGGGTTTTTTTGTGACTTTTCTGATCTTCATGATGCATCTCCTTTCTTCTTGAAAGTAATTTCGGGTTAAGCTCTTTCTTTTAGCAGGCCCGAAGGCCGAATGCCGCGTTCTTCGCAGCTTTTGAAACAAAATAACAGCTTTTTCAGCCGGTGTCAAATCAGATGCATTCAGTTTTGTACCGCCATGTTGACCTTGCTGATGACCCCGCCAAACCGGCGCATGCCTCCGCCGCAGCTTACAATATGCAGTATCTCCCCGGGCCTTGTCACAAGCACCCCTGACAGGCAGGTGACCGGGGTGTGTGCAAATACTTCAGGGACAAGGGGTGTGGACGCCCCCAGCAGCACCACTGACCTGCAGTCCGAGGCAAACTCTATTATGCTGTCAAAGGTATGATTAATAATTGATGTGGCAGTAAGCAGGCATACCGAGCATTCGGGCAGCACTTCAGGAATCTTTGCGGCAGGAAGCATTCCTTTTTCCGGCGATTCTATCTGCTCGAAGATTGTAAGTCCTGCACCCGAGTTTTTAATCCCCCCCGCGAGTGGAGCGAAGTTTCCCACCATGCCGACGTGGTCGGTTTCATCAAGATTTACAAAATCCAGTACGTCCCCCGTATCAATGCCCGGACGACCGATGTTGGAAAGTGCGTTGGCTGTAGCCAGTCCTGCCGCGGTTTCCAAAGGGTCTTTGGACTCGAGCAATTCCAGGAGATCGCATGCATTTGCGCCGGTAAGTGGCAGCATGCGGTCAAAAACCGTGCACCCGTGCCTGACATGCCTTAGCGGAGTACCCGCCAGCCCGGTGCTGCCGTCTTGGAGCATTACTGCAGTATATCCAAGCCCGATGCGTATGTCTGCAATCCTGCGCTCCGAGGCCCTCTCTTCCAGTTGTTTTTTTATGCGCTGTTGAATTTCCATATTTCATCTGAGCCGGTGCAGCTTATTTCCTTACAAGCTTTATGGCGGCAATCTCCGGTCTGCCGGTGGTTCTAACCGGCGCCCCCCAGGAGCCGGTTCCGGCAGAAACATAAAGGTAAGTGCCGTTTATTTTTTTTAACCCTTTGTCATAGCCCCTGTAAAGAAGCCGGGTAAGCAGATTTACTGGAAATATCTGGCCGTGGTGGGTGTGGCCTGAAAGCTGTAGGTCTGCTTGTGTTTTTATGTTCATTTTATAGGAGGTGTCAGGCATCCAGTAGTTGGCAAAGTGCTGCTGCCCCATGTTTTTCTTGTCTTTTCCCATTTCCGTGGGAGTGTGAAACATTGAAATCCTGACCGTGCCCGGAGTTTTTTCGGGCCGGAAATTTTTAATCTGTGAAATGTCGTCGATTCCGGGATAACTTACACCCACTATTTCCAGGCCGTTTATTTCCACTGCCTCGTTGTTGAGTATCCTTAAGGGGGTTTTTTCAAGTATGGAAAGCGATTTTTCTATGCCCACATAGTGTTCATGGTTTCCTGTTACAAAAAACACCCCGTGCTTTGATGACAACCCGCACAGCGGTTCAAGGTTTTTACTGAAGGGTCCGCCCATGCCGTCTAAAATGTCTCCCGTGATAAGCACGAGATCAGGATCCAGTGAGTTTACCGCCTCCGTGATCCTCCCGGCAAAGCCGCTTTTGTAAAAATGTCCCAGGTGAATATCCGAAAGGTGAATTATGGTGCTGTTTTCCCAGTTCTCGGGAAGGGTTGCGACTTTTGCTGTCACCTGACGCACCACCGGGTGATAGGAGGCCCAGATGCCGTAAGCCGTTAAAAATAGTGTGACACAAACAACGGCTGCACCTATGGCTTTTGACGGCAGCCTCACCCCTGCCAGCCGGGCTGCTATGATTACAATCCAGGCAGCAGCCACGGCTGCCAGGCAGTGGATGACAAAGGCCGTCCAGGTTCCGGCAAACCTGTACCAGTTAACTGTCCAGAAATTTTCTTTCCAGTGGATCAATGAGAACGCGGTTATAAAGGAAAAGCTCAAAACCACCATGGCAGCGTACAGCAGAATTTTTACCTGCGGCCGGCTGATCCGGAAAAAAAGCATTAGGCTCTTGAAAACCGCGTAATGCATGCACAGCATCAGGCATGCCGCGGCTGCCGGGTACAGGAGGCTTTTCAGGCTCATTTGGTCCGCTTATCCTTTTTGCGGGGTTTTGCCGCGAACTACATTTGCCACAGGGGCAGGCCTGTTTCCTCGTCGAAGGTTCGTTCTAACACTTCCCCTTCAAAGGGTTCTATGATGATCTCGCAGGCAAAAACAATAGTTCCCGGCGCCAGATGGCCGCCATAGGCATTGCCTGCTTCATCTGCAAGGGTTACATGGGCGTGTACCATGGGTTCGCCCTCCTTGAGTGAAACATTGCCGGTAAGCGCAGTGATCTCAAGTGCTCTGTCTATTGTGAAAAACCTGTATTCACGGGTTTTTTGGTCATAATAGCCCAGGCGTGCACGCTGGACAGCTCCTATGGCCTCCAGCCGGCCCAGACGTATGTTCTGCCCGGTGCAGGCAGAGGTGATTTCCTCGAGCAGGTCTGCGCCGTGGGCGAGCCTTCCCATGAAAAGTCCTTTTGAACTCATTTTTTTCAGTGTTGCCATAAAAAGCCTTCCTTTCCGGATTTTTCGGTAGATGCTTGGTTTTTATACTTTGCCTGTCTTACTGCACGGTTTTGAATTTATCCCTGGGAGCCCCGCATACCGGGCATTTCTCAGGCGCCTTTTTGTCCGTGACATAGCCGCATACCTGGCATACCTGATAGGCTTTCACCTTGTTTTTTATCACCTGATAAAGGGCTCGTTCGTAGAGCTTGGCATGGTAGGCCTCTGCATCCCTGGCATGGCCGAAAGTGGTTGCGGCGGCGTTTTCACCTTCTTCTTCAGCTGTTTTAATCATGTCAGGGTATTCATTTTCACTGATCGATTTTTCGCGCTTGAAGGATTCCAGAAGGTTTGTGTCTGTATCTTTTACCAGCAGGTCTTTGACCAGGTTTAAGTGCCGGGTGGCATGCACCCTTTCTGCTTCTGCAACTGCCCGGAACAGCAGGGCGATCTGCGGGACTTCTTCTTCCTCTGCTTTTTCAGCATACGCAAGCAGCCTGAAATAGGCTTTTGCCTCTCCTATAAATGCCTTGTAGATGTTCTCCCTGGTTTTTTCCTTCATTGCGCTTTCTCCGTGAAAATCATGCGTTCGCTGTTTTTATGGTACCGTAAGTCTGACCCTCTATAATACATCTGCTTTGGTCTGCAGGCAAAAAAAATCGCTTGAGTGGAAAACTTGTTTCTAATGCTGTCATAATGTTGAACGATTTTCAACCTGGCCGAACAATAGGTGGGCTTTTTATTTTCATGAACTTTTCCAATCCGAGAACAAATAGGGCCCTGCCCGGGGCAATCCGAAATACAGGGGTGAAAACCCGGATAACGGAATATAGACGCTGTTATTTTGGAATCACCATTGTTTACCCCCGCGATTGTGTTTTATCTGAAGTAACTGTATTTTTTGAAAATACATCTTGAATGAAAGTATGTATGCTGGTATAGGTGCCGCGTATGGTTTTTACTGCGGCTAAAGGTTCAAGCCGGGTAAAAGCAAAGGCTGCAATTTTTAAAAAATTGAGGTTGTGTAGGTATGGAATCAAAAAGACCCCTGTATTTAAATATTGAGCAAAGCGTGGACCGTATAATCGAAGAGTTCGAAGGCAATGTTTCCGTCGGCCTGCCCCTGGGGCTGGGAAAGCCGGTGCCCCTTATCAACGCTCTTTACCAGAGGGCAAAAAACAATCCGGAGATTTCGCTGACTATATTTACCGCCCTTTCCCTTGAGAAGCCTTCCTGGACAAACGAGCTTGAGCGCAGGTTCATGGAGCCGTTTGTAGACCGGGTCTGGCAGGGGGTCCCGGACCTGGATTATCTTTTGGATATCCGCAAAGATGAAGTGCCTGAAAACATCACTATTCATGAGCTTTACTGCAGGGCCGGAGCTTACAACAACACCCCGCTGATGCAGCAGAACTACATGAGCACCAATTATACCCACGTGGTCCGCGACTGCACGGACCACGGCGCAAGGGTTTACATGAACATGCTCGCAAAATCAGGAGAAGAAAGAACCCGCTGCTACAGCGCCTCCTGCAATGCGGACACCACTATAGAGACCCTTTCAGAGCACCGTAAACTGCGTGAAAAAGGAGAAAAGGCCATTGCCATAGGAGTGGTAAATCCGGAGCTGCCCTTCATGTACGGGGATGCGGAGTTAAGGCCTGAAGACTACGACATAATAATTGACAATGAACAAGGAAATCACAAGCTTTTCAATACCCCGCGAATGCCTGTATCTGATCCTGACTACATGATAGGCCTTAACACAAGCACACTTATCAAAGACGGCGGAACCCTTCAGATAGGAATAGGGGCCCTTGGGGATGCCATAGCCTCCGCCCTTGACATGCGACATAACAACAATGAGGTGTATTCGGAACTGATCGGCAAAAGCGGTGTGAAAGATACATACGCAGGACTCATAGAAGACACCGGAGGAACCGGCACTTTTGAAAAAGGGCTTTACGGCTCCACCGAGATGCTGGTCGACGGGTTTATCCAGCTTTACAAAAGCGGTGTTATAAAGCGTGATGTCTATCACCACGAAGGCATCCAGGCCCTTATAAACCAGGGGCTTCTCAAAGAAGAGATAAGGCCTGATGCCCTTGAGTTAATGGTTGAAAAGGAACTGATTCATCCCTACCTGACCCGCAAAGATTTTGAATCCCTTCAGTATTTCGGGATTATCAGAGAAGATGTCTGCTGGGAAAACGGAGAGCTTGTATTAAGCGACGGCAGCCGGTATTCAGCAAACCTGGCTGACCGGGCAAATCTGGAGGCGGTCAGCTCAGCCTGTCTGGGAACCCGGCTTAAAAACGGGGTGGTGCTCACGGGCAGCTTTTTTATCGGGCCCAGGGATTTCTATGAGACCCTGCGGCAGATGTCTGAGCAGGAACGCGGCAGGTTCGATATGTCAGGCGTGGAAGTGGCAAATCAGCTTTACGGAAACGAGCGGCTGCGGGCCATGCAGAGAAAAGACGCAAGATTCTGCAACACCGGCATGAAGGCTACTCTTCTGGGTCATATAGTTTCAGACGGCCTGGAAGACGGAACGGTGGTAAGCGGGGTGGGCGGCCAGTACAATTTCGTGGCAATGGCTCACGCCATACCTGATGCCAGGCTGGTGATCCTGATCAAAAGCACGCGCGAGGAAAAAGGAAAAATTCTTTCCAATATAGTATACAATTACGGCCATGTGACCATTCCCAGGCACCTGCGCGATATAGTTGTCACCGAGTACGGAATTGCCGACCTTCGCGGCAGGTGTGACAAGGACATAATCAAGTCTATGCTGAATATCGCTGACTCAAGGTTCCAGGAAGAGCTCCTGGCAGAGGCGAAAAAGCACGGCAAGATAGAACAGGACTACGAAATACCGGCACAGTACAGAAACAATACGCCCGGGAGCATAACAGAAGCCCTGCAGCCCTACAAGCAGCAGGGCTTTTTCGGGCCATTTCCCTTCGGCTCGGAGTTCGACCTGGTTGAAATGATCCTGGCCCATTCCCTGAAGGAACTAAAGCGCAAGTCCCAGAGCGACAGCGCAGGTGAGATAGGTCCCATGATAGAGGAAATGCCTGACACGGTCCCGGAAAATGCAATGCCCATGCTTGAGCGCATGGGGCTTGCCGGGGCGGAATCCTCTGATGAGAAATTCATGCAGAAGACAGTTCTTGCAGCCATGAAGCTGGCGGGGATGCTTTAGAAGGAAACCCCTGCACTTATGCCGAATATATCAGCCTCTGATTCCGGCTGGTACATGTAGCCGTAGTCGGTGCCGTTGTAGAAATAAACACGGTCTGACTCCGAAAACCTGAGGCCTTCATAGAAAAAGTTTATTTTGAACATGCCGCTTTTAACCCCGAGCTCTGCAAAGCCTGAAAGCCTGTTTCCGGGTTCCAGGGCAGTTGATTCCACTACATTTTCCGTGTAGACCGGGATTTTGACGCCCGCCTTAAAAAAGCCCGTCCATTGCCCCGCAAAAAAACGTTTGCCGGAAAGCCCCGCCCGGGTGTAG
>JAWLEU010000041.1:0-15010 GCA_041685965.1 Desulfosalsimonas sp.
GGGCCCGGCACGTGTCCTCGTCCTGTGCGTGTATCATGGTATAGAGGTTATATGGCCAGCTTTCTTCAGCCACCCGCCGGTAGCAGTGGGATACCGCGGGACTTTCCGCCATTTTTTCCCCCACCTCGTCCACCGACTCTTCCTCCACACGCCAGGCCACCATTGCGTTTGCTGAAAACCCTGATTTCTGGTGCCTGAGCGTGGCCCCGAAGCGCCGGATCAAACCCCGGTTGTAGAGGCCTTCTAACACTTCAAGCACGGTTTCTTCGTCCGTGCCCACACGCTGTGCAATTTCGAGATAAGGCCTTTGCGTTACCGGGATATCGCCCTGAATGGCTGCAATCACCTTTTTTTCCAGATCCGTAAGCATGATTTCGTTCATTATCCGCCCTGCTGTCTTCTGATCAGGAATTTTCCCGGGCCGCGCCGCTGTGGCCGGGACCTGAAAAAAGTTTTTTTATCTCCGCCTCATCGGCCCGGCAGATGCCGCGCTCTGTTATAAACCCAGTGACCAGGCGGGCGGGTGTCACGTCGAATGCGTAGTTGGCCGCGGCGCTGTCTTCGGGCATGAGCATGTATTCCGCGGTTTTTTCAAATCCGGGCATGTATCTCACCTCGTCCGGATCACGCTCCTCTATGGGGATTTGCGATACACCGTCTCTTATCTCCCAGTCAAAAGTGGACGAAGGCAGGGCCACGTAAAACGGGATATTGTTGTCTTTTGCAGCCAGGGCCTTTAAATAAGTGCCGATTTTGTTTGCCACATCTCCTGTGTAAGTTGTGCGGTCAGTTCCCACGATCACTATATCCACCAGTCCTTTCTGCATCAGGTGACCGCCGGCATTGTCAGTGATAACTGTATGGGAAATCCCCGCAGCACCGAGCTCCCAGGCTGTAAGCCTTGCGCCCTGGTTAAGGGGCCTGGTCTCATCCACCCATACGTGAACGGGCACAGCCTTTCTGTGGGCTTCATATACCGGTGCGGTTGCCGTGCCCTCCTCTATGCAGGCAAGGCAGCCGGCGTTGCAGTGGGTCAAAACATTTACCGGGCTGCCGGGTTTTTCCGCAGCAATGGCCTCAATCAGGGAAAAACCGTATCTGCCGATCCTGCGGGAGTTTTCAGCTTCCAGCTCTGCTATAGCGTCGGCTTCGCGGCCCGCGGCTTCCGCACGGCTGCCTTTCGGGGCGGCTTTCGCCTTTTCAAGCGTGCGGTCAACCGCCCAGGCAAGGTTCACTGCAGTGGGCCTTGCAGACTTTATTCTATCGGCCTGTCTTTCAGGATCTTTTGAATCCTTTCCTTCTTCCCTGGCGGCAAAGGCCAGATATACACCGTATGCGCCCGTAACCCCGATCAGAGGTGCACCCCTGACCATCATTTCAGATATGGCGTATATCGTGTCATCCACAGTGTCCAGGACTGAAATCACAAGACTTCCGGGCAACTGCCGCTGGTCTATAATACGGATTTTTCCGTCGTTTTCATCCCGCCAAATCGGGCGGGCAGGAAAGCTCTGGCGGGACATTTATTTTTTCCCTCTTCGCTCTTCTATCTTTTCCTCGATATAATCGCTTCTTGCCTCACCGTCCACGGGCCTGCCATGGGTCTTGCACCACCTTAAGAGCTCCGCCACATCAACGTCCACGGTCTCGACATGGTAGCCTGACTGCTGAAGTATCCTGAAGGCGTTTCCCGCCTTGTCTTCCCACAGCTCATAGGTCTGCTCCATGCTGTCGAAATCAGAGGCCACCTGCCGCAGAAACTCCCACTGATCCCGGCTGTACCAGGCCAGGACCACCGGGTGATCTTTTTTGTGCTTTGTCTTTTTTCTGTTCTGTTTCATGCTCTCAAGCATAAAACACCCGGGCGGGCTTTTCAAGCCCTGTTGCCCGGGTGCCTCTTATTTTTCGTGTTCAGACCTTGCTCAGTCTATTAATCGCAGTTTGTGCCGCTGCCTTCGGTACTGGTCAATCAGCTCTAACTGATGTCTCAGGTCACGGCAGACAATCTTGAAGTATCTTGCATCTCCCTGCCTTTTGGGGTCTATGTTATTGCAGTAATATGCAAACAAAGAATCAGAAGATGTTGCACTAAGCATTTCAAGCAACCTTACTATTTTTGACGCAACCCGGTGATAGTCAGACACATCCACGGAACGTTCTATCACCTCGTCTAACAGGCGCTTTACCTCCCGATATTCGCCGGGGCTTCCGGCAATGGCCTTTTCGGCCTTTTCCAGGGCCTGCTGCCTGCGCTGTCTCAAATCCTTTATTGTGGGCGGCATGGAATCGTTCACTTCAACCACCTTTTTGCGGGGCAGGGCAATTTACATGGCTGACTCTGGATGAAAAACATTGACCTCTTTTAAATCTTCTCCCAGATAGGTTCTTTCATTGGGTCCAAGCACGCCCAATGCAAGGCAGATGATTGTCCAGAGATGCACCACGGGGTAATGCCCGCCATAATGCTCACTCAACTCGTGGATCTGAGCGTGGCAGTTGTGACATGGTGCCACGCAGTAATCTGCGCCGGTAGCCTGTATCTGCTCGTCCTTTATCCTGCCGAACTCCAGGCGGGCGTCCTTGTAACCGGACTGCAGGAACCCGCCTCCCCCGCCGCAGCAATAATTGTTGGAGCGGTTGGGGACCATGTCAACAAAGTTTTCCTCTCCCACGCAGGCCTTTAAAACGTAGCGCAGATCCTCCGCTATTGGGTCGCCGTAACTTTTGCGCACTATCTGGCAGGGATCCTGGGCGGTGAACTTGATACCAAGCTCCTTATTCCAGTCAGAGCTGACCTTCAGCCTGCCTTCCCTGATCCATTTGGCATAGTATTCAAATATGTTTTTGACATCAAAACTGTGCTCGATGTTATATTTCTGCAGTCCGGCCCGGACTGCGAATGTAACGTGCCCTCACTCGGTGTTTAAAAACGTCTTGCAGCCAAGCTCGTGGGCATGGTCTGTGGATGTCTGAATAATGTGACGCCAGGAATCGTCATCTGCAAGAAACATGCAGTAGTTCTCGCCGCCCCACCCCTTGGAGCCGTATGTCCAGTTGGCTCCTGCCAGATGAAGGATTTTCCAGAGCGGGACCATCTCATCTGGTTCTGTAACCGGCTCGCGCGAATTCTGGTTCAGGATGAACTCGGCGCCCTGCTTGTCAATCGGGGCTTCCATGTCTGCGAATTCGGGCTGGGCCTCGCGGTACTCCTCGAGCACGTCTTCCACAACGAACTCGAAATCCTCAGCTGTTGCACCCATGGCGCTGCAGGTCTCCACCTTCAGTGCCAGATCACATGAACCCAGTATTCCCTTTGGCCTCTGGTCCCGCGGCCAGCTGTTTCTGGCGTAAAAAACCAGCTGGGGAATATTTATCTGCATAGGGCATACGTATATGCACCGCTGGCACATGGTGCACATCCACACCCAGGGCGTGCTGGTTACTTCCTCGTCCATGCCCAGTGCGGCCATCCGAAGAAATTTGCGCGGATCCAGTCCTTCCAGGCCCGTGGCCGGGCACCCTGAAGCGCATGCGCCGCATGTAAGGCAAAGATCCAGATTGCCCTCCTGGGGCAGAATCTGCTTTACCTTGTCCATAAACATGCTTTTTCTGGCGCCGCCAAGCTTGATTGGTTTGTCTTCCATAACGGCAAAGCCTCCTTGATAATGAAATGGGTTTATGCTCACAATTTAGTTGACCTTGTTTTGTCATGTCAAGAAATTTTCAGTATATTTTCAGCATAAGCTCACAGCTTTTCCAGCCGCGGCAGGCATAAGGATCAATGATTGCAAAAAGACCCGGTTTTCGTTATAAAATTCAGACCACTGCATGAAGGCCGTGCAGGGGCTTGTCAGCTCCTGCTTATAAAAACTTGCACCCGGGATCAGACGCTTATGACAACCTTGCCGAAACTGTCATTCTGGGCAGGCAAAACTGCTTTTGAAAAAATAATGGACTCGGGGCTTGGTCCGGGGGATATAAAGGTTATTGCCGGGGCTGCCGGCGGGCCCAAGTGGCTTGTTTTAAACGCTCTTGACCGTGCAGTTTTTTCCGGCTGGATTAAACACAGGCAGGACCCGGTTTTTCTCATAGGCTCGTCTATCGCATCATGGAGGTTTGCCGCAGCCGCATGCGGGGATCACGAATCAGCAATCAATCGCTTCGAGTCATCGTATATCCGGCAGTCATACCGGAAAAACCCTCCGCGCAGCGATATTGACCACGAACTGGAAGGAGTGCTCGACAGCCTCATGGGCCCCGACGGCCCGCAGCAAATCCTTTCCCATCCCTTCTACAGGCTCAGCATAATGACTGTGCGCTGCAGGGGGCTGACCGGAACCGACGATAAAAAGCGTCTTTTACCGGCCCTGGCTGCGGCGGCGCTGGCAAACGGGGTTTCAAGGCGCGCACTGGGGCTTTTTTTCGAAAGAGCGCTTTTTTACGACTCCCGTGATGTGCCGCCGTTTTTAGGAATGCGCGGCTTTCCCGTCAGAAGAATACCGCTTGATGCAGAAAACATAAAACCCGCGCTTCTGGCCTCCGGCTCAATACCCATGCTCATGTCAGCAATCCGCGATATTCCCGGAGCGCCTTCAGGTGCCTACCGGGACGGCGGCATAATCGATTATCACATGAACATACCCTTTTCAGAAAACAGCCGGGGACACAAAGGTATTGTCCTGTTCCCGCACTACTGCGAACAGGTGGTGCCGGGATGGCTTGACAAGCAGGTGCCCTGGAGAAAACCTGATTTCCGGACAATGGAAAACGTATTGATGCCCGCCCCGGCCCGGGAATTTGTAAACAGCCTGCCGTTTGCTAAAATCCCTGACAGGAAAGATTTCTACCTATTTGCCGGAAAAGACGCCGAAAGAATGGACTACTGGCGCAAAGTGGTTGAACGCAGCCGCGAGCTGGCAGAAGACTTCATGGAAGCAGTTGAAAGCGGCCGGATCAGAAAACGGCTGCGTCCAATTGAAAATGCGGGCACAAGGCCCGAAAAGAGGGGGGTGAAATGAAAAATCTTTTCATATTTTTTACAGCAGGCTGCATAGGCGCCCTGGCAAACAGCCTGGTGGTATGGTTTTTCGGGGACGCGGGCGTCACTGAAATGGCTGGGGTGGCAATTGCGCCCAGCCTGACTCTTGCCTGGCTTTATCCCAGAATAGTGTGGGGCGGAATATGGGCGTTGCTGTTTATTTTGCCGATTTTCAAATCAAGGATTTTCTTAAAAGGCAGCCTGCTCAGCCTGCTTCCCACACTTGTGCACCTGCTGTTTATCTTGCCGGAAGCCGGAAAGGGCATGGGAGGTCTCGCGCTCGGAACGCTGACCCCCGCATTCGTGCTGTTTTTCAACTGGATCTGGGGAATAGTTGCAGCGGCCGCAATAAAGGCAGCCCGCTAAAAACCGGAGCAAAAAGAGCTTTTATCATAGCAGTTCTAAAACCCGGCTCCACACGCTTCGCACAGCACTGCAGGCCGGGGCGCCGGGGTCGTATTCGAACAGGGTTTGTGCCTGCACCATGGACTTTGTCATTGCCGGGTCAAAGGGCACCAGACCTGCGCATGGCACGCCGCGATCCCGCGCGAACCTTAAAATTTTATTGGTTGCAGACTCGTTTAAATCGTACTTGTTTATACATACCATGGCGGGTACGGAAAAATGCCCGGCCAGGTCCACCACCCTTTCCATGTCGTGGATTCCGGAAACAGAAGGCTCAGTTACTATCAACACCCCTGCGGCGCCGCCGATGGCTGCGATAACAGGGCATCCGACCCCAGGGGGGCCGTCTGTTATTACCAGACTGTTTGCGTTTGAATCAGCTATCTTCGAGGCTTCCCGGCGCACCAGGGATACCAGCTTGCCTGAATTTTCCTCTGCAATGCCGAGCCTGGCATGCACCATGGGGCCGAACCTGCTCTCGGAGATATACCAGTGCCCTGAAAGGTTCTCCGGGAACTCTACAGCCCCTTGATCGCAGAAATAATAACATACCCCGCAGCCCTCACACGTGATTGGATCCACCACAAAATCAGGGCTTATTGCCTGCCACCTGCACAATTCAATGCATTTGCCGCATTCATTGCAGCGCTGCTGATCAATAAAGGCAGTGTGGCCTGCCATGAATTCATGGGTTTCTTTCACCTCAGGAGACATTATCAGGTGCATGTCAGCGGCATCCACATCCGCATCGCACAGCACCGGTTTGTCTGCGAGCCCGGCCAGGGATGCTGTTATGCTTGTCTTTCCGCTTCCGCCCTTTCCGCTGATAACTACCAGTTCCTTCATCAGTCTATACTTTCTGGGCAACATGCCGTTCTATGTGTTCATAAAGCCCGGCAAACCTGCTCTTCCACTCCGGAAAGGCCTCCACCAGAGGCTCGCCGCGGCAATAGGCTTCAGCGATTGCTCTGTCATAAGGGATTTCCATTAAGACCGGGATATTTTCCCTGGCTGCGTATTCAGCAACGGCCGAGTCTCCTATGTCCGAGCGGTTGATAACCAGGCCGCACGGAAGCTCAAGAATTTTAACCGTTTCCACGGCCAGTTCAAGGTCATTTAAACCGAATGGCGTGGGTTCGGCAACGAGCACAACGAAATCCGTGTCATTTATGGCTGCGATCACCGGGCAGGAAGTGCCCGGCGGGGCGTCTATGAAGGCTTTTTTATCCGGTATGATGCGGGAACGGACCTGCCGGATCAAGGGAGGTGCCATGGCTTCACCGATTCGCAGCCGACCGTGGACGAAATCCAGGCTACTGCACCGGCCATGCTGGATGGTGCCTATGGTTCTTTTGCCCTCTTCGATCGCGCCCGCCGGACAGGCGGCCTGACATCCCCCGCACCCGTGGCAAAGCTCGGGAAACGTCATGATTGTATCGGCAAGATTGATAATGGCATTGAACTGACATATTGCAACGCATTCACCGCAGCCGGTGCACTTGTCTTCATCCACAACCGGCACGGGCATGGTGACGGTTTCCTCGCTTTCAAACTCCGGGTAAACAAACAGGTGTGCGTTCGGGGCTTCCACGTCGCAGTCAAGGAGCTGCACGTCCTGACCTGCTGACAGAGCAAGGCTTGCGGCCACCGTGGTCTTTCCTGTTCCGCCTTTTCCGCTTGCCACACTGACAATCATTAATTGAAAACCCCTTTCTTTAATGTCCGCCGCATTCATGCCCGCCCCCGCCGGAGCAGGCATTTTCCCCTGTTTCAAGGGCATTTCTCAAAAAACCGTTTACAAGGGAGTCAGGATCGGCAACCGGTGCCCCGGTAACCACCCTGATGCCGTTTTGTGCCAGCAGATCAATTGCACGTTTGCCCATTCCCCCGGCGAGCACCACACTGACGTTTTTTTCAGCCAGCCATTGCGGCAGCACTCCCGGCTCATGAGGGGGAGGAACAAGGACTTCCCTGCTCAGGATCATGTTGTCCTTGACTTCTATGAATGCAAATTCACTGCTGTGGCCGAAATGTGGTGTTAATTTTCCGGATTCCAGCGGTATGGCAAATTTCATAAGCTCTCTCCATGTAATGATATTTTTTACATCCAGTGGCCATGGACGCTGGGACCTTCTGCAGGATTTAATTCGCCTTTTTTGTAACTTTCAACAACCTCCTGCACCCTGCCTGAAGCTCCGGTTATCACCGGGATGCCTGCCTGCTTGAGCACTGCATAGGCCTTGGGCCCGCAGTTGCCGGTGATAACCGCCCCAGCTCCCTGATCTGCCACTGTTTTTGCAGCCTGTATCCCGGCCCCCTGGACCGCCTTTAAATTCTGATTATTATCAATTACTTCACAAGACATGGTGTTGGGGTCAACCAGAAGAAAACAGGCAGCACGTCCGAATCTTTCATCCAGTTCAGAGTCAAGCGTCTGTCCTCTTGAAGAAACTGCTACTTTCATATCCTTCCCTTTTCTCTTCCATATTTTTCCCGCCTGCGCCGCCTTTGATGGCAGCACCCGGGCATACTCATCTCGGCGCTGGGCAGACGCCCTTTTAAATACGCCCTGATAACCGACTCCACATCGCCTGAAATAAAACCCAGCAGGCTGATCCCGTTGGCCTCAAGAGTCGATGCCAACTGGCGCGATACCGCCCCGCACAAAAGGACCTCCACTTCCATCTCCGCAAGCCTGCGGACCTTGTGCATTGGATGGTCATTTGAAAAATGTATACCTATCCGGCTGACTGCACGGCCGTCCTGGACATCAATGACCAGAAGCTCGCGCGAGACATCAAAAACCGGGGATATCCTCCCGTTCCATACTGCAAGGGCAACCTTCATCCTGCTTTTCCTCCGGGTTTTAACCCCAGAAAGCACAAAGCATGCCACTGCAGCTCTTCGTTGAATTAATAATGTTTAATCGGGGACTTATTCACAGACATAAGGGGGCATCCGGTTCAATGCAGGTTGCATCTAAGCAATGCAGCATGCGCTCAAGCAATGCGTTTCTGCAACCTGCTATTCATTCAGCCCTGCTGCGCCCGTCCGAATCAGGGAACTCAATGCCCAGGGCCTTCATTTTGCGGAAAAGGGTGGTCTTGTGAATGCCCAGGCTGCGCGCGGTCTTTAATCTGTTGTAGCGGTTTTCGCGCATGGCATCACGAATCAGCTGCGCCTCGAAGGCGGTTACCGCCTCGTGGAAATTTTTCTGCTGTATTTCCGAGGGGTCTATCCTGCCTATGCCTTCGGGAAGATGGCGCGGCTGGATCCATCCGTCTTCGCACAGGACAAAGGCGTGCTCTATGCGGTTTTCCAGCTCCCTGACATTTCCGGGATAATCATGGGCCATGAGCCTGGCCATGGCTTCTGCACCTACTCCTTCCACCGCCTTGCCCTGGATCCGGTTAAAGCGCCTGACAAAATGATCCACAAGCAGCGGGATATCTTCCTTGCGCTCTCTGAGCGGAGGGATGTCAATACGGATCACGTTGATACGATAAAAAAGATCCTGGCGAAACCGGCCTTCTTCCACCATTTTCCCGATATCGCGGTTTGTTGCGGCAACCACCCTCGCATCAGCGGAAACAGGGGACGTAGAGCCCAGCGGCTCTACCTGCTTTTCCTGCAACACCCGCAGCAGACGGATCTGGAGGGCCTGGCTTATATCACCTATCTCGTCGAGGAAAATGGTGCCTCCGTGGGCCTGTTCGAATCTTCCCGGCTTGTCGCGGTTCGCCCCTGTAAAAGCTCCTGCCTTATAGCCGAAAAGCTCGGATTCAAGCAGAGTGTCAGGCAGCGCACCGCAGTTTACGGCAACAAAGGAGCCGTTGCTTCTCGAACTCTGGTCATGAAGAGCCCTGGCCAGAAGCTCCTTGCCGGTTCCGGTTTCCCCGCAGACCAGCACCGTGCTGCTGCTTGCTGCAACCTGGGGAAGCAGTTCAAATATCTGGCGCATGGACTGGCTGCGGCTCACCAGGTCACCTATCCGGTAATTTCCTGTCAATTCCTTGCGCAGAGCCTCGACCTCGCTCAAATCACGGAAGGTTTCGGCACCCCCGATGACATTGCCGTTTTCGTCCCTTAGCAATGCAGTGGAAACGCTTATGGGAATGCGGCGCCCCTCTGCGTCAACAATGAAGCCGGAGCGGTTTACCACGGATTCCCCGCATTCCATGGTCCGCTTCATTGCGCAATCAGCTTCACACATGCTGGCCCGGAAAACCTCGGAGCAGGGCCGGCCCACTGCCTCATGCCTTGAAACACCGGTAATTTCCTCTGCAGCCCTGTTGAACTCTGATATACGCCAATTTTCATCTATGGTGAATACACCGTCGGAAATACTGTCCAGTATGGTCACTGCAGCCTGAGGTGAAATAGCCTGTTTCATCTGCAACCCCATAACCTCTTATAATATAAATTTTAAAGGCGCATGGCCTGCATGCGCATTTTTCTTCCGGCTGTTTTCCGGAGTATTTATATTGAGAATATGCTCATAATTTGCAGAAACGCAACCCTTTTTTTCAAAATTGCAGCGAAATACTCCGGGACTGTTTATCCCGGCCATACCGGCAGGTCCGGCTAATGCAGCCGCAGGTGCAGGTGCAGGTAAAGGTAAAGGGTCAATGGAGTTGCATAGTGCTCTGATTCGTAAGTTCGGGGACGTATTGTCATGGTCCTGTCAAACCAATGAAGGAGGCTTTGACTTAATAAATCCGAAATTCGAATGGTTTCTTTTATATTTTGGTGCTTCGTGTTTCGAATTTCGGATTTTTCAGCCTCGCTTCAGATCCCGATAGTGAACCTGCTGTAGGGATTGTAATGTCACTGTATTTATGACTGCGTGTACTTAGATTGTTTTATCGGGCAAAAAGGGCTTTTTCCTGCTTCCTGATAAGGGACGACTACTCTTCCTCCTTTGCGAAGGTCACCAGAATATCCCCGGATTCCACGGCCCTGCCTTCTTCCACTTTCACTCCGTCCACGATTCCGTCCCTGGGTGAGGCAACACCGCTTTCCATTTTCATGGACTCCAAAATTACCACCTCCTGGCCGCGGTATACCCTCTCGCCGGGCTTGACCCGAACCTCGACCACCTGGCCTGGCATGGGGCATCGGATTACATCCTCTGAAACCAGCTTCATGGGGCTGGGCATGTGCGCGGCAAGCTCCCATTCCCTGGGCGTGTATATTTCAAAAACCCGGTTGAGGCCGCAGTAGGATCCGGAAATGAAGTTTCCGACAAACCTGATGATAAATCGGTGCACGCCGCCGTTTATGGTAAGCTTAAGCCTTCTGCGGTAAAATTCAAAAGGAGGATGGGTGACATCGTATTCACGTCCGTTCACGGATATGGTCCAGGTACGTTCTGCGGAGTTGCCGTGCAGCATAACCCGAAACACCTCATCGCCGGATTTTGCCATATACTCGAACCGTTCCTTGTCCGCCAGGCGTGATCCGATCTCTGAAACCATGGGTTTCAAGGATTCTCGAACCAGGGCGTTTCTGCAGTGATAAACCAGACTAACCGCCATTACCAGCCTGTTTATATGCTCCTCAGGCGGAGCTTCCTTTGCCTCAGCCCCGTCGAAATTTTCCGGGATAAAATCAGTGCTAAGGCGTGCGTCTGAAAAAGCGCTCAGATTCAGGATCCGGTTGACGAAATCTATGTTTGTTACCACGCCCTCGATGTGATAGCCGTTCAGGGCGTTTACAAGCCTCCTGCGCGCCTTGTCCCGGGTCTTGCCGTAGCAGACAAGCTTTGCAAGCAGGGAATCATAAAAAACGCTTATGAGGCTTCCCGCATGTACGCCGCTGTCAACACGCACATGCTTGCCCCGGGGCTCTGCATACCTGGTGACAAGCCCGGTAGCCGGGAAAAATCCCTTTTCAGGATCTTCGGCACACACCCGCGCCTCGATTGCCCACCCGTTTATTTTAATATCCTGCTGGCTTACGGGCAGCGGCTCTGCGCAGGCAACCCTGAGCTGAAGCTCCACGAGATCCATGCCTGTAACCATTTCGGTAACCGGATGCTCCACCTGAAGGCGGGTATTCATTTCCAGGAAGAAAAATTCTCCCGAAGCCTCCATTACGAATTCGACGGTCCCGGCATTCCAGTATCCGGCCTGCAGCGCAAGGCGGCAGGCCACATCGCCCATTTTTGCCCGCAAATCCTCATCTACGCCGGGCGACGGGGCTTCTTCTACTATCTTCTGGTATCTGCGCTGAATGGAACACTCCCTTTCGCCGAGATAGACCGCGTTGCCGTATTGATCAGCCATAACCTGTATTTCTATATGCCGCGGCCTTGTTATATAGCGCTCGATAAATATCCTATCGTCGCCGAAAGCCTTCTTCGCCTCCGCCCTGCTGGCTGACCAGGCTGATTCGAGTTCATCGGGGCCGTTTACGATCCGCATCCCCTTGCCCCCGCCCCCTGCGGCGGGCTTTAAAAGCAGGGGATAACCTGTTTCCTCTGCGGCACGTCCTGCTGCGGAAAAATCGGCAAGCGGCTCTGTTCCGCCCGGAATAATAGGCACGCCGGCTTCTTTTGCAATATTGCGCGATGAAACCTTGTCGCCCAGCAGCCTTATTGCAGAAGAAGGCGGGCCGATAAACACCAGGCCGGCGTTTTCAACCTTTTCTGCAAACACAGGGTTTTCCGAAAGAAATCCGTATCCGGGATGTATGGCCTGGCAGCCTTTTTCCCCGGCAATGCGGATTATCTTTTCCATGTCCAGGTAGGATTCAGCAGCAGTGCTCCCTCCCAGGAAAACCGCCTCGTCTGCTTCCAGTACGTGCAGGCTCCGGGTGTCAGGCTCAGAATACACCCCGACCGTTGCAACACCGAGATCCCTGCATGTCCTTATTATACGCACGGCTATTTCGCCGCGGTTTGCTATGAGAATCTTTTCAAACATCAGCGCCTCACAGAGGAATGTTTCCGTGTTTTCTGTCCGGCTTTTCAACCTTTTTGCCCTCTAAAAACTGCAGGGCCCGGATCAGCTGATAACGGGTATCGCGGGGAAAAATCACGTCATCTAAATAGCCTCGCCTGGCAGCCAGAAAGGGATTGGCAAAACGCCTGCGGTAGTCTTCCATGCGTTCGCTCAGCACGGCCTCCGGATCATCCGCCGCCTGAATTTCTCTGCGATAGATCACTTCCGAGGCTCCCTTGGGACCCATAACCGCAATTTCCGCAGACGGCCAGGCATAGTTTATATCACAGTGTATATGCTTGGAGTTCATCACCAGGTAGGCGCCTCCATAGGATTTGCGAACGATGAGCGAAATCCTCGGCACGGTTGCCTCTATAAAAGCATACAGCAGCTTTGCCCCGTGGCGGATAATCCCGCCATGCTCCTGTTCAGGGCCCGGCATGAACCCGGGAACATCCACAAGGCTGACCAGGGGAATATTGAATGCGTCGCAGAACCTTACAAACCTGGCTGCCTTAGTGGAGGCATCGCTGTCTAGCACGCCTGCAAGCACGGCAGGCTGGTTTGCAACCAGGCCCACGGTTTGGCCTCCGAGGCGGCCGAAACCACATATTATGTTTCTTGCATAATCTGCGTGGACCTCCATGAATTCGGCACCGTCGAGTATGCTATAGATAAGCACGTTCATGTCATAGGTCTGGCCAGGGTTGGGCGGCACCAGGTAGTCAAGCGCCGGGTCGGTGCGCTCCGGGGGATCACTGAAATCAACCAGGGGTGCTTTCTGCCTGTTGTTTGAGGGCAGATAGTTCATAAGGCGTCGGACCTCGCGCAGACACAGAATGTCATTGGGCAGGGTGAAATGCGCCACCCCGCTTTTGCTGCCGTGCACACCCGCACCGCCGAGGTCTTCCGAGGTAATATCCTGGTGTATAACCGTCCTTACGACATTGGGGCCTGTTACAAACATATAGGACGAGTTCTGAACCATGAAAACAAAATCCGTCATGGAGGGGCTGTATACCGCACCGCCTGCGCACGGCCCCATGATGCAGGAAATCTGGGGCACCATGCCGCTTGCCTTGACGTTTCTGTAAAAAATCTCACCGTAGGCCGCAAGCGCGTCAACCCCCTCCTGGATCCGGGCACCGCCTGAGTCGTTTAACCCGATTATCGGGCAGCCCACTCGCTCGGCCATGTCCATGACCTTGCAGATCTTCTGGGAATGAGCCTCACCAAGCGAGCCGCCGATAACGGTGAAGTCCTGGCTGAACACGCAGACCTCACGGCCTTCCACCGTGCCGTGGCCAGCCACCACGCCATCTCCGGGATAGGTGCTCTCGTCTCCGATGGCGCTTCCGCGTCCGGTCTTCAGCATATCGAATTCCTCGAAGGAGCCCTCGTCGAGCAGCAGTTCAATACGCTCGCGCGCGGTGAGCTTTCCCTTGAGATGCTGGACCTCGATGCGTTTTTCACCCCCGCACTGCAGGGCCTCTTCCCGCAGCCTTTCAAGGGTGGAGATGTTTTCCTGAAGCGCAATATCCATGGCATCCACCTCGCAATAACTTGCTTGTTTTTATGCATACATCATCAACCCTTGTATACTATCAAAAAATCAACCCGAACGCCATGAGAAAAGGATTAAATGGGGGATGCTTTGTGTTGCGTTCTTGATTTTGCTTTCAAAGTCGGGTAATTTTGAAAATCACCAATTTCTCGAAGGAAACCGATGATGATCACTTTGCTCGACTACGGCGCGGGAAACGTGCGCAGCGTTGTAAACGCAATTGAAAAACTGGGATGGCGGGTGCATATTGCCTCGCGTCCGGAAGATATAAGACATGCGGAAAAACTTGTTTTCCCGGGGGTAGGCAGCTTCGGCAGCATGATGAGGGTACTGCACGAAAGAGGTTATGCAGACCCGCTTGTAAAATATCTGGGGGCGGATAAGCCCTTTCTGGGAATCTGCCTCGGCCTGCAGGCGCTGTTTGAAAAAAGCGGGGAAGCCCCCGGAATAGCCGGGCTCGGCTTTATCGCAGGCAGTGTCAAAAGATTTGAAACTCAGCTTTCAGTGCCCCATATAGGATGGAACGGCGTAAGGGTCAAAAAACCGTCCTGCCTGTTTAACAGCCTTGAAGAAGATGAAAAATTCTATTTCGTGCATTCCTACCACGTGGTGCCCCGGGACCCTGACGTGATACTTACGGAAACCGACTACGGCGAAACCTTTGTCAGCAGCATAAGGCGGGGCAACATCACTGCAACCCAGTTCCACCCTGAAAAAAGCGGTGCCGCGGGTCTTGCTGTGCTGAAAAACTTTCTGGAGCCCGGGGCCGAGTCCGCGGAAAAAATCAGAGAAATTCCGGAAACAAAACTCGCCAGGCGGATAGTGGCATGCCTGGACGTGCGGGCAAACGACGAAGGCGACCTGGTGGTTACCAAGGGCGACCGCTACGACGTGCGGGAAAACGGGGAGGTTCGAAACCTCGGCAAGCCCGTGGAACTGGCAAAAGACTATTACGAGCAGGGCGCAGACGAAATAACCTTTTTAAACATTACCGGATTCAGGGATTTTCCCTTGGAAGACCTGCCCATGCTCGAGGTGTTAAAACAGACATCAAGGCAT
>JAWLEU010000042.1:0-14832 GCA_041685965.1 Desulfosalsimonas sp.
GAGATATTCGGCGAGATGCGGATAATAGACAGCCTCACCCGGTCTGCATCAGTGTATGCAAAGGGCCAGACCCTGTGTTTGTGCGTTGACACTTCTGCCAAGGGACGCCTGTCGAGTTCCTCGCAGCGAGACGAAAGGCTGGATTTTCTTTTACTGCTTTACCGTATTTTTGCAGAATACATGTCCATCCGCCTGAGGGCCACAAATGATGAGCTGTTTAAGGCCAAAACAGAGATAGAGAATTTAAGGCAGTACTACCAGAAGTCCTAGCTTGTATCCACCCGCCGGTATCCCGCTGCCCCGGAATCTGATGAATCATGAAAAAAACCGTCTCCTTTTCAAAAAACTCAGTCAATGTCTTTTTCCATATAACCACCAGATGCAATCTCAAGTGTTCCCATTGCTACATTAACCCCGGACAGCACGGGGACCTGACCCTTGCCGCTGAAACCGTGAATGAGTGGCTGGCTCTTTTCTGCAAGCCGGGCAAATCAGCAAACCTGATACTTCTGGGCGGTGAGCCCACACTTCACCGGGATCTTGCCGGGATAGTGAAGGCAGCCAGACAGATAGGGTACGGTTCTGTCACTATTGATACTAACGGGTATTTGTTTCATGATATACTCGACAGGGTAACACCGTCGGAAGTTGACTATTTCAGTTTCAGCCTTGACGGGGCCACTGAAGCCACAAACGACAGCATCCGGGGAGAGGGCTGTTATGCCGCATGCACAAGGGGGATCAGGCAGGCGGTGGAAAAGGGGTTTTCCGTAAGCGTTATCTACACTGTCAGCGGGCAGAACCTGCATGAACTTGCAGACATGCCCCGGATTTTGTCGCATCTGGGGGTCAGCAGGTTTTTTATACAGGTAATAGGAATACGCGGAAGATCCGCAGAGCCGGGAAAGGACGACTTGCAGTTAAATCGCAGGCAGTGGGAGGAAAAAGTTTTGCCTGTGGCCCGAACAGTTGCAGAAAGCGGCATCACTGTCACTTACCCCAGGGTGTTTCTTGAGCCGGACGAAGTTTTCGAATGCGCCGGCAGGGTTGCGGAAAACTATTTCATATTTCCAAACGGCAGGGTTTATCAGTGCCCCTTGTGCGAGGACTATCCTTTGCACAGCATGCAGATACAAGAAGGCAGCCTTTGCCATACCGCCGGAATCAATGAATCAGACCTGTTTTGCCTGGATATCCCCGAGGGGTGCGTCATCAATAAGCTGGTACAGGGCGGCAACATATCCTACGACCCGGATGGAAAGCCAGTCAGGAAAATAGCCTGCTGCCTGTTAAAAGACGAAATTCCCGCCGGGTAAAACCCTGAAGATCGAAACCCGTGTTTGGGTATTGTAATCATATTGTCAAAAATCCCTGATATGCTATATTAGGTAAAAGCGTCTGCCGGACGCAGCCTTCCACAGCAAAAAGGGCCGGGCATATGAGCATGGGCAAGAAGAGCTTTGTGGTCGACACCAACGTCATCCTCCATGACAGTTCCTGTATCACCCATTTTGAAGAACACGACATTGTTATCCCGATTTCCGTGTTAGAGGAACTCGACCAGTTCAAAAAGGGAAACGAGGTCTTAAACTTTCATGCCAGGGATTTTCTGCGCACTCTGGATACACTGAGCGGCGGCAAGCTTTTTGACGGGGGTGTAAGAATATCTCCTGATGCGGGCAGAATCGTTGTAAAGCTCGAGCCTGAATTCCATCCCGACCTGTCGTTGAACTTTTCCAGCCACAAGCAGGATCACAGAATTTTAAACACCGCATATCAACTCGCATGCCAGGAGCCTGACACGGAAGTTATCCTGGTTACAAAAGACGTCAATCTCAGGATGAAGGCAAAGGCTGTGGGTCTGATGGCCCAGGACTATACAAGCGACCATGTCCGGGACATCAACAGCCTTTATTCAGGAAAGCGGGTGGCGGAATCCATACCCCTCGAAATGATAGACCGGTTTTACCGGCATCCCTTTGAAGTGCCTGTTTCGGAAATAGATATAGCGCCGCCGCCGCTGTCAAACGAGTACCTGATATTAAGAAACGGTAAAAAATCTGCCCTGGCGCGCTACGAACCGGAAACGGATATGCTGCAGAGGGTAAACAGGGGCTCTGCCTACAGCATTTTTCCGCGCAACGCAGAGCAGACCTTTGCGTTAAACGCCCTGCTCGACCCTGATATTCACCTGGTCAGCCTCACGGGAAAGGCAGGGACGGGAAAAACGCTTCTGGCCCTTGCCTCTGCACTGGAGACAAAGCGCTCCTACCGCCAGATATTCATGGCAAGGCCTGTGGTTCCGCTGAGCAACCGGGACATGGGCTATCTTCCCGGCGATATCCCGGCCAAGCTCGATCCCTACATGCAGCCGTTATACGATAATCTTTCAGTCATTCAGAACCAGTTTTCTGAAAACGAGACCTCCCACCAGCAGATAAGCCAGATGCTGGATGCAAACAAGCTTGTAATTGCCCCGCTTTCCTACATCCGGGGGAGAAGCCTGGTGAAAATTTTCTTTATAGTCGACGAGGCCCAGAACCTGACCCCCCATGAAATAAAAACCATTATCACCCGCTCTGGAGAGGGCACCAAGATTGTCTTCACGGGCGACATCTTCCAGATAGATCATCCCTATCTCGACACCCTGTCAAACGGGTTGAGCTTTCTTATAGAAAAAATGCAGGGCCAGCGCCGCTTTGCCCACATATCCCTTGAAAAGGGCGAGCGTTCGGAGTTGGCTGAACTTGCAAGCGATCTGCTGTAGGTTTTTTCCCTCTGCAATAATTTTCCACAGGCAGAGGCAGATTTGCATCACACGTTAAACCGGAAATTTATGATATCTCCGTCCTGCACTTGGTAGGTCTTGCCCTCCAGCCTGAGGGTGGCTTTTTTCTTTGCAGCCGCCATGGAGCCTGCGGCCATATAGTCATCATATGAGATCACCTCGGCCCTTATAAAGCCCTTTTCAATATCCGAATGAATCTGCCCGGCCGCCTCCACTGCGTTTGTGCCGCGCTTTATGGTCCAGGCGCGGACCTCGTCTTCGCCGACTGTAAAAAATGATATAAGCCCCAGTACTTCGTAGGATGCCCTGATAACCCGGTCAGTTGCAGAAGCTGAAATGTTGAATTCCTCAAGCAGTTCCGCTGCCTCTTCGTGTGTCATCCTGGCAAGTTCATGCTCGAGCTTGCCGCGGATGACCATGCAGGTCTCTTTTGAAACCCCTTCGGAAAGAGCCGGTATGGATTCGTCCTCATCCTCGTTGTTGAACAAAACAAGTGCCGGCTTGGCAGACATCAGCCCGTAGCCCCTTAAAAGGCGTGATTCTGAAATTTCCGCAAACCTGCGCAGAGGAATCTCCTGGTTCAGGGCTTCCCTGCATTTTTCCAGCAGGGCCTTTTCATCCTTGTCTACCGGCCTGCCCTTTTTTCCTTCCAATTCCATCCGCTCCAGGCGCTTTTCAACCACGTTTGCATCCATGCCCATAAGTTCGTGGTCAAGTAGCAGAAAATCGTTTTCCGGGTCTGCCGGCTCCATGCCGTATGACGAAAAATTGCGCACCACGTGGATCAAGGCGTCCGTATCGCGCACTGCGCGCATTAGCGCGTCATCCTCGCTGCCGGGTTTTTTCTGCTCCGCCCTGCCCGGCAGCAGGTATTCAACCTTGGCGTATATGGTTTTTTCAGGCATATAAATTGCCGACAGCTCGTCTATGCGCGAGTCAGGCACGTCAATGGTTCCGATGCGGGTTTCGGTTTTTGCCCCGGGACCCGCGAATTCATGCGTCAGAGCCTCGAAAACGGTCGCTTTGCCTGAGCCTGAAAGCCCTATTATGCCAAGCTTCATCTTTCTGTCTTCCTCTTATTGGTTCTTTGTTGTGCAATACGGGATATCTGCGTCAAACAGCCTGCAGGTATTTTCCCATACAGTTTTTGCAAGGCTCTCGGGCGCGGTGTTTCTTACCTCTGCCAGCTTCAAAAGAACGCTTTTTACAAAAGCGGGCTCATTGCGGCGGGTGTTGTTTTTTTCCGGCGCAGGTGTCAGATACGGTGCGTCTGTTTCCACGAGCAGCCGGTCTTCCGGTATGCATGCAGCCATTTCCCGCAGTTCCCGGCCCCTTTTGGAGATTGTAATTATCCCGGTTATACCGATGTAAAAGCCCATTTCCAGGTATTGTTCCAATTCACCTGGGGTGCCTGAAAAGCAGTGTACCACTGCCCTGCAGCCGGAAGGAGCATGCTCCCTGATCAGTTCGAGAAACCTCCCGCCGCTGTCGCGTTCGTGGAATATCAGGGGCAGCCCCAGTTCGCCTGCGGCTTCAAGCTGGCGGACAAACCACTTTTCCTGGATGTCTGCAGGCGAATACATGCGGTTGAAATCCAGTCCTGTTTCCCCCCAGGCCAGCACCCCGGGGCCGGAGGCCAGCTTTTTGAGCCGCGACAGGGAGTCCTCGCTGCACTTTTCCGCATCATGGGGATGGATGCCCACAGAGGCGTAGCATCCCTCATATGCTTCTGCGATTTCAACCGCCTTCGCGCAGGTGCTCTCTGTTATCCCCGCGATCATCATTGCTGTTACATCTGCATTGCGGGCGTTTTCAATCACCCGGTCCAGATCCTTGTTATATGCCTTGTCGTTTAGGTGGCAGTGGCTGTCAAATATGTTCATGCGTTTTCTTTCTGAAATTAAGAGAGTTCCCGGGTTGTTTCAAAAGGCTCCTTGTATCACCCCAGGCAGGGGTGTTCAAGAAAATCGTGTGCTGACCGGCAATGTTTTGAGTTTTCAAGGTGTTGAAAAATCCGTATAAATGGTTAAAGATATATGAAACAGGCAGAAATGCCAAATCCATCCCGAAAGGAGACGCTAACAATGACAGCAAACGGACAGACCCTGAAGCCAGGTGATGCACTTTTGGTAGTGGATGTCCAGAACGATTTCTGCCCCGGCGGAGCCCTGGCAATAGAAAAGGGCGACGAGGTGGTTTCCGTGTTAAACCCCTGGATTGAGGAAGCTTTGCAGAAAGGCGTGCCTGTTTACGCATCAAGGGACTGGCATCCCGTGGGGCATATAAGTTTTTCGGACCAGGGCGGAAACTGGCCTCCGCATTGCATCCAGGACACTGCCGGTGCCGCGTTTCACAAGGATCTTTCCTTGCCCGCAAATACCGTGGTCGTCACCAAGGGGGTCAGGTTTGACCGGGATCAGAACTCGGCTTTTGACGGGACCGGCCTTGCGGAAGAACTGCGGCGCAACGGAATAGAGCGTGTTTTTGTGGGCGGACTGGCCCTGGACGTCTGCGTTCAGGCAAGTGTACTAGATGCCCTGAATGAAGGATTTGAAACCCTGCTCCTGCTTTCGGCAACCAGGCCGGTTACAGAAGAAGGGGGGAAAAAAGCAGTTGAAAACATGAAAAAGGCAGGCGCGGTCATCGTGGAGGACTGATTAGCAGCAAGGATTTCATTCCTTAAACAGATGATGCAGCAGGGGACCGTGGCCGCCTCCTATGCCGTGGTCGGCTGAAAGTTCGATAAGCCCGGCGGTAAGTCTTACAGCGCTTGAAAACGCATCGGCTGGCAATTGTTTGCGAGCCAGGTATGAGGCAAGCGCGGAGGAAAAGGTGCATCCCGTGCCGTGCGTGTTTCTGGTGTCCACATACGGGTGGGTTTCCGAGATTGATTCCACGGCTCCCTGCCTGAAAAATACGAAGGTGTCCGTGACCCTGTCTTTGTTTTTCGCTCCGTGACCGCCCTTTATAACAACCCCTGAAAGATTGGGAAATTTTTCCAGCAAAGCCCGGCCTGCTTTTTCTGCATCCCGCGGGGCTGACCCGTAAAGGATTTCGAGTTCCGCCAGATTCGGAGTTATATAGTCAGAAACCGGCAGGATCCGGTTTACGAGTGCTTCAACCGCTGCGTCGTCTATGAGCCTGTGGCCGCTGGTTGAAACCATCACAGGATCGCATACGGTAATATAGCCGTTTAGATGCCCTGATATTTTTCCGCATACTTCGCTGTTTGGCAGCATTCCGAGTTTTACCGCGTCTATGCGTATATCCGATAAAACGCTTGCTATCTGCTGATCAACAAATTCGGCCGGCACGGCCATGGCGCCGTCCACTCCACGTGTATTCTGGGCTGTGAGGGCGGCAATCACAGCAGCCCCGTATACCCCCGCTGCCATGAAAGTCTTGAGGTCCGCCTGTATGCCTGCACCCCCGGAGGGGTCAGAGCCGGCAATGGAAAGCACTGTGGGTATGTTTTGTTTGTCTGCGGTCATGGTTTACATTATATACAAAAAACTTTTCGGTGTGTCCATGCATGAAAACAAATTGATAAAAAAGCCCGCAGCGCAAACCTTCGCACTGCGGGCCTGATGCCGTAAAGTTCCGGGCTGTGTTAGCTGTTTAGTATCTTTTTTGCGCTTTCGTCGTTTGAGTCGCAGACATGGGGGATGCCGGTTATTTCCGCGGTTTCGCTGTTGCCGGAAAACAGATCCGCGCGCTCGATTTCGGGCAGCGAAAACTTGCGCGCCCCTGCCATGAGCTGCTGCAGCCCGCAGGCAAGCTTGTCGGAAAGCGTCCAGAAGGCAATCGCCCCGTAGGGGATATTTTTCATTTCATCCTTGCCCACCTTTGCCTCTACATCGTAGTAATTGGCAAATATCTCCTCGGGCGTGCCGCCGAGATCTGAAACTGTCTTGGGCAGCTTGTCCCAGTTGCCGCCGACCTTGTCTTTTCTGTCCGGGTTGACGGCACCCTCGATGTTTGCCCCCAAAAAGCCAGGGATCATGATAGCCCGGCCCATGCAGATAAGCTTGGTGTAGGGCGAGCCCAGGGCAAGGGATTTGAATATGTGGTCTTCCAGTGCGAAGCCTCCGGCAAAAGACATATCAACAACTTCCTCTCCTTTTGCCGCAAGCAGGGAGGCATATTCATATGCCTTGGAATGCAGGTGAAGCGAAGGCACTCCCCAGCTCTGCATCATGTTCCACGGGCTCATTCCCGTGCCTCCGCCCGAGCCGTCAATGGTGAGAAGGTCGAGCTTTGCGTCAGTGGCGAACTTGATGGCCATGGCAAGCTCCTCCATGCCGTAGGATCCGGTCTTAAGAGAGATGCGCTTGAAACCGAGGCTGCGCAGATAATCCACGCTTTTCATGAATTCTTCGCGAACCTGGTCCACCCGGCCAAGGTCTGTGGCGCCCAGCCGGCTGTGGCGGGCAAATGACGAGATTGACCCGTGCTTGAATGCTTCCTGCACAGAGGGCTTTTCCGGGTCAGGGTCCACCACGTAGCCGCGTTTTTTCAGAAAGATCGCGTAATCAAGGCTGGTGACCTGGATTTCGCCGCCTATGTCCTTTGCACCCTGTCCCCACTTGAGCTCCAGGATGCACTTGTTACCGTATTTTTCAGCAATGTATTCAGCCACGCCGTTTCTTGTGTCTTCCACGTTCATCTGAACTATGATGGCTCCGTAGCCGTCATTGTAGCGAAGGTAGCTTTCAATCCTGCGGTCCAGTTCAGGGGCTTTTGCGATGCGCCCGTTTGCCATCTCGGATTCTCGGTCCACGCCCACCACGTTTTCCCCGATAACCACGGGAATGCCCACCAGGGATGCTCCGATTGCAAAAGAATCCCAGTATCTGGCTGCCACAAATGTGGATCCGAGCGCCCCGGTCATAAGAGGGATGCGGGACTTGGTCTTGACTTCACGGCCGAACTCTGTCTCAAGGCTGACATTAGGGAATATGCAGTCGTCGGGGTCGTTTGAAAGGCCGTTGGGCAGGCCGCGGGACCCGTAGGCGTATCCCTGGATACGCAGAGAATTGTAGGATGCGCCCACGTGGGTGGTGTTGTTGGCCCCGGCGGTTACCAGTCCGAAACTTCTGGGGTAAAGTAGCTTTCTTCCCACAAGGCTTGACAGAAAGGTTTCGCATTTTCCCTGGCAGTCTGCCCGGCACAGGGTGCACAGGCCGGATTCAGCAGGGTTGCCCCGGTTGGTGGTTCCGAGAACGTCATTGTTTTTTGAAAAACGAAGTTCAGCCATAATATTTTCCTCCACTTAATATAGAATGTTAACAATAATGAATTATTTTAATAACTTGTATAATGGGGCGGGCGAAACAAAAAAAGCGCCTTCACATCCCTGTATGAAGACGCCTTTGTCTTTAAAAATTATAAGTAGACCGTACACGCCATTGTGCAGGTTAACTTGATATATATAATCGAATCAGGCAGATCTGTCAAGGATTTTTAGCTGCCCTTTTTGGATCCGGGAAAGTCAGTAGAGCTCCTCTGACAGCAGGATAGCCTCTGCGATGCTGCGCATGGATTTTCTGGAATCCATGCTTTTTTTCTGGATACGGCGGTAGGCTTCGTCAGCGTCTATTCCCCCCCTGTTCATAAGGGCCTCCTTGGCACGTTCCACGAGCTTTCTGGTTTCAAGCTCTTCCTGTATTACCCTGGTCTTGACTATTAGCTCGGAGTTGAATATAGCCACTGCGGCCTGGTTTGCAACCGTGGTTATCAGGTTGACTTCAGTGTCTGTAAAGTCGTGGGGCTCGGATGTGAAACAGTTTAAAACACCGATTACGCGCTCGTCGCGCAGCAGAAGGGGCACGCTTGCAAGAGATTTCAATCCCAGGGTCCGGGCCATTTCCTTTTCCTTGAACCTGGGCTCTGACAGCACATCCTTTATAATAAGAGGCTGCCTGGCTGAGGCCACATATCCCACCACGCCCTCGTCTATATTCAAAACCCTGTCCTTGACGTATGCGGGCTCAATGGTCTGAGTGGCTTTAAGGCGCAGGCGCTGCTGCTTTTCGTTATCCTCCAGTAGCCACAAAGAGCAGATTTCAACCCCTGTCACCTTTGCGGTGACCATGACTATCAGCTTGAGGATCTCTTCGAGATACAGGTCAGAGTTAATTGCCCGGCTTATATCCTTGAGAGCTTCAATGTATTTGTCAGTGCTGACGGTTCCTTTTTTATCCATACATTTGTCTATAATACATCCGGAAAGGGGTTTTCAACCTGAATCCATCTGCCTGGTTCGGTTTCACCTCAAATTGCCTGAAAAAATGAAACCCGGGAGATTAAAGGTTTTTTACGTGCTCGTATATGCCTGGGTGAGTACAGACTTCATAGTATTTTTTCCCGGTCAGCCGGGAGACCTTAAAGTCGGAAAGCGATATTTCCGGAACATTTGCCTCGCGGATGACAAGTCTCTGGTAGCTGCCGGAAAGCGTCGGGAATTTCCCGGTATATCCGCTGAAATTTTTTATTCCCAGTGCAGGTATCGGGCCTTTGACTCTTTTAACGTGGATCTCGCGGCAGAGCTTGGCAAAGGCGTCAGGGGCAAGCTCGATTCCCATTACATTGTAGCGCAGGACCGGGGTGTTTAAAGGAAGCTCAGGCGCGCTTAAACCGGATGTATCGATTTTGTACTGATAGACGCAAAACGGCCTGCGGCTGTTTTTCATCCTCCTGCGAAGCACGCGGTCGCATTTGGAGAGCCTGTCTGCTTCATTTATGGAATGTGATATCATTATTCTTGAATCGTCGTCATAAAAAAATGTGGGAGCACCCAGTGAAAAGCTTATCCCTATGCCCAGATCAAGCCTGGGCAGTCCGTTTTTAACGTTGCTTCGGTTATATCTTTTCACAGCCATGAGCATCTGGACCGACAGCCCGCACGCCCTGGCAACCCCGTACCATTTTTCAGGCTCGCCCTGGTTTTCAAAAAGCGAAAGAATTACCGCGTCTCCTTCGACAAAGATTTTTTCGGCCCCGTAGCGCTGCAGCAGGTTGTTTATGGGGCTGAAAAAATTTAATGCAAAATTCGAAGCAGGATTAAGCCCTTTGGTCTTCATGCGGTCTATGATCTCAGTTGAGCCGCGGACATCCGCCTTTACAACCGCATGGTTTATAATCGCCTGCTTTTGGCAGGACTGCTCCCTGCCGCACATGAATTCATACAGGGTGTTGTTTTCCAGGGAAAGCTTTATTCTCATTTCATCGTCTGCTATGTTTATGCAGTCCGAGGTTTCGTTAAACAGGTAATAATTCCCCAGATCCCTGTGGTAGGTGGCAAAATCCTCCATAAACCTTACAAGGCAGGCTTTTTTGTGCTGCCCTGAAACCCTGGTCAGTTTCCTGGTTTTTTTAAGATGCCGGATGGAGAATTTCCTGCCGGTATGGTTTTTGAAACGCCTGACCTTGCGGATTATGTTTTTTTTCGCCTTTGCTGTTACCATGAACTGGAGCAGCTCCTGGGGCGAAAGCGGGGGGCAGTAATGCTGGATGACTCCCGGCACCCTGTATGCGGCAACAATGGATTGCATAAGCTTTTCCTGCCGCATTATACGGTAGACCTGCATAAACATTTTTTTCTGTATTCCGGCCCTTTCCCGTAGCTTGCTTATACGTTCCTTGTCTGGCTTTTTGTTTTGCTTTTCGCTTTTCAGGCTCCGCAGTGTCTCAAGGTAGTTAAAAAGCCTGTCAATGTTTTCCACGCACTTTATTATACTGTCGGCTTCCTGCGTGTCTTCTGAAAAGAGGCTTCTAAAAATTGTTATAAGCGTATAGTAATTAAGAGGATCTTCCAGCCTGTAGCCGAGAAGCACGTAGCGCGTCATCATGAAAAAATCATCAGGCCGGGATGTGGCATGCAGCAGGGGATTGGAAAACAGCTCATCTGCAAGAAGGGCATCATTTCCGAAATTAAGGGCTCGCAGCTCGTTTAGTGATTTGCGTTCTGCAAGGAAATAATCAAACAGCTCTGCGCCTGCGTTCTGCAAAATACGGTCACGCCTTTGGATAATACCGAAAACTTCTTCGCGGAGCTGTATGTGGGCCTCTGTTCGGTGGGTTACCTCGTGTCTGCGGATAACGCTTTTAAAATGATTGATAGCGGCGTCGTACTGGGTTCTGACTTCTGCTGTGAGTTTTTTTACGAGCGCGGCCTGTGCCAGGTAGTCAATCTGGACTTCGGATTCCGCCTTTGCCTGGTTAATTGCGTCTTTCATTACCTCGGCACATACGGATTTGAAATAATCGGCTTCCTGAAACCAGTTGATTTTGTGTCTCGTCTGCAGGGGACCGGAGGCGTCTGCATGTTTTAAGATCAGCTGGAAGACAAAGTCTGATGCAATCTTTGAGAACCTGGGGCTTAAGCGGACATCGTATCTCAGGTTGTCCACACCGAGCAGCAGACGGTTGACAGGTATATCCGCGCAGTAGTCCTTAACCGCAAAGCCCTGCGGAAGACGCAGTGGAGTTGTTCTGGCACTGTTTTTCATTTAAGTACGGGTGACCTTCTGCTGACTGTTCAGTAGGAATGGCTCTTGTCAGGAAAGCTGCCGCTGCTAACCTCCGAGATATAAGTCTGCAGTCCCTCCATTGCACTGTGCCTGAGTTCTGCATATTTTTTAACGAATTTGGGCACATGGCCTCCGCTTATGCCCAGCATGTCATGCAGCACCAGTATCTGGCCGTCGCAGGCCGCGCCTGCGCCGATTCCGATTGTGGGTATGGCAAAACTGCGCGTGATCTCCTCGGATATATCCGCGGGGATGCCTTCGAGCACGACCGCAAAAGCGCCTGCCTCCTGAACCTTGGCGGCATCCGCCATAAGGCGGTCGCGGTCCCTCTGGACGCGGTAACCGCCCATCTGGTGCACTGATTGGGGTGTAAGGCCTATATGAGCCAGCACGGGTATTCCCACTTCTGTCATGGCCCTGATTTTGTCTGAAACCGCGGCCCCGCCTTCGAGTTTGACTGCGGAGGCGTCTGTTTCCTTCAGGAACCTGCCTGCATTGGCCACTGCCTCTCTCAGGGAAGTCTGGTAGGACATAAACGGCATATCCCCTATCACCATGGCGCTGGCGGTGGCTTGCGCCACTATTGAGGTGTGATAGATCATCTGATCCATGGTTACCCCGAGGGTGTTTTTCCTGCCCTGGACCACCATTCCGAGGGAGTCCCCCACAAGCAGCATGTGTATTCCCGCTTCGTCTGCAATCCGGGCAAAGGGGTAATCATATGCAGTGAGGGCAACTATTTTTTCTCCGTTTTTTTTCATGTCCACGAGTTTGTTGATCGTAACTGCGGGGGGCATAAGGTTTCTCCTTGTTGAAGGTTTCCGGAGAGATAAATTGCCGGGTTCCGCCGGGCAACTGCTTATAATATTATATTATTACAATAACTTTTATATATTATTTTTCGCGGATGTCAAGATGAACATATTTATTGACAACATTCGGCATTTTTCCATATATATACAGGATTATGCGCGGGGTGGCGGAAAAAAGATATTTTTTTCAGCCGCCTGGCCGTTTTTATGATAATAATAACAGAATGTTACTGCAAACCTTAATTTTCCTTAATGCCGCTTTTAAGCGGCACGGGTATTGATGCGCCATGATACAGCTGGTAAGAGGCTTCAAAGATATACTGCCGCCGGAAACCTCGGTGTGGCAGCACGTTGAGAATACGGCAAGACAGCATTTTGAAAACTTCGGCTTCAGGGAAATGCGGCCCCCCGTACTTGAGCAGGCAGCGCTTTTTCAGCGAAGCATCGGCGAGAATACCGATATTGTTGAAAAGGAGATGTATACTTTTGCCGGCAGCAAGGATACAATGCTTACGCTTCGCCCGGAGGCCACTGCATCTGTAGTGCGCGCCTACATTCAGCACAAGCTTTATGCTTCCGATCCTGTCTGCAAATTCTACACCATAGGACCCATGTTTAGAAAGGAACGGCCTCAGAAAGGCCGCTACCGTCAGTTTCACCAGATAAATGCCGAGGTTTTCGGGGTGGACTCGCCGTACATGGACGCCCAGCTTATATTCATGCTTATGAGGTATTTTGAGCGCCTTTCGATCACCGGGCTAAGGGCGCATCTGAATTCCCTGGGATGCCCTGACTGCAGGCCTGCTTTCAGGTATAGTCTGTCGGAGCTGCTTTCCGCAAGGACTGAGAAGCTTTGTGAGGACTGCGTAAGGAGGCTGGACAAAAATCCCATGAGGGTGCTTGACTGCAAGAAGGATTCATGCAGGGATGCCGCGGCTGATGCGCCGTCCATGCTCGATTTTTTGTGTGAAAACTGCGCTTGGCATTTCAATGCAGTCAAGTCCGCTCTTGACGGAATGAATATTTCCTATGAAATAGACCCCAGGCTGGTCAGGGG
The DNA here is from genome assembly GCA_041685965.1 of Desulfosalsimonas sp. Taxonomy (GTDB): domain Bacteria; phylum Desulfobacterota; class Desulfobacteria; order Desulfobacterales; family Desulfosalsimonadaceae; genus Desulfosalsimonas. The sequence continues at coordinate 13,189 of JAWLEU010000042.1, forward strand.
GCTGGATTATTACACCCGCACGGCTTTTGAGATCCAGACCGATGAGCTTGGAGCCCAGAATGCGGTTGCAGGAGGCGGCAGGTACGACAACCTCGTGGAAATGCTGGGCGGCCCAAGCCAGCCGGCCATAGGGTTTGCAGTAGGAGTGGACCGGCTCATTGAGCTGGTGGGTTCAAAGATGTCTTTTTCCGAGCCGGGTCCGGACGTTTTTTTCGTCCCCATGGGGGAGGCTGCCATGGAAATGTCCGCACTGTGGGCATGCCGTCTTGCGGATGCAGGGGCGAGAACGGAGGCGGACTTTTCAGGCCGCAGCTTAAAGGCCCTGATGCGGCGAGCAGACCGCATGAAGGCAAAAAACGTCCTGATTGTCGGCGACAGGGAAATTGAGGAAAACGCGGCAGTGCTGCGCAACATGAAAACCAGCGGCCAGGTTGAAATACCCATGGATCGGCTGGTTGAAACCGTTTTTGAAAATATCTCGGGGCAAGAGACTTAATTTTGACAGACTCGTAAAAAGCAAACTACACCACTGCGGCGGTATTTATGTAGGAAGGAAATCCATAAGCACCCTGGCTGACCGGCGGTGCGAAAAAGGAGTTTCCTCGCTCCAGAAGCCTCCCGGAGCCTTGATTTCCGCTCGGAAACCCGCTTTTCCGCACCGCCGTCAGGGCAGCGAAGTGCAATTTCGTCAGAGCGCAAAAAAAGGATTTACCTTGAAGGCCGGAAACTTCTGTAACCAACAAATAATAAAAAATTAATTTATTGATGTTACTTAAAATTTAACACGGATAGAATCGTAAAAAGTAAATTTTTAGATGGCGCCGGAAAAAGTTTAAGATCAAGGCTTGCGCGATTCCGAAGAATGCAGAGTACTTAGCCGTACGTGAAATTCTGAGGAATCGCGCGTAACGCAGATATTGGACTTCCAAGGAAACCCAAGGTCGGGATTGGTTTTTGAAGCGACATTGAGCGCTTGCGGTCAGGAGCAAAAAAACTGATCCCGACCGCAGGGTTTCCTTCCTGCAAAAATACCGTCGGCGCGGTGTAGATTGCTTTTTACGGTGCCATCAATTTTGTTCCCGCAAATAAAAAGGAGTTTCACAGTTGACCGATACATTGGGTGATATGCGGAGGTCTCATCACTGCAGTGCTCTTGGCATTGCCGATGAGGGCCGTGAGGTGGTTTTGATGGGATGGGCCCAGCGGCGCAGGGACCACGGGGGAGTTATCTTCATAGACCTTCGCGACAGGCAGGGTATAACACAGGTGGTTTTCAACCCGGAGCGTAATGCCGCGGTGCATGAAAAGGCCCATGCCATAAGAAACGAATACGTTCTTGCTGTAAGGGGCGTTGTGGAAAAACGTCCCGAAGGTATGGCTAACCCGGATCTTGCAACCGGCGAAATCGAGGTCATGGTATCTGAGTTGAGAATCTTGAACCGGGCACAGACCCCGCCGTTTATGATCGAAGATGACATAGAGGTCAATGAAAATACCCGGCTTCAGCACCGGCACATAGATCTTCGCCGCCCGTCGCTTCAGCGCAATCTTATGATGCGCAACACCGCTGCCATGGCAGCCCGCAGGTATCTTGACCAGCAGGAGTTCCTTGATATTGAAACCCCGTTTTTAACCCGGAGCACC
>JAWLEU010000043.1:0-14650 GCA_041685965.1 Desulfosalsimonas sp.
GGTGTTTCCCAGGTAAAAGCTGTGCTCAAGTGAAATATTGGAGATTATGCACAGCTCAGGCGATAAGATGTTGGTTGCATCCAGGCGTCCGCCCATGCCCGTTTCAATCACCGCCCAGTCTACACCAGCCTGCGCAAATGAATAGATGGCCATTGCGGTTGAGTACTCGAAAAATGTCGGTTCCCTGTCTGCGGGCGCTGCAGACTTTACCGCCTCGTATGCCTCCACCACCGCCTGGTCTGATATGTTTTTATTGTTTATGCAGATGCGCTCGTTGAAGCGCACAAGGTGCGGGGAGGTGTAGAGACCCACCCTGCAGCCTGATTCGTACAGGATGGATGCCAGGGCGGATGCAATTGAGCCTTTGCCGTTTGTTCCCGCCACGTGAATGCAGGAAAAGTTTTTTTCCGGCCGCCCCAGGCCTTCGAGCATGCCGTCTATTATATCCAGGCCCAGCTTGATCCCGAACCTGCGGAGTCCGAACATTTCCGCCAGGCACTTTTCATAGGCATCTTGAATCATTGTCTAACTGCCTTTACAGGAGTTTTATGCATAAAAAACCCGGCGGCAACAGCAGCCGGCCGGGTTCTTTTCAATATGGTGCGTCTTGTAGCACCTGGATCTACAGTGCATTAAGACCTGCGGTATCGCATACGCTTCTTGGCTTCGGCGATCCGCTGACGCCGCAGAGCTTCACGTTTCTTGCGGCGTCTGTACTCGCTGGGTTTCTCGTAGTTCTTCTTGAGCCGCAACCGCTTGAACAGGCCGTCATTCTGGATTTTTTTCTTGAGAACCCGCATCGCCTTTTCAAGATCGTTATCGTCGACTTTGACCGCGATTTCCTTCAAATATTTCAACCCCCTTTACATAGAAATTTGGTTACAAATGTTATGCAGGAAGCTTAGAGACCAGTTCGTCTGCAACTTCCTTTACGCTGTTTTTACCATCGAGCGTAATGTAGCTCATTTTCGGATCCTTTGCGGCTATATCCCTGAAATAGTAAGCCGCCGCAAGGGTTCCGCTTTCAGTATCATAGTAGATGTCGTGGCGCTTGTCTATGGCGGCCTCGTCCTGATCGTCAGAACGCGTCTGGAGCTCTCCGCCGCAGACCCTGCACTTGTCTCCGTCGGGCTTGATCGCGTCAATGAAGATGTTGTTGGGATGATTGTTGTCATTGACGCACAGGCGGCGGCCCATGATGCGGTTTTTAGCAATCTCGCGGTCCAGTTCGATCTCAACCACGAGATCGAGGTTCATGCCTGCTTCTTTCAGGGCCTCGTGGAGCTTGATAGCCTGGTTCTTGTTCCTGGGAAATCCGTCGAGAAGCCATCCGTTTTTGCAGTCGTCCTGTTTGAGCCGGTCAAGAATCATGGGAATCGTTATGTCGTCGGGCACTAGCTCGCCCTTGTCAATGTAGGCCTTAGCCTGCTTGCCGAGCTCGGTTCCTCCCTTGATGTTTTCCCGGAAAATCGCTCCGGACTCGATGTGCGGAGTGTTGAATTTTTCCTTCAGGATTGCTCCCTGCGTGCCCTTGCCGCTTCCATTGGGCCCGAAAAACAAAATGTTCATAACCGCCTTCTCCTTTTGCCATAGGTTCACGCCAGTCTGAAAACCGATTTATCTACGGGTATCATTTGCAAAATTTATTTATATATAGAAAAAATCCGGTATTGTCAACCATAGAAAAACCGGGTAAGATTTATTTCTGGCGGCTTATCCGAATCCATGTTTTTCTAACAGCTCTGCCGTAAATCTAAGAGCCTGATCCCGGTTTTTCAATAGGCCTGCAAGACGCATCTCCTCGACTTTTTCAAGTATGGTTTTAAACGCGGGCGACGGAGTCAGACCGAAGTGCTCGATTAAATCGCGGCCTGTAATCAGCCGGGATTGTCTGGAGGCAGGCAGGTGATCTGTAAAGTATTGATAAACAAGATTTTTTATAAATTTTTCAAACCTGCCCGAGGCTGAAGGATCCTTGCCCATGGAGTCGGCTGCAAAAAGCATAAGCAGGTCCGGAGTCCAGGGGGATGTTTTTATGAAGAACCTGGTCCTGGTTTTGGGCTGAAGCCTTCCGCGCTCATGGAGAATGAACAGAAAAAGCGGTCTTAGATGATTTTTTACCATAAATGAGGTGTAGCTGTTTTCCGCGTTTGAAAACCTGAGCCTCAGGTTTATCTCCGATACCATTTGCGCGCCTAAGCGTTCATGTCTGTAAAAATGAACCCTGCCCTTTTCATCAACGCTTCTGGTAACCGGCTTTGCAACGTCGTGGAGCAGGGCTGCGTGCTTTGCAAGCCCCGGGCTGCCGGCAAAACCGAGAAGATCCCTGTTTTTGCGGCCCGGGTAAATGCCTGGACGCTCCTGGTGCAGCATTTTTTCCAGAGACCTGTATACGGCCATGGTGTGCTCGAATGCGTCAAAGCAGTGGTAACTGTTCTGGATGCAGCCCTCGAGCCTGCTCAACTCAGGAAATATGGCAAAAAGCAGCCCGCACCTTTTCGCAAGGCCTACAAGCTCTGCGGAAAAAGGGGTTTCAAGCATCCTGAGCCATTCATCCCGGATTCTTTCGCCTGCCGTCTGCACAATTCTTTCCGGCCCGCGAGAAATTGCCTCAAGGGTTTCAGGATCAATAGCAAAGCCGAGTGCCGCGGCAATCCTGAAGGCCCTGAGCATTCTCAGGGGGTCGCGTTCAAAGGCTTCAGGACTGACCATGCGCACAACACTGCCCCAAAGATCGTCTCTTCCCCCTGCAGGATCGATTAGTTCATGTGTTTGGGTATTCACCGCCATGGCGTTTATGGTAAAATCCCTGGATAGAAGGTCCTCTGTAATGTCTGCACCCTTGATCAGGCAGACGTCATATGTGGCGTCTTTTGTTACCACTCTGTAGATGCGCTTTTCTTTTTCGCCCATGACAACCACGCGCCTGCCTGAGGCAGAGGCGATTGATTCGGCAGTTTCCCGGGCGTCGGCTTCAACCGCGAGATCAAAGTCTGCCGTGGGCCGGCCTATTAAGCGATCGCGTACGCATCCGCCCACAAGGTATATGCCGGATTTGTCAGGTATAAATTTCGGGTTGATAAAAGCCATTTTTTAGGATAATGGATTGTTTTCTTTTTTTGCAGACACTTAGCGCAAAGTCCTTGTAAATGCAATGAATATAAAAAAAGGCTACAAAGGGGCATCCGGAAAAGCGCCTGCACTCGGGGTGACAGGAGGTGTGGGATCCGGCAAGTCCATAGTCTGCAAACGGCTCGCCGAACTCGGAGTGCCGGTGTTCAGCGCGGATCAACTGGCAAGGCGGGCAGTGCAACAGGGCACGGCTGCCTATGAGAGGATAGTGGAGCATTTCGGGGAAGGGATACTTGCACCTGACGGTTCAATAGACCGCCCGAAACTGCGCGGAATTATCATAGAAGACGATTTTGCCAGAAAGACCCTGGAGGATTTTATTCACCCCGGGGTTCTCAGGCGGATAGAAGAAAACATAAAACAGGAGCGGGACCGGGGCGCATCCATGGTGGCGGTTGAAGTGCCGCTTTTGTTCGAGACAGAAATGCAGTCGTTTTTCGACTACGTGGTCATGGTCAGCGCAGCACGCGAAACCCGTATCAAAAGGGTTATGGACAGGGACCGGACAAGCCGCGAGCAGGCGGAATCACTTATGAAAACTCAGATGCCGGATTCTGAAAAACGGCGGCTTGCCGATTACGTAATAGACAACAACAAAAGCCTCGCAGATGTATACGCCGAAGTGGACAGGATCTATGAAAAACTGCGGAGTTGAAAAAAACGGGTGAAAATGGTTGACACGTAAATATTTATGTTTTAAATATTTAAAAAACGTACCTGCCCTGTGGACGTTTTTCTGTTGTTGTGATTCCTTCTAATTTAAACATCTTAAACCAGGCCTCTTATTACCTAAGTTTTAAATACATACATACTCGTACACACGGCCTGCAGGCGTCACGGACAGCTGAGCCGGCGGTAATGATTCCGCGGCTTACTGCGTCGATTCAGATGGCCTGCCGCGCCGTTTCAATATTAAACCAAGGCTGTTTTGAATCCATCCGGACAGGATCCGGCAGCCGGGATTGAAATGGGAGAGAAAGAACAGGGAATGGTATTAAATGAACATCATTGAATTGAAAAACAAAAAGATCAGTGAACTCACCCGCATGGCCAAGAAGTTCAACATCGAGAACGTAGGCCGGATGCGCAAGCAGGAACTTATTTTTTCCCTTCTGCAGGCTCACATAGAAAAAAACGGACTGATTTACGGCGAGGGAACCCTGGAAATACTGCCGGACGGTTTCGGATTTCTGCGGTCTCATGACTGCAACTATCTTCCCGGACCAGATGACATATATGTCTCGCCTTCCCAGATACGAAGGTTCAATCTCAAAACCGGGGACACCGTATCAGGCCAGATCCGCCAGCCCAAGGAATCGGAGCGATATTTCGCCCTGCTCAAAGTCGAGGCAATCAATTTCGAGGAACCTGAGGCAGCCAGGGAAAAAATTCTCTTTGACAACCTTACTCCGCTTTTTCCGGAAAAAAAGATCAAGCTCGAGCGCGAAGCAGACAATTACTCCATGCGCATCATGGACCTGATGACCCCGCTTGGCTTCGGTCAGCGAGGCCTTATAGTCTCGCCGCCCCGGACAGGCAAGACGATGCTGCTCAAAAACATTGCAAACAGCATCATAAGTAATCATAAAAACGTCATCCCCTTTGTGGTCTTAATTGACGAACGTCCTGAAGAGGTCACTGACATGCAGCGCTCAGTGGATGCAGAAGTTGTTTCCTCCACTTTTGACGAACCTGCAGAGCGCCACGTTCAGGTGGCCGAAATGGTTTCTGAAAAAGCCAAGAGGCTTGTGGAGCACAAAAAGCACGTGGTGATCCTTCTCGACAGCATAACCAGGCTTGCCCGTGCCTACAACATGACAGTACCCTCGAGCGGCAAGCTGCTTTCCGGCGGCGTGGACGCCAATGCCCTTCACCGCCCAAAGCGGTTTTTCGGTGCTGCCAGAAATATTGAGGAAGGCGGCAGCCTGACCATTATAGCCACTGCATTAATCGACACAGGCAGCAGGATGGATGAGGTTATATTCGAGGAATTCAAGGGCACCGGCAACATGGAGCTGCACCTTGATCGCAAGCTTTCGGACCGCCGCATGTACCCGGCAATCGACATCAACCGGTCCGGCACCCGCAAAGAAGAGCTGCTGCTGGATTCAGACGCGTTAAACCGGGTATGGATACTGCGCAAGCTGCTTGCTTCGCTGAATCCTATTGACAGCCTTGAGTTTTTGCTCGATAAGATGAAGGGCACTAAAACGAATAAGGAATTTCTCGACGCAATGAATTCGTGATATTCTAACGCTGGACCTTTAACATTGAAACTGAACCATGAGGTGTTTGAAATGAAAAAAGAAATTCATCCGCAGTACCAGGAAACAACTATCCGCTGCGCATGCGGCAATGAGTTCACTGTGGGCTCCACCCGCGAAAATATTTCTGTTGAAATCTGCTCCCAGTGCCATCCGTTTTATACCGGAAAGCAGAAGCTTGTTGACTCTGCCGGAAGAATCGAGAGGTTCCGCCGCAAGTATGCCTGGTATCAGCAGGGAGAAAAGAAATAGGCGGATGCTGGTGACCTGATGTTTGAACGACTGGACGGCATAGAAAAGCGTTACGCCGAGCTCGAACACCTGCTTTCAGATCCCGAGGTGGTGGGAAACAGGGAGGTGTATCCCAAGTATGTACGCGAGCACGCGGAGCTTGGAAAAATCGTCGGGGTATACCGTGAATACCTGCGGGTGCAGCAGGAGCTCGAACAGAGCAGGGAACTGCTTTCTGACAGCGACCCGGAAATAAAGGAGCTTGCAAGAAGCGAAATAGAATCGCTTACACAGCAGCTCTCGGATCTGGAAAAGCAGCTGAAGAAACTGCTTGTTCCCAAGGACCCCAACGACGACAAAAACGTGATTTTAGAAATCCGCGCAGGCACAGGCGGCGAGGAGGCAAGCCTTTTTGCCGGCGACCTTTTCCGTATGTATACGCGCTATGCAGAGGCCAAGGGCTGGAAGATAGAACTAATTGATGCTCACTGGACCGACTCCGGCGGTGTGAAGGAAGTCATAGCCATGGTCAAAGGGCAGGGGGCATACAGCCATCTCAAGTACGAAAGCGGAACTCACAGGGTCCAGCGGGTGCCTGCCACAGAGGCCCAGGGACGGATTCATACTTCTGCGGTCACCGTGGCGGTGCTTGCTGAGGCCGAAGACGTGGAGGTCAATATCGATCAAAATGACATAGAGGTGGACGTTTTCCGCTCCAGCGGCCCCGGAGGGCAGTCGGTTAACACAACTGACTCCGCTGTCCGTCTCACCCACGTTCCAAGCGGCCTGGTGGTTACCTGCCAGGACGAGAAATCCCAGCACAAAAACAAGGCCAAGGCAATGAAGGTGCTCATGGCCCGGCTCTATGACATCCAGCTGCAGGAGCAGAACGAAAAGATCTCCCAGGAGCGCAGAAACCAGGTGGGAAGCGGCGATCGCAGCGAAAGAATCCGCACCTACAACTTTCCCCAGGGCAGGGTCACGGATCACCGCATAGGACTAACCCTCTATAAACTCGAACAGGTCCTGCAGGGCGGCGGGCTCGATGAAATAATCGACGAGCTGGCCACCTACTATCAGGCCCGGGCATTGCAGAATGCGGAATCACAAGTCGCAGAAACCGCAGACGTGGACCGTTCTTGACGCGCTTCAATGGACGGCCGGTTTTTTTCATTCCCGCCATATCGATTCGCCCCGTCTCACAGCGGAACTTCTGCTTGCAGAAGTTATGGGCGTCGGGCGCATAGATTTATATATCAGGCACGACCAGCCCCTGTCCGCAAATGAGCTTGCCTCTTACAGGGGGCTGATCCGTCGCAGGGTGAGCCGTGAACCCGTGGCTTACATTCTTGGCACCCGTGAATTCTGGGGTTTGCCGTTTGAAGTAAACCGGGATGTTCTTATTCCGCGCCCGGAAACGGAGCATCTTGTGGAAGCCGCGCTTTTCCGGATACCCGGGGAAACAAATGATCCAGGCCGTATTATAGATCTGGGAACGGGTTCAGGAGCGGTTGTTGTGAGTCTGGCAGTGGAGCGCCCCGGCAACATGTATTTTGCAGTTGACCGGTCATATCCGGCCCTGAAGCTGGCAAAAAAAAACGCTGCGCAAAACGGGGTCGCAGGAAATATCAGATTTTTTGCAGGCCGCTGGCTGGATGCGGTTGATCCCGGGGGCCCGGGGTTTGACATGATAGTTTCCAATCCTCCTTATGTTCGTACCTGCGACCTGGCCGACCTTGAGCCCGAGATTCGCGAATATGAACCCCTGCCGGCCCTTGACGGGAAAAAGGACGGGCTCGGGGCTGTCCGCACAATTGCCTCGCTGGCTCCCGCGCACCTGAAGCCTGAGGGCTTTTTGCTCATGGAAATAGGATATGACCAGAAGGAGGCGGTAGAAGAACTCTGCCGTGAACTCGGGGCTTACAGGGAGCCTGAGTTTGTAAGGGACTACGGCGGACATGACAGGGTGGCAGTGCTGCGGAAAATATAATAACAAAAATATTGCAGGTATGTGTATCTTCTGGTACAGATACCAAGTTTATTTATTAATGACACACGCCCCTGGACCGGCGGCTCCGGTGCTTTTTTCAAAAGTCGGCTGCCGGGATGACATGGGCGGAGGATTTCAAACCGAAGTAAAAGGAGTATGTAAATGGCTTACGTTACAATGAAGGAACTGCTGGAGGCAGGCGTACATTTCGGCCACCAGACCAGGCGCTGGAACCCCAAGATGAAAAAATATATCTTCGGGGCAAGAAACGGGATCTACATCGTTGACCTGCAGCAGACGGTCAGAATGTTCAAAGTCGCCTATGACTTTGTAACAGACACGGTGGCAAACGGGCAGAGCGTGCTTTTTGTGGGCACCAAGAAGCAGGCCAGGGAGTCTATCTACGAGGAGGCCAACAGGTGCGAGATGTTTTATGTCCACAACCGCTGGATCGGCGGCATGCTCACCAATTTTACCACCGTAAAAAAGAGCATTGAGCGCCTGAACTACCTCAATGCCATTGAAAATGACGGCTCAATAAACATGTATCCCAAGAAGGAAAGGGTTTACATGTTAAAGGAAAGGACCAAGCTGGACAACAACCTGGGCGGCATCCGCTCAATGAAATCGCTGCCCGGCGCCATTTTTGTGGTTGACCCCAAGAAGGAGGCGATTGCGGTGCGCGAGGGCCTCAGGCTCGGAATACCGGTGGTGGCAGTTGTGGACACAAACTGTGATCCCGACAAGATCGACTACGTTATCCCGGGCAATGATGATGCCATTCGCTCCATCAGGCTTATTACCTCCAGGATTGCCGACGCTGTAATCGAGGGTAAACAGCGCAGGGAGGAAAAACTCCAGGCGGAAAAGGACAAACAGGCCGAGGAAGCAGCGGATCAGTCTGAAAAAACGGTTGAGAGGCGCCCGGCTTCCGAGGATGAGCAGGGCCCTGTCGTGGAGGTTATCCGTAAGGCCGCTTCAGGCAACCAGTCGGAAACAGCTGCCGGCCAGGCAGAAAAATCAGAATCAGAAGAAGCTGCAAACACAGGAGAGTAAAAATGCCTACGATAACTGCAGATATGGTCAAACAGCTCAGGGATCGCTCCGGGGCCGGCATCATGGACTGCAAGGAGGCCCTTACCGAATGCGAGGGAGATACCGAGAAGGCGGCGGATTACCTTCGTAAAAAAGGCCTTGCCACAGCCAAGAAGAGGGCCGGCAAAACCGCCGCGGACGGAGTCATCCAGTCCTATATTCACATGGGCGGCAAAATCGGGGTGCTAGTGGAGGTAAACTGCGAGACTGACTTTGTTGCCAAAACCGATGAGTTCAAGGAGTTTGCCAAAAACATTGCAATGCACATAGCCGCCTCCGCCCCGCTGGGCGTGGTTCCGGAAGATATTCCCGCCGAGGCTGTTGAACGGGAAAAAGAAATTTACCGTCAGCAGGCCCTTGAAATGGGAAAGCCCGAAGACGTGGCTGAAAAAATCGTGGAAGGCAAGATGAGCAAGTTTTATAAAGAGTCCTGCCTGATGAATCAGCTCTACATAAGGAACACGGATCTTACTATCTCGGATGTCATAAACGAGACGATCGCAAAAACAGGCGAGAAAATAACCATCAACCGGTTTTCCCGTTTCCAGATCGGAGAGAGCTAAAATCTTGGATCAGCCGATATTCAGCCGCGTGCTTCTGAAATTGAGCGGCGAAGCACTCATGGGCGATGAGCAGTACGGAATCAGCCCCGAGACCCTGCACTACGTTGCCGGGGAAGTAAAATCCATCGCGAGCCTCGGCGTGCAGACCGCCCTGGTGGTTGGCGGAGGCAATATATTCCGCGGGGTAGCAGGAAGTTCAAAGGGCATGGACAGGGCTTCAGCGGATTACCTGGGCATGCTGGCCACGGTTATGAACAGCCTGGCACTTCAGGACGCCCTGGAAAAGCTTGACTTACCGACCCGGGTGCTTTCCGCGATTTCCATGCATCAGATGGCCGAACCCTACATAAGAAGAAGGGCCATCCGGCATCTGGAAAAGGGCAGGGTGGTGATATTTGCAGCAGGCACGGGCAACCCGTATTTCACCACTGATACCGCCGCGGTGCTCAGGGCAGCAGAAATCCACGCAGAGGTGCTGCTCAAAGGCACCAAGGTGGACGGGGTCTATGACATGGATCCGGTGAACAACGACTCGGCACTTTTTATCGACAGCATCGACTACATGTCTGTTCTGGAAAAACGCCTTCATGTTATGGACACCACTGCCATATCACTGGCCATGGACAACCGGCTGATGCTCGTGGTATTTAATCTCAAAAAACAGGGAAATGCCTGCAAAGTGGTCTGCGGAGAGACCATCGGCACCAGGATTTACGAAATAACCTGATATACCGGTTACAATACCATCAACCTTGAACCTTGAACCTTAAACCTTAAAACAGGTGAGCGGCCATGATTGATTCGATTATCAGCGAAGCCGGTGAAAAGATGGACAAGACGGTTGACGCGCTGAAAAAGGAGCTGCAGAAGATACGCACCGGGCGCGCATCGTTGAATCTTTTGGACGATGTCCGGGTGGATTATTACGGCACACCCACACCGTTAAACCAGATCGCATCGCTTTCGGTTCCGGAAAGCCGCCTTATCACGATTCAGCCCTGGGATCCTTCCGCGGTCAAGGAGATTGAAAAGGCTATAATGAAGTCCAACCTGGGGTTGACGCCTTCGAGCGACGGAAAGATTATACGCATTAATATTCCGCCTCTGACAGAGGATCGAAGAAAGGATATCGTCAAGCAGGTCAACAAGCTCTGCGAGGAATACAGGATCGCGGTGCGCAATATCCGCAGGGATGCAAACGATTCCCTGAAATCCCTCAAAAAGGACGGAGACGCCTCTGAAGACGATGTGAGCAAGGCTTTTGACGAGATCCAGAAACTAACAGACGAACATGTCAAACAGATAGACGAGCTCTACAAGACCAAGGAAAAGGAGATCCTTGAAGTCTGAGGCTGCTGAAAATGCAGGCCTGGACCCTTCCAGGCTCCCGTGTCATGTCGCCGTTATAATGGACGGTAACGGAAGATGGGCCAAAAAGCGGATGTTGAACCGGGTCAAGGGGCATGAGCGCGGTGCGGACGCAGTTCGAACGGTGGTGCGCACCAGCAGGGAAATCGGCATCGGCTATCTCACACTCTACGCGTTTTCCACTGAAAACTGGCAGCGCCCGGAATCCGAGATCTCTGCCCTGATGAGTCTTCTGAAGCGGTTTTTGTCCTCAGAGACCGACGAGATGGTCGAAAACGGAATCAGGTTAAACCTTATAGGCGAAACCGCACGTCTGCCCGAAGATGTAAAAAAAGCCCTGGACCGGACGCTTGAAGCCACGCGCGGAAATGACGGAATGTGCTTGACCCTTGCATTGAGCTACGGGGGTCGGGCGGAGATTGCAAAAGCTGCAAGAACCCTTGCCATAGAGGTCAGGCAGGGCAGGATCGATCCGGAAGACGTCACGGAACAGAGCCTTTGCGGGTATATGTATACCTCTGATATGCCCGATCCGGAATTGCTTGTTCGCACCAGTGGTGAATACAGGATCAGCAATTTTCTTCTCTGGCAGATTGCATACGCCGAAATCTTTGTAACCCCCACCTTGTGGCCGGACTTCACGCGCGATGAATACATCCGTATTCTCAAGGCGTTCCAGGAGCGGGAACGCCGCTTCGGACGGGTTTCATCCTGACCGGAAAAACAGGCCTTTCGGGCTTTTAGCGCCGGCGGGCAGGATCATGAACCTACAGCCGGGAATGTGCCATGCACCTGAAAAGATGGATTACAGCCTTTGTTGCGGTTCCCGTACTTGCAACCCTTATATACAAGGGCCCGCCGGTAGTGTTTGCCTTGCTTATAGCCCTGATAGCCGTGCTTGCAATCTGGGAATACTTTCATATTATCTCCGGCGGTGACAAGGCCGGGATACTTAAGCCCGTGCCTCTTGCCGGGACTGCCGCAGGACTGGCAATGATCGCTGCCGCCCTGTTTGCATCCCTTGATGCCATGCTTTTGTTTATGTTTTTCGGGCTTTTAATCGGCGCGCTTTTTTCAATGCCTGCATACCGCTATGCCCCCCAGATAATGGATACAGTGGCACAGCAGGCACAGGGGCTTGTATACATTTTTCTGCCTCTTGCATGCCTGGTGCTTCTGCGGGGCGGGCCCGAGGGCGTGGCATGGATATTCTTTGTGGTTTTCGTTGTATTTCTCGGGGATGTGGGCGCATTTTACGTGGGCACCTATCTGGGCAGGCACAAGCTTGCTCCCTCCATCAGCCCCGGAAAGTCGGTGGAAGGGGCGATAGGCGGTCTTGCAGCCAATATTGTAATTGCAGTTGTTTTTAAAAGCCTGTTTCTGCCCGGGCTTTCCACCCTGCATACCGCATTGTTTGCCGTGGCAGTGGGACTTGCCGGCCAGATAGGGGATCTTTTTGAATCCGAACTCAAGCGCAGGGCCAAAATCAAGGACTCTGGCGGAATCCTGCCCGGACACGGGGGAATGCTTGACCGCATCGACGCCCTGCTGTTTGCCTCACCCGTGGCATACGGGTTTAACCTGTTTATTTTTTAAAATGCAGTTGTTCCAATAACTAAATCAGAAGCACAAGCTTAAATGAAAAAGCGCAGGATAGGCATACTCGGATCCACGGGATCCATTGGAAAAAGCACCCTTGAGGTCCTGGAGCGCTTTGCTGACCGATATTGCGTAAAAGCGCTTACAGGGGGCAGCAATATCGATCTTCTTGCCAGGCAGATAGAAAAGTTTGCCCCTGATATTGCAGCTGTCTATGATGAGCAAAAGGCTCTGGCTCTTAGTGAAATGCTTTCAAAAGATACCGAAACAGAGATTGTTTTCGGAGAAGAGGGTTACCGTACCGCCGCTTCCTATAGGGACACAGACATGGTGGTTTCCGCCATGGTGGGCTCTGCGGGTCTCATGCCCACCATAGCAGCAATATCTTCGGGCAAGGATATAGCGCTTGCAAACAAGGAAGTTCTGGTAATGGCAGGCGACCTTGTTATGCGCGAAGCTGCAGACCGGGGAGTGCGGATTGTGCCGGTGGACAGTGAACACAGCGCAGTGTTTCAGTGCATATCAGGCAACCGGCACGATGACGTGGAAAGAATACTTTTGACCGCGTCAGGAGGACCGTTTCTGGACCTGCCTGAACGGGACTTTGCAGGTGTTGTTCCCGAGGACGCACTTGCCCATCCCACCTGGCAGATGGGAGACAAGATTACAATTGATTCGGCAACTCTTATGAACAAGGGACTGGAGGTCATCGAGGCAGCGCATCTGTTCGGACTCAGCCCGGACAGAATTGAAGTGGTCGTACATCCCCAGAGCATTGTGCATTCCATGGTGGCGTTTTGCGACGGCAGCGTAATGGCCCAGATGGGCGTGCCGGACATGAAGGGGGCAATAGCCTATGCGTTGTCCTGCCCTGATCGGCTTCCGCTGGGCCAGTCATATCCGGATTTTGCAAAACTGGCACGGCTTACGTTCAGGTCGCCGGATATGAAGAAGTTTCCGTGCCTGGGGCTTGCATACCGGGCGTGCAAACGCGGCGGGACAATGCCTGCTGCCATGAATGCCGCAAACGAGGTGGCAGTGGCCGCGTTTTTGAAAGGGGATACGGGATTTAACAGAATTCCGGAAATTATAGAAAGTGTTATGAACCAGTATACGCCGGTTATGGAACCGGGGATCGACGATGTGATACAAGCCGATCTTGACGCACGCAAAACAGCAGAATCCATGCTGGCTGGATAAATTGAAATAAAAAGCGGGTTTTTACAATATGAGCATGGTTATAGGCCTTGTTATAGTTCTGGGCGTGTTGATTTTTTTCCACGAGCTTGGTCATTTTCTGGTGGCCAAGGCGTTTGGAGTCGGGGTAGAGAAGTTTTCTCTGGGATTCGGGCCCAAGCTGGCCTCAAAGACAGTGGGCCGTACGGAGTACAGGCTTTCCGCGCTGCCCCTGGGCGGATATGTAAAAATGGTGGGCGAGCAGCCGGATTCCGAGGTAGACCCCGAGGACGCGGATTATTCGTTCAATAATAAGCCTGTTCACCAGAGGATGCTCATAGTGGCAGCCGGCCCTTTTTCCAATTTCATACTGTGCGTGGTGATATTTTTTGTCTTGTTTGCCGCAATCGGGGTCATGGACTTAAAGCCGGTTGTAGGCGAAGTAAGGCAAGACTCTCCTGCAGAGGCCGCGGGCCTTGAAAACGGCGATGTTATTGCCGCCATAGATGGCAGTGAAATAGAGACCTGGCAGGATATGGCCGAGTTTGTGTCCCAGAGCCGGGGCGGGCAGATTACTTTCACCATAGAGCGCGACGGTAGCCGGAAGAATTTTAAAATCTCGCCGGAAAAAGACACTGTGGAAAACGTGTTCGGAGAAGAGCAGGAGCGATACATAGTAGGTATTACAGCAGCCGGAGAGACCGAAACCATTCGCTTAAACCCGGTAGAGGCAATGGGCGAGAGCCTGACGCGCACCTGGCTTATCATAAAGCTCACTGTGGTTTCCGTGGTAAAGCTTATCCAGGGGACCCTGTCTCTTGATACCCTCGGCGGACCCATAATGATTGCCGAAATGGCGGGAGAACAGGTAGACCACGGGGCCGTGAGCCTGCTTTCTTTTATTGCGCTTGTAAGCGTCAACCTTGGCATACTCAATCTTTTGCCTGTGCCTGTGCTCGACGGAGGACACCTGGTGTTTTTTGCAATAGAGGCGGCAAAGGGCAGCCCAGTGTCGCTCAGGTCAAGGGAAATAGCACAGCAGATCGGCATTTTTCTGCTGATGATGCTTATGGTTTTTGTGTTCTACAATGACATCATGAGAATTATAACCAGATAATAATCCGGGTAATAATTATGGCTCACCGTCTTGAAACCGCACTTAAGCCCGAGCTTTTTGATGCAGAAGGCGAAGGTGTCAGAAAAAAGGCCCGTTCCTATTTCAACATCAGCGC